>CBFGZI010000243.1:0-1521 GCA_965653225.1 uncultured Propionibacteriales bacterium | reverse complement strand
AGTCGAGGCCGAGAGGCGCGAACAGCTGGTCCATGGTTTCGAGGCTACCGTCGCGCGGCGTGACAGGATGGCAGTCGATGGCGGAGAAGCGGATCGTCGGCGTCGGCGCGGGGGCCGCGGGTTTCGGCGGCTACGAGCGCGGCGGCGGGCAGGGCGCCGGCAGCCTGCAGACCCAGGACATGGTGCTCAACATCGGTCCGCAGCACCCCGCCACCCACGGCGTCCTCCGCCTGCAGCTGACCCTCGACGGCGAGCGCATCGTCTCCTGCGACCCGATCATCGGCTACATGCACCGCGGCGTGGAGAAGCTGTTCGAGGTGCGCGACTACCGCCAGGTCATCGTGCTGGCCAACCGCCACGACTGGCTGTCGGCGTTCTCCTCCGAGCTGGGGGTGGTGCTCGCGGCCGAGCGGATGCTGGGCATGGAGGTGCCCGTACGCGCGGTGTGGGCGCGCACGCTGCTGGCGGAGCTGAACCGGGTGCTGAACCACCTGATGTTCCTCGGGTCGTACCCGCTGGAGATCGGTGCGATCACGCCCGTCTTCTACGCCTTTCGTGAGCGGGAGACGATCCAGCAGGTCATGGAGGAGATCTCCGGTGGCCGCATGCACTACATGTTCAACCGCGTCGGCGGGCTGAAGGAGGACCTGCCGGCGGGCTGGCTGGACCGTACGGAGGCGGCGGTGGCGGCGGTGCGCCGGCGGCTGCCACAGATCGAGGACCTGATCTTCGAGAACGAGATCTTCGTGGCGCGCACGCGCGGTGTGGGAGTGCTGTCACCGGAGCTGATCGCGGCGTACGGCGTCTCCGGCCCGATCGCGCGCGCCTCGGGCGTCGACTTCGACCTGCGCCGAGACGAGCCGTACCTCGCCTACGACGAGCTCGCCGCCGACGGCGTGCTGCGGGTGCACACCCGGCCGGAGGGGGACTGCCATGCGCGGTTCGGCCTGCTGCTCGACCAGGTGAAGACCTCGCTCGAGCTCGCCGACGCGTGCATCTGGCGGCTGCGGTCGCTGCCTGCCGGGCCGGTGAACCAGCGGCTGCCCAAGAACCTCAAGGTGCCCGAGGGCGCGACGTACGCGTGGACCGAGAACCCGCTGGGGATCAACGGCTACTACCTGGTGTCGAAGGGCGAGAAGACGCCGTGGCGGATGAAGCTGCGCTCGGCGTCGTTCAACAACATCTCGGTGCTGCCCGAGGTGCTCACCGGGTGCGTGGTCGCCGACATGGTCGCCGTGCTCGGGTCGATGTTCTTCGTGGTCGGCGACATCGACAAGTAGCGGCCCCGACGCGCGGGCTGCGTCCGTCGGTGCCCGGCTCCGATGCTGCTCCAACCCGCGCCCACAACACCCGGTTACGCGGCGCGTGGACACTTCCCGAGGCGCACACCCCGAGGGAAGCGACCACACGACCCGGTTACATGGCTTGTGGTCGGTGCGCCGGTCGCGAGGCGGGCGCGGTCCCGAGGTCCCCGCACGCCAGCGCGCAGAGCTGCCGAGTTGGGTCAGGCCTGCTTGCGCT
>CBFGZI010000242.1:0-1532 GCA_965653225.1 uncultured Propionibacteriales bacterium | reverse complement strand
CCGTCGCTCCGGTCGACGTACCGCCGCGCTTCCCACGAGAAACCTGCGCTTCCCTCGGCGCATATGTCGTGGGAAGCGCAGGTTCATCTGCATACCTTGGGAAAACCGCGCAGGGGTCAGCGGAGCAGGCGGGAGGCGGCCTCGGCGGCCCAGTAGGTGAGCACGATGTCGGCGCCGGCGCGCCGGATCGAGGTGAGCGACTCCAGGATCGCGGCGTCCCGGTCGATCCAGCCGTTCGCCGCGGCCGCCTCGACCATCGCGTACTCGCCGGAGATGTTGTATGCCGCGACCGGCACGTCGACGCTCTCGCGCACTGCGCGCAGCACGTCGAGGTAGGCCAGCGCGGGCTTCACCATCACGATGTCGGCGCCCTCGTCGACGTCGAGCAGCGCCTCGCGGACGCCCTCGACCCCGTTCGCGGAGTCCTGCTGGTAGGTGCGCCGGTCGCCCTGCAGGGTGGACGCCACGGCCTCCCGGAACGGGCCGAAGAACGCCGAGGCGTACTTCGCCGAGTAGGCCAGGATCGCCACGTCGATGTGCCCGGCGCCGTCGAGCGCCTTCCGGACCGCGGCCACCTGGCCGTCCATCATCCCGCTCGGCCCGACCACGTCGACCCCGGCGGTGGCCTGCATTACCGCCATCTCGGCGTACGCCTCGAGGGTGGCGTCGTTGTCCACCGCCCCGGAAGGAGTGAGCAACCCGCAGTGGCCGTGGTCGGTGAACTCGTCGAGACACAGGTCCGCCATCACCGGCAACGCGTCGCCGACCTCCGCGACCGCGTCCCGGATCGCCAGGTTCAGGATGCCGTTCGGGTCGACGGCGCCGCTGCCGCGGCCGTCCTTGTGCTCCGGGACGCCGAACAGCATCACCCCGCCAAGGCCGAGCTCGGCGGCCTCGGCGACCGCCTTGCGCAGCGTGTCGCGGGTGTGCTGTACGACGCCGGGCATGCTGCTGATCGGTATCGGCTCCGAGGCGCCCTCCCGCACGAACATCGGCAGCACCAGCTGACGCGGCTCCACCGAGGTCTCCGCGACCAGCCGCCGCAGCGCCGGGGTACGACGCAGCCGGCGCGGCCGAATCTCCGGGAAGCCCACCGTCAGGTCGCCTTCCGGCGGGCCGAGGGGCGCCGGTCGGACGGCTTGGTGACCGGCTGGCCGGCCTCCACCATCGCCGCCCGGCGCACCGCGCCGAAGTCGGCGAGCGCGTCCACGAGCGCCTCCACCGACGGCGACGGGGCGAGTACGTCGACCCGCAGCCCGTGCTCCTCGGCGGTCTTCGCGGTGGCCGGCCCGATGACCGCGATCACCGTGGACGGGTGCGGCTTGCCGGCGATGCCGACCAGGTTCCGCACCGTCGACGACGAGGTGAACACCACCGCGTCGAACCGGCCGGTCTTGATCGCCTCCCGGGTCGGCGCCGGCGGCGGGGTGGCCCGCACCGTGCGGTAGGCCGTGACGTCTTCGACCTCCCAGCCGATCTCGTGCAGGCCCGCCACCAGGGTCTCCGTGGCGATGTCTGCGCGGGGCATGAAC
>CBFGZI010000241.1:0-1593 GCA_965653225.1 uncultured Propionibacteriales bacterium | reverse complement strand
TGGGCACATGCCGCGCCGAGTCAGTGACACACGACTGACGGGGCTGTGGTGACCGGTCGGCGGCCTACGGTCGCGTGTCTGTGCCGGACACATCGAGCGGGGCAGCGGTGACACGCGACCAGCGGGGGCGATGCGCGACTCGCGTTCGGAAGTCGCGTGTCGGTTTTGGGCACATGCCGCGCCGAGTCAGTGACACACGACTGACGGGGCTGTGGTGACCGGTCGGCGGCCAACTGTTGCGTGTCTGTGCCGGACACATGGAGCGCGGCAGCGGTGACACGCGACCAGCGTGGCGGCGTCAGCTGGCGTACATGTGCAGGTCACCGGCGAACCGGTCGGTCATCTCCAGCACCTGCTGGAACTCCGGATGCCGCACCACGATGATCCCGTCGCCGATCACGCTGGCCCGCCAGTCGCGGCGCGGCGCGCCGACCGGGAGCAGCTCGATGTTCACGACGTGGTCGCCGTACTGCGCGAGCAGCCGGTCCAGTCCCTCCACGTGGCTGATCCGGCCCGCGCCCCGGGCACGCTTGAAGATGCTGCCGGCGTTGTAGCGGCGCTCGACCGGCGCCATCCGGCCGTGCACGACGGCCTCGGCCCAGCCGACGTACAGGTCCGCGTCGGAGGCGTAGTTCATCAGGTCGACCACCCGCGCGCCGGGCGGACGGGCGCCGATCTCGCCGAACACCACCTCGCCGTCGGCCTTGCGGTACCACTCCATGTGCGTGAACCCGGAGCGGAACCCCAGCGCGGACAGCACCTCCGCGCCCATCTTGCGCCCACCCTGCACGTCGGGGACGCTCAGGTCGCGCAACGAGATCGTCACCGGGCTGACCCATTCGTTCATGCGCATCTGCAACGGTCGCGGCCGGTACCACAGGATGTGCTCGAACAGGATCTCCCCGTTCGCGCAGACCGTGTCGTACGTCAGCTCCTCGCCGTCGACGAACTCCTCGACGCTGACCTCGGGCACGTGCCGCAGCAGCGGCAGCACGGTGTTCAGCTCCTCGGCGGAGTCGACCCGGTAGGTGTCGGCCGAGCCGGCGCCGGCGATCGGCTTGACGATCAGCGGGAAGCCGATGCGCTCGGCCGCCTCCCAGACGCCGGCTACCGTCGTCGTGCTCACGTGCCACGGAGTACGCACACCAGCGGCGTCGAGCACCTGCTTCATCCGCTCCTTGTCACGGAACGGCACCGTCTCCTGCACGGTCATGCCGGGAAGCCCGAACATCTCGCGGATCCGCGCGGCCAGCAGCATGTACGGCTCCCACAGGCACTCGACCTGGTCGATGCGCACGTGCTGGGACAGGCCCTTCAGCGCCGCGAGCACCGCGCCCTCGTCGGCGAGCGAGACGTGCTCGTAGTGGGCCAGCGACTGCCGGGCCGCGTCGGGAAGGGCGTGCGGCGGCTGGTCGCCCACTCCGATCACGCGCGCGCCGACGGCGGCCAGCCCGCGGGTGAAGTACGACATCTCCACCGGGTAGCCCGGCGAGATCATCACGACGTTGGTCATGGTCGGCTCCTGACGCGTGACGCGTTACTGGTTGGTCACCTGGCCTGTCGCACAGGGAAACTTCGCTGGGAAATCTCGCT
>CBFGZI010000240.1:0-1596 GCA_965653225.1 uncultured Propionibacteriales bacterium | reverse complement strand
CTTACAACAGCGTCCGTCAGACACAGAATCCGGACGCAACCCGCCGTGCGGGACGACGCTCCTATGTCGCGTCAACCCTTTGAGTGGGGGTTTTTGGGTTTTCCAGGATTCTGTAGAGGTCGCGGATGATGTAGCGCTTGAGGCAGCGGCGGATCTCGCGTTTGGTCTTGCCTTGGGTGGTGCGTTTCTCGGTGTAGGTCTGGGTGGGTTGGTGGCAGCGTTGCCGGACGCTGACGATGGTGTGCAGGGCGTGGTTGAGTCGTCGGTCGCCGTAGGGGTTGAGCCGGTAGCGGGTGGTGGTCTGGCCGCTGTTGGCGGGGATGGGGGCGGTGCCGGCGAGCATGGCGAATCCGGCCTCGGAGTGGATCCGGCCGGGGTGGGACCAGGCGCAGAGCACGGTGGCGGCCACGATCGGGCCGATGCCGGTCTCGTCGAGCAGGTCGGGACGCCAGCGGCGGACCAGGCGTCGGATCTGCTTCTGGTAGTGGTTGGCCTCCTCGATCAGTGCGAGGGCTCGTTTGGCCACCGTGGCGAGGGTCTCGGCGATCATCTGGGTGTCCTCCTTCCAGGTGGCGTGGCCGCGGATTCGTGCGGCGGCGCGGAGCAGGTCGGTGCGCCGGCGGCCGCGCAGCCGGTCGCGGATCTGGTCCGGGGCCGCCACGACCCAGGAGAACAGCTGGCGCTGCGCGTCGGTGGCGCCCTGCACCGCGCTCGCGCGCGCGGAGAGCAGTTGGGCGAGGACCTGCCGGTCGCCGTGCCCGGCGCGTGGGGTGCCCAGCCGCGGACGGGCCAGCGCCTCGCGGGCGGCGCGTTCGGCGTCCAGCGGATCGGACTTCTTGCCGTTGCGGCGCTTGGCCCGCTGCGGCCGGTCCAGCTCGAAGACCACCTCCTGGTGCTGATCGAGCACCCGGGTCAGGCCGGCGCCGTGCGCGCCGGTGCCCTCGATGGCCCAGGCCCGCAGGGCGATCACCGCCGGCTCCATGCCATCGCCCACGCCCTCGGCGTCGCCCTGCTCGGCGACGGTATCGCCGGCGCCGGCGCCCACCGCGTCGGCGCTCACGGCGTCGGCGCTCACGGCGTCGGCGCTCACGGCGTCGGCGCTCACGGCGTCGGCGAACTCGACGAGCTGCCGGTAGCCGGCCGGGGTGGTCGGCACGGTGACCCGGTCGAGCACCGCGCCGTTGTCGCACCGGACCGCGCACGCGCTGTGCGTCTCGACGTGGGTGTCGACACCGATCACCACGTCGACAAGATCGGCCAGCGTGGACACACTGGTCATGCGTTCAACTCCTTGCCTGGAGGGGACGTGTTGGTTTCGGTCCAGGCGGAGTGACGACGAGACTGTGATGGGACACGCCGACGCCATCAACGCCGGCGGTCAAGCTCCTGATCAGGTCAGTTGCTCTGCTTGGACCGGACCAGCAGCAGCCCCGGGTGGACAAGTCGTGTGCAAGGCACCAAGCCAGTCATACGGTGGGTCACACCCGGGGGCCACTGCCCGCAACCCGTCACCTACCCCGGGCTGCGCCATCAGACTCACAGTCATACGAACCGACACCTATAGCAGCCAAGAGGTATGACGTCCCGGGCAACGTC
>CBFGZI010000239.1:0-1683 GCA_965653225.1 uncultured Propionibacteriales bacterium | reverse complement strand
CGTCGGGTTTGGCTGCGTGCCGGGCGAAGGTTTTGCCATGCGTATGTTGAGCACATGCTGTTCTCCGTCGACGCGCATCCCGGTCTGGCGGACGGGTCGATCACGCGGACATTCCGTACGTGGAAGAAACCCCAGGCCCGTCCGGGCGGCCGCTACCGCGTCGCCGGCATGCTGCTCGAGGTCGACGCAGTCACGCGTGTACGGGTGGCCGACCTGACCGAGGCCGATGCGCACGCGGCGGGCGAGCCGGACCTGCCGGCCCTGCGACGCCGGCTGCGGAACCCGCATGGCAACTCCCGGGTATGGCGGGTCGACCTGCACTACGCCGGGCCCGACGACCGCATCGCGCTGCGCGCCGACGACGCGCTGAGCCAGGCCGAGCTCGAACGGCTCCGTACACGGCTGCACCGTCTGGACGCCGCGTCGCCGACCGGACCGTGGACCCGTGACGTGCTCGCGCTGATCGCTGCCCGACCCGGTGAGGTGTCGACCACGCTGGCCGCCGACCGCGGGCAGGAGCGCCAGGCGTTCAAGACCGACGTACGCAAGCTGAAGAACCTCGGTCTCACCGAGTCACTGGCGGTCGGCTACCGCATCTCACCCCGCGGCCTCGCCGTCCTCACCGCACTCGACGCCGAGACCTAGCAATGTGGTGACGCGCCAGTTCCCGACGCTTCAGCTCACTGCTCTCTGGTGACGCGTCAATCCCTCGACGCTTCAGCTCACCACTCTCTGGTGACGCGCCAATCCCTCGACGCCTCAGCCCACCACTCTCTCGTGACGCGCCAAAGTGTCTACGACCCGCTGCGATGAATTGACGCGTCACGGAAGGGTGGGTCGAAAACTTGACGCGTCACGGGAGGGAGGGTGTCGAAAACTTGACGCGTCACGGGGGAGAGTCAGCGGAAGACCTGGACGTGCTCGCAGCCGAGCACGGTGTCGCGGCGGTCGCGGCTGCCGAAGTAGATGAGCCGGTCGTTGCCCGGGCCGCAGCGGATGACGTCGCGGAAGCCGTCGTCCTCCATCCGGATCTCGTCGTTGCCGGTCCCGGCGAGCACCCGGTCGCGGCCGTCCACCACGCCGATGTGGTCGTCGCCGGCGCCGGCGTCGATCATGTCCTGGTCGTTGGCGAAGGTCCCACCGAACTCGGTCGAGGTGAAGTCCTGCAGCTCGTCGCCGCCGGGCCCGCCGACCAGGTCGTCGCCGCCGGTGCCGCCGTACAGCGTGTCGGCGCCCCCGCGGCCGATGAGCCGATCGGCTCCGCCCGAGCCGGCGGCGAAGTCGGGCCGTCCGCCGCCGTCCACCCGGTCGCGGCCGGCGCCGCCGGTCAGCCGGTCACGTCCGCCGAGCCCGAGCAGCGTGTCGTCGCCGGCGCGCCCGCGGATGGTGTCGCGGCCAGGGGTCCCGCGCAGGACGTTGTCACGGCTGTCGCCGTCGACCACGTCGGCGACGGCGGGTGCCGCCGCACCGGCGGCGAGCGCCAGCGCCGCGGTCGCGGCCACGAGGTAGTGCTTCATATGTGTAGTCCCCAACTGTCCGTCGTCACGGTCGGCCGGACCGTGCCCCGACCCAGTGCCCCGACCCAGCGCTCGATCCGGTGCCCAGACTCAGTGCGCCGATCCGGCAGCCCCTATCACGCACTCTGACTGATGGGACCGACGAACAGTCGCATCATGCGTGGCG
>CBFGZI010000238.1:0-1693 GCA_965653225.1 uncultured Propionibacteriales bacterium | reverse complement strand
ACGCGCCTGTAACACCGCCGTAACCCGGCCGGCCCGGGTTTCACACCCCCGCAACACCAGGCGGCGTGTCGCGAAATGTCGCTCCGGCATGGTTCATCCCAACCAGCGAGGCGGCGAGCGGCGACGACGAGGTCGCCGGCCTGCTGCTCGGCACGACTCCTGTCACCCCGTGACGATTGGGAGCCCACGACATGGTGAACACCGGCGACACTGCCTGGATCCTCACCAGCGCCGCCCTGGTGCTGCTGATGACCCCCGGCCTGGCTCTGTTCTACGGCGGCATGGTCCGCGTCAAGAGCGTCCTCAACATGATGATGATGAGCTTCGGTGCGCTCGCGCTCATCAGCGTGCTGTGGGTGCTGTACGGCTACACCTTCGCCTTCGGCGACGATGTGGGCGCGGGGCTGCTCGGCAGCCCCACCGAGTTCCTCGGCCTGCGCGGGTTGATGCAGGACCTGACCTCGCAGTCCGGCGGCCTGCCGGCCATGGCCTTCGTCGCCTTCCAGGCGGTGTTCGCGATCATCACCGTGGCGCTGATCTCCGGCGCGATCGCCGACCGCGCCAGGTTCGGCACCTGGATGGTGTTCGCCGGGATATGGGCGACGCTGGTCTACTTCCCGGTCGCGCACTGGGTGTTCGACTTCGACGCCGGCAGCCACGTCGGCGGCTGGATCGCCAACAACCTGCGCGTGATCGACTTCGCCGGTGGCACCGCCGTGCACATCAACGCGGGCGCCGCGGGCCTGGCGCTGGCGCTGGTGCTCGGCAAGCGGCGCGGGTTCGGCAAGGAGCCGATGCGGCCGCACAACCTGCCGCTGGTGATGCTGGGCGCCGGGCTGCTGTGGATCGGCTGGTTCGGGTTCAACGCCGGGTCGGCGGTCGCGGCCGACAACACCGCCGCGGTCGCCTGGGTCAACACGCTCGCGGCCACCGGCGCGGCCTGCCTGGGCTGGCTGGCCACCGAGCGGCTGCGCGACGGACACGCGACGTCACTGGGCGCGGCGTCCGGCATCGTCGCCGGCCTGGTGGCGATCACCCCGGCATGCTCGTCGCTGTCGCCGGTCGGCTCGATCGTGCTCGGCGTCTTCGCCGGTGCGCTGTGCGCGCTCGCCGTCGGACTGAAGTACCGCTGGGGCTACGACGACTCGCTCGACGTGGTGGGCGTCCACCTCGTCGGCGGCCTCGTCGGCACCATCGGTGTCGGGTTCCTGGCCACCGCGGCGGCTCCGGCGGGCGTGGACGGACTGCTGTACGGCGGCGGGGTCGACCAGCTGTGGCGCCAGGTCGTGGGCGCGCTCGCCGTACTCACGTTCTCGTTCACGGTCACGCTGGTCATCGGCTACCTGCTGCAGCGCACGGTCGGGTTCCGCATCGACGAGGAGCACGAGGTGACCGGCATCGACCTGGTCCTGCACGCCGAGACCGGCTACGACCTGCACACCGCCGCCTCGGGCGCGGCCCACCGGCCGCACCTCGGTGCCGGCACACGCCCGCCCGCGACACCGGCGACCCCGGCGACGGGCGCGCCGGACGGCGACACCGCACCCGGACGCACCCCGGTGGCGGACGAGCCGGGCAGCGACACGATGGTCGACGAGGGCACGACCGAGGGAAGGCTGAGGGCATGAAGCTCGTGACCGCGGTGATCAAGCCGCACAAGGGGGAGGACGTCCGTACCGCCCTGCAGTCGTTC
>CBFGZI010000237.1:0-1724 GCA_965653225.1 uncultured Propionibacteriales bacterium | reverse complement strand
ATGGACCCGCGCACCGCCTACGACCGGCGCTCGGAACTCCAGATCCTGGACGTGCGCGAGCCCGAGGAGTGGGCCGCCGGCCACATCCACGGCTCCGTGCACATTCCCATGCGCCAGGTGCCCGCACGTCTGGACGAGATCGACCGCAACCGACCCGTGGTGGCGGTGTGTCGCAGTGGCCACCGTAGCGACCACGTCGCGGAGTACCTGCGTGGCCTGGGCATCCCCGCCGAGAACATGGTTGGCGGGCTGCAGCGGTGGGCCAAGGACGGCCTGCCGCTGGAGGCTCCGTAGCGACGTGACACCCCCTGAACCACGCACTGACACCTCTCAGCAAACACTCCTGGATACCCTACGGGGTAGGTAAGGAACCATGACACGCGTCGAGATCATCGAGACCTCAAGCCTCGGCGACCGCAGCTACCTGGCCTCCGACGGCGACGTGGCGGTCGTGGTGGACCCGCAGCGCGACATCGACCGGGTGCTGCACCTGCTGGAGCAGCACAACCTCCGGTTGGCGTACGTGCTGGAGACCCACATCCACAACGACTACGTGACCGGTGGTCTGGAGCTGGCTCGGCGCACCGGCGCCGAGTACGTGGTGCCTGCCGACGACGACGTCTTGTACGAGCGCACACCGATCCGTGAGGGCGACGTGCTCTCCTCGGGCAGCATGCGGATTCGCGCGCTGCACACCCCCGGCCACACCTTCCATCACATGTCGTACGTGCTGGAGGACGCCCAAGCCAATCCTCACGCCGTGTTCACCGGCGGGTCGATGCTGTTCGGCACCAGCGGCCGCACCGACCTGGTGGGCCCCGAGCACACCGACACGTTGACCCGCAGGCAGTTCTCCTCGCTGCGACGCCTGGTTGCAGAGCTGCCTCCCGAGACCAAGGTGTACCCCACGCACGGGTTCGGCAGCTTCTGCTCGGCCACACCCGCGAGCGGCGACAGCTCCACCATCGGTCAGCAGGCCCAGTCCAACCCCGCCCTGACCATGCGGGAGCAGGAGTACGTGGACACCTTGCTGTCCGGCCTGGACGCCTACCCCGCCTACTACGAGCGGATGGCGCCCATCAACCGGCAGGGCCCCGCCCCGGTGGACCTGACCCTGCCCGAGCAGGTGGACCCGGCCGAGCTGCGGCGCCGCATCGAAGCCGGTGAGTGGGTGGTCGACCTGCGCGAGCGCACGGCCTTCGCCGCCGGACACCTCGCCGGCTCGCTGGCGTTCGAGCTGTCCACCAGCTTCGTCACCTACCTCGGATGGCTGTACCGGTGGGGAACCCCGCTGACGTTGGTCGCCGAGTCGATCGAGCAGATCGCCGACGCCAAGCGCGAGCTCGTGCGGATCGGCATCGACTCGCTGGCCGGTGTCGCCGCCGGCGACATCAAGGCTCTGGCCGACGGTGGCGAGGTCCGGTCCTACCCGGTCACCGACTTCGCCGGCCTCGCCAAGACCATTGCCGAGCGCAACGTGCACGTCCTCGACACCAGGCGCAACGACGAGCGCGCCAAGGGCGCCGTCAAGGACTCCCAGCACATCCCGCTGCACGAGCTCGCCGACCGCATCGACGAAGTACCACATGGTGAGGTCTGGGTCCACTGCGGCTCCGGCTACCGCGCCTCCATCGCCGCCTCAGTGCTCGACCGAGCCGGCCGGCAGGTCGTTCTCGTCAACGACTTCTACGACGCGGCCAAGGAAGCCGGCCTGGAGCGGTAAC
>CBFGZI010000236.1:0-1774 GCA_965653225.1 uncultured Propionibacteriales bacterium | reverse complement strand
CGTGGAGACCGGCGAGCGCGGCCTGCCGATCCTCATCCCCGCCAACGCGGGGTAGGACCGGCACAGGCGTCGGCTGCTCACGGTGCATGCCCTTACCCTTCGACGGGTACCGCCCCGACGAGAGGAGGGGCCGGTGCAGCACAGGAGTGTCTGGTTGGCGACGACGGACCAGCCGCAGTACCCGCATCTCCAGGAGGACCTAGACGTCGACGTTGCGGTGGTGGGCGGCGGTATCGTCGGTTTGACGACAGCGCTGCTCGCTCGTCGCGATGGCCTGCGCGTCGCGGTGCTGGAGGCCCGTCAGGTCGGCCACGGCACGAGCGGCAACACGACCGGCAAGGTCACGTCACAGCACAGCCTCCTCTACGACACCCTCATCCGGCGGCACGGTGAGCAGAAGGCCCGGCAGTACGCCGAGGCCAACCAGGCCGCCCTGGACCAGGTGGCCGGTCTGGTCGACGAGCTCGGCATCGACTGCGACCTGACCTGGGCACCGTCGTACGTGTGGACGCGCGAGCCTCGCCGGCGTGCCGCGATCGAGGCGGAGTTCCTGGCCGCGCGACGGCTGGGCCTTCCGGCCACCTTGACCGAGACCACGGAGCTGCCCTTTCCTGTCGAGACCGCGGTCGGCTTCG
This sequence comes from uncultured Propionibacteriales bacterium, assembly GCA_965653225.1. GTDB lineage: Bacteria > Actinomycetota > Actinomycetes > Propionibacteriales > Nocardioidaceae > JALZDI01. The sequence goes on along the minus strand of CBFGZI010000236.1, from coordinate 1,139 downwards.
ACGACCAGCTGCACTTCCACCCCGGTCGCTACCTCACCGGGCTCGCCGCCGGCCTGACCGACACCGGCGGGCGGTTGTTCGAGAACACTCGTGTGCTCGACGTCGACGAGCAGCAGCACGCCGCCGTGGTGAGGACCTCGACAGGAGCGAAGGTCCGCGCCAGGCACGTGGTGCTCGCGACGCTGCTGCCGATGCGCGTACTTCGCCCGGACTCGGCCGACCCGGTCGTACGGGATCGCACTACGGTTGCGCAGCGACGCGCCCAAGGGCATGGGGCTCAGCGTCGACGCGCCCTCGCGGTCGACGCGCCCCTGGCTCGACCCAGGCGCCGAAGGACTCATCGTGGTCGGCAACGACCACCAGACGGGCAAGCAGAACGACACCGCCCGGGCTTACCGAGACCTCGAGGACTGGGCCCGTGCGACCTTCGACGTCGAGGCGGTGGAATACCGCTGGTCGTCGCAGGACTTCACCACCCCGGACAAGCTGCCCTACGTCGGGCGTGTCCCACTGACCTCGCGGACCCTGGTCGCCACCGGCTTCGCCAAATGGGGCCTGAGCGCCGGCACCGCGGCGTCGTCGATACTCGCCGACATCATCGCCGAGCGGCACAACCCGTGGCTTTCTGTATTCGACGCGACGCGCGTCGGCGGTCCCCACACACTCGCCGGTGTGGCCAAGGACAACCTCGTGGTGGGCAGCGACTTCGTGCGCGGTCACCTCGGCCGGGTGAAGGCGTCGTCGCTCGAGCACCTCGCACCCGGCGAGGGAGGCGTCGTCGAGATCGACGGACACAGCGTCGGGGCCTACCGCGACCCCGCGAAGCAGGTGCACGCGGTCAGCCTCTTCTGCTCGCACCTCGGCTGCAGCGTCAGCTGGAACAACGCGGAGACGACGTGGGACTGCCCGTGTCACGGCTCCCGGTTCGACATCGACGGCAGCGTCATCGACGGCCCCGCCGTGACCCCGCTGAAGCGGGTCCAGGTCGACCAGGACTGACGCGCCGCTCGCTTGCCGTTTCTTTGCCTCCGCGGAAGCAACCCCGCCGGCACTGAGGCGTCTGGACGGGTGGCGGCGATGCGGATCAACGACTTCGCCAAGCGGTTCCCGGAGTTCTCCAGCCCGCACTTCGCCGCCTG
>CBFGZI010000235.1:0-1805 GCA_965653225.1 uncultured Propionibacteriales bacterium | reverse complement strand
GAGTAGATCGGCGCGGTGCAGCCCTCGACGTAGTGCACGTAGGCGTCCTCGTCGACGATGATCAGCGTCCGCTCGAACTGGCCCATGTTCTCGGTGTTGATGCGGAAGTAGGCCTGCAGCGGGATGTCGACGTGCACGCCCTTCGGGACGTAGATGAACGACCCGCCGGACCACACCGAGGTGTTGAGCGAGGCGAACTTGTTGTCGCCGACCGGGATCACCGTGCCGAAGTACTCACGGAAGATCTCAGGGTGCTCGCGCAGCGCGGTGTCGGTGTCGAGGAACAGCACGCCCTGCTTCTCGAGGTCCTCGCGGATCTGGTGGTAGACGACCTCGGACTCGTACTGCGCCGCGACACCGGCGATCAGCCGCTGCTTCTCCGCCTCGGGGATGCCCAGCTTGTCGTAGGTGTTCTTGATGTCCTCGGGAAGCTCGTCCCAGGAGGTGGCCTGCTTCTCCGTGGACCGCACGAAGTACTTGATGTTGTCGAAGTCGATGCCACCGAGCTCCGCACCCCAGGTGGGCAGCGGCTTGCGGTGGAAGAACTTCAGGCCCTTCAGCCGCAGGTCGAGCATCCACTCGGGCTCGTCCTTCTTGCCGGAGATGTCGCGCACGACCTCCTCCGAGAGCCCTCTCCGGGCGCTGGCGCCGGCCACGTCGCGGTCGGCCCAGCCGTACTCGTAACGGCCGAGTCCTTCGAGCTCCGGGTGAGCAGTCGTCGTCATGAGGTCTTCTTCCTCCCGGTCGGGGTGGACCGTGCCCGCAGGGTGGGGTCGGGCACGTGGGTCGTGCAGACGCCATCGCCGTGGGCGATGGTGGCGAGGCGCTGGACGTGCCGCCCGAGCAGCCGGGCGAACACCTCCGTCTCGGCCTCGCAGAGCTGGGGGAACTCGGCGGCCACGTGGGCCACCGGGCAGTTGTGCTGGCACAGCTGCAGCCCGGACTTGGCCTCGCGCACCGAGGCGGCGTAGCCGTCCTGGGTCAGGGCGTCGGCGAGCACCTGGGCGCGCTCGCCCTCCGGCGCCTCGCCGACCGCCGCGCGGTAGCGGTCCTCGAGCTCGCCGACGCGGCGGCGGGCGAACGCGGCCACCGCCTCCTCGCCGCCGTTCTCGGCCAGGAAGCGCATCGCCGAGACCGCCAGGTCGTCGTAGGCCTGGTAGAAGGCGTCGCGGCCGGCGTCGGTGACCACGAACACCTTGGCGGGACGGCCGCGGCCCCGGTGGCCGTAGACCCGCGGCTCGCGGGCCTCGATCAGGCCCTCCTCGACCAGCTGCTCGAGGTGCCGGCGGATCGCGGCGGGCGTCAGGTCGAGCCGCTCGGCCAGGCTGGCGGCGGTCGAGGGCCCGTCCTGCAGGATGGTGTGCGCCACGCGCTCGCGCGTGGGCGCGTCGGTGGATGTGTCGTCGGCGGCGCCCGCAGCGCCGGTTTCGACCCTGTGCTCGGGGTGTTCGAGCCTCGAGGCGTCAGGGTGATCGACGAGCGGCGCGCCGGTCCGGGCAGCGCCTGCGTTTTTCACAACGTCTATGTTTCCTTATTACCCAAGCGCCGTTCAACGAAGGGGAACCTAACCTCGACGGCGCGGCCGGGGCAAACGCCATGTAACCGGGTCTAACGGGCGCTTTCCGAGGGTCGTACCCCTAGGGGAGCGACTCTACGGTTTGGGAAGGGGCGGCCCTCTCGGTGTCCCGGGCGCCGCGCGCTCGGCGCCTGCGGCCGGTGGGAGGGTCTTCCCGGCCCACGTCCGCGCCTGTCGGCCGACTGGTGCGGGGCGTTGCGTTTCAGGCGGGCGATTAGGAGACAGTGGG
>CBFGZI010000234.1:0-1828 GCA_965653225.1 uncultured Propionibacteriales bacterium | reverse complement strand
CTCAGTCGGGGCTCAGTCGGGCGGCTTGCCGGTGACGCAGAAGACCAGGCCAGCGGGGTCCTCCATCACCGCCCATCCGTCGAACCGCTCTCCGTGTCGTGCGCCGAGCCCCGCCAGCCGTGCCGCCTCGGCGTCGATGTCGTCGCTGCCGAGGTCGATGTGGGCGCGCGTGGTCTCGCCTTCGTCATCCGCGCCGAGGCGCTGGACGAGGAGCCGCAGCGGCGCCTCCGGCGGCCCCATCAGGTCGGCGAGCTCCGGCCGGCTCGACGGTCTGAACGTCCAGCCGGTGACGTTCCGCCAGAACGCGACCTCGCGGTCGTGCTCCTTGGCGGGGATGTCGATGCACACCTGCGCCAGCCGGCTGCGGTGGCCGTCGTCGTGCCGGGTGCCTGGCGGGCGCGCGCCGGCCGCGGGCCCCCGGCAGAGGCAGAACGGCAGTCCGCCGGGTGAGCGCATCACCTTCCAGCCGTCGGCGCGCTCGCCGGTGCCGGCGCCGAGCGCGGCGGCCTCGTCGCGGGCCCGGTCGATGTCGTCCACGACGAGGTCGAGGTGGATGCGCGGGTCGTCGTCCACCGCCTGCACGTGCACGTAGGTGTCGCCCGCGGGCGGCTCCAGGCTGGTGAACTCGGGGTGGCCGGGCCACGGCGTGCCCGGTGACCAGCAGAGCGCCCGTGACCAGAAGTCGCGGGCGTCAACCGCCGACGAGGGCGGCACGTCGATGAAGACGTGCATCCAGGTCAGGCTTCCGACGTCCGCCATGGGCGCGATTCTCACACCTCCCGCGCGCTCCTAGGCTGCGGGCGTGACCGACGAGCCGACGCCGCCTGCGCCCGCGCACGTCCCGACCGAGGAGACCATCCGCGCCAACCGGCGCGACTGGGACCGCAGCGCCGACGAGTACCAGGCCGCGCACGGGGAGTTCCTCCGCGACGTGGGCTTCGTGTGGTCGCCCGAGGGCCTCGACGAGGCCGAGGTTCGCCTGCTCGGCGACGTCGTGGGCAAGCGGGTGGTCGAGGTCGGTTGCGGCGCCGGGCAGTGCGCCCGGTGGCTGCTCACGCAGGGCGCCGACGTCGTGGGCTTGGACCTGTCGAGCCGTCAGCTGCAGCACAGCCGCCGGATCGACGAGGCGACCGGGCTGTCCGTGCCGGTGGTGTGCGCGACGGCGACCGCGGTGCCGCTGGCCGACGACAGCTTCGACCTGGCCTGCTCGGCGTTCGGGGCGCTGCCGTTCATCGGCGACGTCGACGTGGTGATGGCGGAGGTGGCGCGGGTGCTGCGCCCGGGCGGGCGCTGGGTGTTCGCGGTGACGCACCCCGTGCGGTGGATGTTCCCCGACGACCCGGGCCCGACCGGGATGTCGGTGGTGCGGTCGTACTTCGACCGGTCGCCGTACGTCGAGCGCGACGACGAGGGCCGCCCCTCCTACGTCGAGCACCACCACACGGTCGGCGACTGGGTCCGCGCGGTCGCGTCGGCCGGCTTCGTGGTCGAGGACGTCGTGGAGCCGGAGTGGCCGCAGGGACACGAGCGGGTGTGGGGCGGCTGGGGGCCCTACCGCGGGCGGTTCGTCCCGGGTACGGCGATCTTCGTGTGCACGCTGCGCTGAGACGTCACACGGCCGCTGCTCAGGTGCGGCAGGTCGCGGCAGACGGGGGGGGCTGCGGCGAGGCGCAGCGTGCCGAGCCGTCGCGACAGTCCTGGACCAGCCCACAAGACCCGGTCTCATGGTTAGTGGTCGCTCCCCTGGGTTCATACGCCGCGGGAAGCGCCCATCAGACCCGGCTACATGGCGGGTGGACGGGGCTGGCAGACGTGGACGGTGCAGACG
>CBFGZI010000233.1:0-1886 GCA_965653225.1 uncultured Propionibacteriales bacterium | reverse complement strand
ACCAGCTGCCGGTGCGACAGCAGATCGACATCCCGGTCCAGGAGCAGCTCATCGTGGAGTACTACTCGAAGAAGTAACCGCACGGGGGGCCTTCGCCCCCGTGTACCCCCCGGAAACCGGGCTTCGCCCGGTGGACGGACCACAACTGAATAACCAGGAACAACATCCTTAGGTCTGTGCCCGTCAAATAGCGGGCGGCACGGAAAGGAAACGCAAGTGCTCATCGCTCAGCGCCCCACCCTGACCGAAGAGGTCGTCGACGACCACCGGTCCCGGTTCACCATCGAGCCGCTCGAGCCCGGCTTCGGCTACACGCTCGGCAACTCGCTCCGCCGTACCCTGCTCTCCTCGATCCCCGGTGCCTCGGTCACCAGCATCAAGATCGACGGCGTGCTGCACGAGTTCTCCACGATCGCCGGGGTCAAGGAGGACGTCACCGAGGTCATCCTGAACCTCAAGGACCTGGTCGTGTCCTCCGAGCAGGACGAGCCGGTCACCATGTACGTCCGCAAGCAGGGCCCGGGCGCGGTCACCGGCGCCGACATCGCGCCGCCGGCCGGGGTCGAGGTGCACAACACCGACCTGCACCTGGCCACGCTCAACGAGAAGGGCAAGCTCGAGATGGAGCTGGTCGTCGAGCGCGGCCGCGGCTACGTCTCGGCGGTGCAGAACAAGAGCGGCGAGGCCGAGATCGGCCGCATGCCCGTCGACTCCATCTACTCGCCGGTGCTCAAGGTCACCTACAAGGTCGAGGCCACCCGTGTCGAGCAGCGCACCGACTTCGACAAGCTCATCATCGACGTCGAGACCAAGCCGTCGATGCGGCCGCGCGACGCGATCGCCAGCGCCGGCAAGACCCTGGTCGAGCTGTTCGGCCTCGCCCGTGAGCTCAACGTCGAGGCCGAGGGCATCGACATCGGCCCGTCGCCGGTCGACGAGCAGCTCGCCGCCGACCTCGCGCTGCCGGTCGAGGACCTGAACCTCACGGTCCGGTCGTACAACTGCCTCAAGCGCGAGGGCATCCACACCGTCGGGGAGCTGATCTCGCGCAGCGAGCAGGACCTTCTCGACATCCGCAACTTCGGCTCCAAGTCGATCGACGAGGTCAAGGCCAAGCTCGTGGAGATGGGCCTCAACCTCAAGGACAGCGCGCCCGGGTTCGACCCGACCGCCGCGATCGCGGCGTACGGCGACGACGAGGACGAGAGCTTCGTCGAGGACGAGCAGTACTGACACGGTCGGAGGCTTCGCCCCCGACTGCCCCCGAAACCGGGCTTCGCCCGGTGGGGGAGAGCACCAACTGAACACCCTGTAAGGAGAAAACCACGACACCGGGTACCTGACACGGCCCGGACGCAAGGGAGAAGACGATGCCCACCCCCACCAAGGGCAAGCGCCTGGGCGGCAGCCCGGCCCACGAGCGGGCGATGCTCGGCAACCTGGCCACCAGCCTGTTCGAGTACGGCAAGATCACCACGACCGAGACCAAGGCTCGTCGGCTGCGTCCGTTCGCGGAGCGGCTGATCACCAAGGCCAAGCGCGGCGACCTGCACGCCCGCCGTCAGGTCATGCGGGTGATCCACGACAAGACCGTGGTGCACGTGCTGTTCACCGAGATCGGGCCCCGTTTCCGGACCCGTCCCGGCGGCTACACGCGCATCACCAAGGTCGGCCCGCGTCCCGGCGACAACGCCCCGATGGCGGTGATCGAGCTGGTCGAGGAGCTCGCCGCGGACGCCGGTTCGAAGGGCGGCAGGGCGGACCGTGGTCGGGCCGCCGAGTCGGCACAGCCCGCCGCGGCGGCTCCCGCCGCAGCGGAGTCCGAGGCCGAGGCCGAGGAGGCCGCAGCGGAGGAGGCTGCGACCGAGGAGCCGGCGGAGGAGACC
>CBFGZI010000232.1:0-1950 GCA_965653225.1 uncultured Propionibacteriales bacterium | reverse complement strand
ACGACTCGGGCGGCTCGTAGTGCACGGGCAGCGGTCCGTCGGCCAGCCCGACCGGAACGTAGAGCCAGGCCTTGCCGTCGGTCTGCATGATGAACGGGTCCCGGCCGCCGATCGCGTCCGGCCCCTTCGCACCCTCCTCCGGGACGTAGTCCGGAGGACGGTCGGGGATGAAGTCCGGCACGTCGTGCCCCGTCCACTTCCCCTGGTCGGCGTCCCACCAGACGTAGGCCTTGCGGTCGCTCCACGGCTTGCCGTCGGGGTCGGCCGAGGCACGGTTGTAGATGATGCGCCGGTTGGCGGGCCAGGCCCAGCCCCACTCGGGAGCGACCCAGGTCTGCTGTTCTCCAGGTTTGCGTCGGGCGGCCTGGTTCACCTCGTTGGCGTAGCAGCCGCAGTAGATCCAGCAGCCGCATCGTGTGCTGCCGTCGTCGGTGAGCTCGGTGTAGGCCGACAGCGCGCCGTCCGGCCCGGTCCCGTTGATCTCGCGCAGCACCGCATCGGCGCTGGGCTCGGCCGCCGGCCCGTGCTCCGGGTAGTCCCAGGTGAGGTCGAGCACAGGCCGGTCCATCTCGTCGGCGGACCCTGCGAGCTTCGCCCGGATGCGCTTGGCCAGGTGGTGGTAGAACCACAGGTCACTGCGGGCATCCCCGGGCGGCTCGACCGCCGTGTGGTGCCACTGCAAGAGGCGCTGGGTGTTGGTGAAGGAGCCGTCCTTCTCGGCGTGCGCGGCGGCAGGGAGGAAGAACACCTCGGTGCCGACGTCCTCGGTGCGCATCTCCCCGGTCTCGATCTCCGGGCCGTCCTTCCAGAACGTGGCCGACTCGATCATGGTCATGTCCCGGACCACAAGCCAGTCGAGCTTGGCCAGGCCCAGGCGCTGCAGCTTGCCGTTCGCGGACCCGACCGCGGGGTTCTGCCCCACCAGGAAGTACCCCTTGCATCTGCCCTCGATCTGCTCCAGCACGGTCTGGTAGGTGCCGTGGTTGCCGGTGACCCGTGGGAGGTAGTCGAAGCAGTAGTCGTTGTCCTCGGTCGCGGCGTCCCCCCACCATGCCTTCAGCAGGCTCACCACGTAGGAGCGCATGTTCCCCCAGAACCCGGTCGCACCGGCGTCCTCGACGACGAACGAGTCGAGGTCGAGATGTGCGTCCGCGTGCGGCATCGGGATGTAGCCGGGGAGCAGGTTGTAGAGGGTGGGGATGTCGGTCGAGCCCTGGATGCTGGCGTGCCCGCGCAGCGCCAGGATCCCGCCGCCGGGACGGCCGATGTTGCCGAGCAGCAGCTGCAGGATCGAAGCGGTGCGGATCATCTGCACGCCAGCAGTGTGCTGCGTCCACGCGACCGCGTAGCAGAACGCGCTGGTGCGCTCCCGGCCGCTGTTACGGGTCAGCGCCTCGGCGACCTGGAGGAACTGCTCGACGGGCACACCGCACGCCTCGGCGACCATCTCCGGGGTGTAGCGGGCGAAGTGCCGCTTGAGGATCTGGAACGCGCACCGAGGGTGCTGCATGGTCTCGTCGCGGTAGGGCTTGCCGCCCACCGTCGGCCCGCCGGACCCGGCGGTCTCGTCGTGTGCCGCCGGCGCTTCGGGGCGTGATGGGCCCCCGGCCTCGTGGGGGTCGCGCATGCCGGCGGCGGCGGCCTCATCGACGCCCTCGTACGACCAGGACGAACTGTCGTAGGACCGCGTCTCCTCGTCGAAGCCGGAGAACACGCCGCCGAGGTCCTCGGCGTCTTGGAACTCCTCGCTGATGATCGCCGGGCCGTTGGTGTAGGCGACCACGTAGTCGCGGAAGTAGAGGTCGTTGCTCAGCACGTAGTTGACCAGGCCGCCGAGGAACGCGACGTCGGTGCCGGCACGCAGCGCCACGTGTATGTCGGCCACCGCGGAGGTCCGGGTGAACCGCGGGTCGACGTGGATGATCGTCGCACCGCGCTCCTTGGCCTCCA
>CBFGZI010000231.1:0-2004 GCA_965653225.1 uncultured Propionibacteriales bacterium | reverse complement strand
TTTCACTGGGCCTCGACCAGCTCGACCCGGATGCCGCTGACGATCCGGCGCAGCGCGTCGCGCACCACCTCGGTGTCGTGGTCGCGCACGATCACGTACCCCTGGCCTTCGTACCCCGACGCCACCGGCTGACCCGGTCGCGGCAGCCTCGACTCCACCACCAGGTGGCCGAGCTCCTGCTGCAGCTTCTCCGCTCCGTGCACCGCGCGCACGCGTCCGCGGCCCATGCCGCGAAGGTACGCCGTGCCGGCGGCGTAGCGGCGCTCCGGAACCTCGAAGCGTCCGAGCACCACCAGCTCTGCCCACGCGCGGTACATGTTGATTTCGCTGACGTACCCGATCATCGAGGTCAGCTGGGCGCCAGGCGGCCGCGCCGCGACCTCCGACACCGCGACCGAGCCGTCCGGACGTCGGAACCACTCCATGTGTGTCAGCGCGTCCTGCACGCCGAGCGCCTGCAGCGCCGCGGGGCCGACTTCGTGGATGCCGGAGTACTGCGGTGCATCGATGTCGCGTGGCAGCAGTACGGTCCACTGGATCCACGGGTTGCGCAGCACCTCCAGCGGAGGTGGCTCGTAGTCGGCGATCGACGAGAACACCGTCTTGCCGCCCACGGTGACGCTGTCGAACGTGTGCTCCTCGCCGACGAGGAACTCCTCGAGCAACCCCGGCGCGTCGCGTCGTGGCGGCACCGCCTGCAGCCACGCGTGCAGCGCGGCGGGCTCGTCGAGCCGGAACGTCTGCTGCGCTCCCGCGCCGGCAGGAGGCTTGGCCACCAACGGAAAACCGACAGCCTCGGCGAACGCCAGCGCCTCGCCCGCCTCACCGACGAGCTGGTGACGCGCGCACGGCACTCCCGCCGCACGCAGCACGTCCTTCATCCGCGCCTTGTCCCGCACGTTCAGCGCGGTCTGCACGTCCATGCCCTCGATGCCCAGCGCCTCGCGCACCTGGGCCAGGGGCACCTGCAGCTGCTCGAGCGCACCGACGATGCGCTCCACCCTGCCCAGCTGCCGGCTCAGACCCGAGGTGGCCTCGGCCAGCTGACGCGGGTCGAGCGGGTCGTCCACCCGCCAGTGACCGGCGAGGCTCTCCTTCAGCCGGGGCGGTAGACGCTCGGCCGGCTCGGTGGTGATGACCGCAAGGCGCACGTCGGGCAGCGTGGCTGCCTCGGTCACGAACCTCGTCGTTGCTTCGGCCAAGTAGGGCGCGACGAAGGCGGCTACGACCATGGGCGCGACACTACCGGCGAGGTGGGGGGCGTCAACAGTGTCGCGGCCCGTCGCGGTGGCTAGTATCGGCCCAATGAATGTCGTGTTCGTGGAGCCGTTCTTCCCGCCGACGCAGCGCCATTTCGTCCGCGCGCTCGCCGAGTCCGGTGCCAACGTGATCGGCATCGGCGAGTATCCCGCCGAGGCGATGGACGACCAGCTCAGGGGGTGGATGTCGCACTACCACCAAGTCAAGTCGGTGGTCGACGTGCGCGCCATGACCGACGCCGTGCGGTGGATCCAGGACAAGGTGTGGGTCGACCGGCTGGAGTCGACCATCGAGGCGCACATCCTGCCGGTCGCGCACGTGCGTGAGGCGTGCACGATCCCCGGTACGTCGGTACGCACGGCGTGGCTGTGTCGCGACAAGCCGTCCATGAAGGAGGCACTGCGGCAGGCCGGCGTACCCACCGCCGCTTCCACCGCGGCGAACACTGCCGCCGACGTGCGGGCATTCGCCGAGGCCATCGGCTACCCGCTGATCCTCAAGCCACGCACCGGCGCGGGGGCACTCGACACCACGCGTGTCGACAACAGCGGCGCGCTCGAAGAGGTGCTGGGCAGGTTCGGCGCACAGCAGGTCGAGTCGATCGCGGTCGAGGAGTTCGTCGAGGGCCACGAGGGTTTCTACGACACACTCTCGGTCAACGGCCAGGCCGAGCTCGACTTCGTGTCGCACTACTACCCCAACGTGCTCGAGGCGATGCGCACCCGCTGGATCTCGCCGCAGTTC
>CBFGZI010000230.1:0-2101 GCA_965653225.1 uncultured Propionibacteriales bacterium | reverse complement strand
TCCGGGTCCGGAGCGGCGTACGCGGTCGCGCCTGCGCCGGACCCGAGCGCGAGCAGCATCGCCAGACCCGAGACCCGCCTGCTCGCGCGCATGGCTCGATTCCACCACGCCGACGCCCGGTCTGTCCCCGATTGTGGGGTTATTCCAGGTCAGCCCAGCATCAGCAGGTGCTCGGCCACGTCCTCATCGTCCACCGTGAGCACGGCTCGCCAGCTCGGCCACGACGCCGCGACGCCGACGCTGTTGGTCGGGAAGCGCACGGTGATCTCGTCGTCGTCGAGGTCGGCGTCCGCGTCGATGTCCTGCCGGCGGCCGCTGGCGCGGTCGAGGACGTACTGAGCGGCGAACTCGCCGTCGACGCGCTGGTAGGCCAGCCGGACGGAGTCCTGTCCGTCGGGGCTGGTGACGGTCATCGACCAGGTCACCGAGTGGCCGGACAGCTCACCCTCCCAGCGGATGTCGAACGCGACGACCACGTCGGTCTCGGTCCGCCCGGCGTGCACGATCTGCGTCATGCCCGGGACCCTAGTCACCAAGCGTTCATCGAGGGACGGCGTGTCGGGAGGTGGGCCGCACTAGTCTGCGAGAGTCAACCCGCTGCTAACCCTGGATAGCCCCCTGGGAGGGACGGCATGACTTCTCGGCTCAACCCCTACATCAGCTTCCGCGACAACGCCCGCCAGGCGATGGAGTACTACCGCGACGTGTTCGGCGGCAACCTCGCCCTCAGCACGTTCGGGGAGTTCGGCGACAAGGACGCCCCCGAGGCCAACCTGATCATGCACGCCATGCTCGAGACCGATCGTGGGTTCACCCTGATGGGCGCCGACACGCCGCCCGGCATGGAGTTCAACCCCGGCACCAACATGGCGGTCAGCGTCAGCGGCGACGACGGCGACGACCTGCGCGGCTACTGGGAGAAGCTGTCCGACGGCGGCACCGTGGCGGTCCCCCTGGAGAAGCAGATGTGGGGCGACGAGTTCGGCATGTGCGTCGACCGGTTCGGAGTGTCCTGGATGGTCAACATCGGCCAGCCGCAGTAGCCGCCGCAGCCGCGGTCGTCAGCGCGCCGGCGCCACCCGCTCCGGAAGCGTGGGGAGTGCGGGGGCCAGCCCACGGTCCTCGAGCAGCCTTGCGCGCGTGGGGTCAGCCACCCGGCGGTGGCGTCCACACCGGTGCCACCTGCGCGGAGGCCCCGGACAGGTTGCCCTGCGGGGTCCGCGATGGGCCCGTCGCACTGCGAGCGGGCGGATGAACCGCCGCACATTCTCGGCGGTACGCCCCTGGAAGAGTGTGTTGAAGGTCCGGCCGTCTATCACCACGTAGCGGCCGGGATGCATGCGGTACCGCAGCGCGTAGCCGGCATCGGGGGTCAGGGGCGCGGTGGCGCGTACCCCACTGAACCGGACACCCGGGGGAAGCGGCTCGGCTGCGGAGTGCCGTGCACGTGCACGGCCGTGATCGCGAACCCGGGGTGGAAGGTGACACCCAGCAGCCAGTAGCGGCCCGCGTACAGCGTCTCCCACAGCACGACGGGTGAACCGCCAACCAGCATGTCGACCCCGCCGAAGTAGCAGGTGTTCCGTAGAAGTGCCGGTTCGCGGCGGGCGTGTCCGCCCTGACGTCCGCCCGCGCCTGCCGCCGGATTTTCCGAAATCGGCTGCTTTTCGTGGGTCGTCAGTCAGTAGCGGTGACGGATCTTGTCAGACGCCGCCAGAGAGCCCGTCGTTCTGCCAGATCTTGGTGCCGCCACGGAAGCTGGCGCGCTGCGGCAGCAGCACCTGACCGACCAACACCAGCCCGGCCAAGCCGCACGCCAGGCTGGCCAGCAACGCCCGGTCGGTCTCGGTCGTCACCCAGACGACGAACAGCGTTGGCGCGGCCACCACCAGCAGCACGACGCCGAGCGCGAACACGATGCCCCGGAGGGTGAGCCGGCCGCGGCGAGGCGACTGCGATGAACTGACCATGCCGGAAGAATAAGGCCATGAGGCGTTTCGCACCATAAGAACGTTCGACGTCGCGTTGGCGAAGCCTCGACCCCCGCGCGCGGCCGTTACGCCGAACAGGGTGGTGCGTGTTCGGGTGGTGGGCCGGGGTC
>CBFGZI010000229.1:0-2111 GCA_965653225.1 uncultured Propionibacteriales bacterium | reverse complement strand
TGAGCAGCCCGAGGTCCTCGACGTCGTCCTTGTCGAACTGGCTCATCGGGAAGCCCATGAAACTGGCCTCGACCGGGGTGCGGTCGAGCAGGGTGCGGTCGGACAGCAGCACCCCGCACGGGTGCAGGGCGACGTGGCGGGGCAGCCCGTCGAGCCTCTCCACCAGCCGGAACAGCACGTCGAGCCGCTGCTCGCCCAGCCCCGAGGCACGCAGCTCGGGCAGGTCGCGCAGCGCCAGCCGCGCGTCGCGGGCGCGGATGTGCGGGAACGCCTTGGCGATCGCGTCGATCTCCCCCGCCGGCATGCCCAGCGCCAGTCCGACGTCGCGGACCGCGTGCCGCACGCGGTAGGTGTCCATCATCGACACGCACGCGCAGCGGTCGCTGCCGAAGCGCTCGAGGATCTGCTCGTAGACCTCGGTGCGGCGGGCCGACTCCACGTCGACGTCGACGTCGGGCAGCTCCTGCCGCAGCGGCGACAGGAACCGCTGCATCAGCAGCCCGTGGCGGACCGGGTCGACCCCGGAGACACCGAGGGCGTAGTTGACCAGGCTGCCGGCGCCGGAGCCCCGGGCGGCGCAGCGGACGTCCATGTCGCGGATCAGGTCACAGACGTCGCCGACGGTGAGGAAGTAGGCGGCATAGCCGAGCCGGGCGATCGTGTCGAGCTCGTCGTCGAGCCGGTTCCAGATGCCACGGCCTGGTGCGGCGTAGCGGCGGCGCACGCCCTCCTCGCAGCGGGCCCGCAGCACCGCGTCGGCGGTGCTTCCGCCGGTGTCGAGGTCGGGCAGGTGCACCTCGCCCAGGCCGAGGTCGGCGCGGGGGTCGAGCGCGCACCGGTCGGCGACGGTGCGGGTGTGCGCGAGCAGCCGCTGCGCCTCGCGCTCGTCGAAGCCGGCGAAGCGGCAGATCTCGACGGCGATCTCGGCCATCTCCTTGCCGGACTTGAGGAACCCCTCGGCGTTGCCGCGGTCGATGTGACGCAGGTCGAGGGGCACCAGCCGGCGCACGGAGTCGAGCACGTCGACGGTGGGCGCGTCGAGCCGGTCGGCGTAGCGCACGGCGTTGGTCAGCACCACACCTGCGCCGAAGGAGCGGGCCACCCGGGCCATCCGACCGGCGTGCGCGCTCGACCCCGGGCCGGCGCCGGCGAGCTGGTGGGAGAACACCTCCACGACCAGGTCGTCACGCCCGACCGCGTCGGCCCACTGCCGCAGCACCGCGGCGGCCAGGTCGTCGCGACGCGTCGTCGCGGCGCGCCCCAGCTCGGAGTCGGGCCCGAGCAGCACCAGCACGCCACGCCCCGCGGTGTGCTCGGCGACCAGCTCGAGGGTCGTCACCGGTGAGCCGCGCTCGCCGCGCAGATGGGTCGCCGACACCAACCGGCACAGCGCGGCCCAGCCCTGCCTGCCGGTCGCCAGCAGCCGCACCCGCGGGTGCCGTGGGTCGCGGTAGCTGCCGCCTCGCGCCGGGGTGACCCGCCGGGTCGGTGGTGAGAGGAGACCGGACGATGCGGACGACAGGGCCGGCTCGACCGCGAGGTCGACGCCGAGCACGGGGCGCACACCGCCCTGCACGCAGGCTTTGGTGAACCGGACCGCGCCGTACAGGCCGTCGCGGTCTGTCAGCGCGAGGGTGTCCATCTCGTGCTCGACGGCACGCTCTACCAGCGCGTGCGGGTGGGAGGCGCCGTAGCGCAGTGAGTAGCCCGAGGCCACATGCAGATGGACGAACGGATCACCGGACATGCCGTCACCCCCGATCCTGGACCGGCCTCAGCTGGCGCGTGCCGGAGGCAGCGCCAGCTGGGACGGGTCGTGCTGGGACGGGAGCCCGAGCAACCGCTCGACCAGGGCGAGGAACCGGCCCGAGTCACGCAGCAGGTCGTCGGCCTCCCGGGTGGAGACCGCCCGGCTGAGCCCCGCCTCGGCCGCCGCCCGCTTGGCGGCGCCGGCGGAGAAGAACGCGGCCCACTCCTCCAGCTCGGGGGCCACCTGCGCCAGCAGCGTCCAGGCGTTGCGCTGGGCGCGCCGTGAGGACGGCCGGGTGCGCACCGCCAGCAGCGCCGCGGTCGTCCGCAGCGCGGCCACGTGGGCGGCGGCGTAGCGCGGC
>CBFGZI010000228.1:0-2176 GCA_965653225.1 uncultured Propionibacteriales bacterium | reverse complement strand
CCGGGTGCGCGCTGGTTCCCGGGCACGAAGGTCAGCTTCGCGCGCGAGTGCCTGCGCCGCCCCAGCGACCAGCAGCCGGCGCTGGTGTCGGTCCGCGAGGGCCGCGAGCCGGTGGAGACCTCCTGGGCGGAGCTGCGGGAGCAGGTCGCGGCCGTGGCGGCATGGCTGCGCGAGGCCGGCGTCCGTCCCGGTGACCGGGTCGCCGGCTACCTGCCCAACATCGCAGCTTCGGTGGTCGGGCTGCTCGGCGCCGCGAGCGTGGGCGCGGTGTGGACCGCGTGCTCGCCGGACTTCGGCACCCCGAGCGTGCTGGCGAGGTTCCAGCAGGTGGAGCCGACCGTGCTCCTGGCCGCCGACGGCTACTACTACGGCGCACGCGAGTACGACCGTCGTCCGGTGGTCGAGGAGCTCGTCTCCCAGCTGCCGTCGCTGCGGCACGTGGTGACCGTCGACTCCGTGTACGACCCCGCGGACAAGGCGTACTCGTTCCCGTCGTCGGTGCAGGAGACCAGCTGGCGCGACGTGCTCGACCGGCACGCCGAGCTCGAGATCGCCGACGTGGACTTCGACCACCCGCTGTGGGTCCTGTGGTCGTCTGGCACGACCGGCACTCCCAAGGGCATCGTGCAGAGCCACGGCGGCATCGTGCTCGAGCTGCTGAAGGCGGTCGGGCTCGGCTCCGACGTGCACGCGGACGACCGCTTCTTCTTCATGACCTCGACCAGCTGGATGGTGTGGAACTACCTGGTGGCCGGGCTGCTGCACGGCGCCACCATCGTGCTGTACGACGGGAGCCCGACCTATCCGGACATCGACGCCGTCTGGCGCGTCGCCCAGGACACCGGGGCGACCATGGTGGGCGTCGGAGCCGGCTACCTGATCGCCGGTGAGAAGGCGCAGGCGCAGCCCGGACGCGACCTCGACCTGAGCCGGCTGCGGTCGATCCTGCAGACCGGCTCCAGCATGCCGCCCAGTGCGTGGCAGTGGACCTACGACCACGTGAAGAGGGACATGTGGCTGCAGTCGATCTCCGGTGGCACCGACGTGTGCTCGGTGCTGGCCGGGGGAGTACCGCTGCTGCCGGTGTACCCCGCGCGGCTGCAGGCGCCGTGGCTGGGCGTCGACCTGCAGGCATGGACCCCCGAGGGCAAGCCGGTCGTCGGCGAGGAGGCCGAGCTGGTGGTCACCCGGCCGACGCCGTCGATGCCGCTCTACCTGTGGAACGACCCGGACGGCCGTCGCCATCACGAGAGCTACTTCGACACGTTCCCCGGCGTGTGGCGGCACGGTGACTGGATCACGCTGAACCCCGACCTGACCGTGGTGGTGTCGGGACGTTCGGACTCGACGCTGAACCGGATGGGTGTCCGGATGGGGTCGGCCGACATCTACGCGGTGGTGGAGCAGTTCCCCGAGATCGCCGACAGCCTGGTGATCGGCACCGAGCTACCGGACGGTGGCTACTTCATGCCGCTTTTCGTCAGGCCCGCCGAGGGGTCGGCGATCGACGACGACCTGAAGTCCCGCATC
Source organism: uncultured Propionibacteriales bacterium (assembly GCA_965653225.1). Taxonomy (GTDB): domain Bacteria; phylum Actinomycetota; class Actinomycetes; order Propionibacteriales; family Nocardioidaceae; genus JALZDI01. Next base: position 646 of record CBFGZI010000228.1, on the reverse strand, counting down.
ACGCAGGAGATCCGCAGGCAGCTCTCGCCGCGCCACGTCCCCGACGACATCATCGAGGTGCCCGCCGTACCCCGGACGCTCACCGGCAAGAAGCTCGAGGTGCCGGTGAAGCGGATCCTGCAGGGCGCCGACCCCGGTGACGTCGCCGCCGGCGGCGCGGTCACCGACCCGGAGATGCTCACCTGGTTCGAGCGGTTCGCGCAGGAGCGCGGCAGCGCGAGCCAATGACCTTGGTCCGCCCTACTACTACCACGATATGGGAAATCAGGCATGTCGGTGCTTCCGCTGGACGGCTTCCGAGTCCTGGATCTCTCGCGGTTCCTCTCCGGGCCGTACACGACGATGGTCCTCGCCGAGCTCGGCGCCGACGTGGTCAAGGTGGAGCGCTTTCCCGATGGCGACGACTCCCGGCGGCTCGGTCCCAAGGTCAACGGCGAGAGCTACCCGTTCGGGATGCCGAACCGGAGCAAGCGCAGCCTGGCACTGGACCTGAAGAGCGACGCCGGTCGTGACGTGTTCCTGCGGCTGGCCGCGGAGTCAGACCTGGTCATGGAGAACTTCCGGCCCGGTGTGGTTCGCCGGCTCGGCATCGACTACGACTCTCTCCGCGCCGTCCGGCCCGACATCCTCTACTGCTCGATCAGCG
>CBFGZI010000227.1:0-2220 GCA_965653225.1 uncultured Propionibacteriales bacterium | reverse complement strand
TCTTCATCAGCGGTGTCAACCCGGCGGTGTCGCCGAAGTCGTACGCGTACGTCCCACGGGTGAGCGAGGGACACGACGCGGGCTCGACGGCGCGGATCTCCGGCGACATCTTCCCAGCGAGCTTCTCGCGCATGATCGGGAACGCGAGGCCGGCGAAGTTCGAGCCGCCGCCGGTGCAGCCGACCACCAGGTCCGGGGTGTCACCCGCCTTGGCCAGCTGCAGCAGCGCCTCCTCGCCGATCACGGTCTGGTGCAGCAGCACGGGGTTGAGCACGCTGCCCAGCGCGTCGCGGGCCGACGGGTCCTGCGCGGCCACCGCGACCGCCTCGGAGATCGCGATGCCCAGCGAGCCCGGGTGGTCGCCCTGCTCGTCGAGCACCGCCCGGCCGCTCTCAGTCAGCTTCGACGGCGACCGGTGCACCTTCCCGCCGAAGGTCTCGATCATCATCCGCCGGTAGGGCTTCTGGTCGTACGACGCACCTACCTGCCACACCTCGCACTCGAGGTCGAACAGCGCGCACGCGAACGCCAGCGCGGTGCCCCACTGCCCGGCGCCGGTCTCGGTGGTCAGCTTCGTGGCGCCGGCCTTGGCGTTGTAGAAGGCCTGCGGCACGGCGGAGTTGGGCTTGTGCGAGCCGGCGGGGGAGACGCCCTCGTACTTGTAGTAGATCCGCGCCGGTGTGCCGAGCGCCCGCTCCAGCCGGTGCGCGCGATACAGCGGCGAGGGCCGCCACAGCCGGTAGACGTCCTGCACCTCTGGCGGGATGTCCACGTACCTCTCGGCCGTCACCTCCTGCGCGATCAGGTCGGGCGGGAACAGCGGCGCGAGGTCGTCGGGCCCGACCGGCTCCTTGGTTCCGGGGTGCAGCGGAGGAGGCGGCGGGGTCGGCAGGTCGGCGAGCACGTTGTACCAGCGGGTCGGCATCTCCGACTCGTCGAGCAGGATCTTATGACGCAGGGGAAGCTCAGGCTCAGGCATGAGCCGGATCTTAGGTGTGCCCGGTCGGTCAGTCGATGCCCTGGTCGATGACGGACTGCAGGTGCGACAGCGTCTCGTCGTCGCCGGTGCGCTCGACCCGGTCGGCGGCCAGCCGCCCCCAAAGCCAGCAGTCGAGGTCGGCCGCCGGGCCGCGCACGGTCGCGTCGACTTCGGCCGGCGCGTCGTCGAGCACGACCAGCGAGGGCTCGTCGTAGGTCTTGCCCGAGTCGGGGTCGGTGCCGCTCACCCGTCCCAGCCGGACGGTCCAGGCGGCGCCGGTGTCGGTGGTCTCGATGCGCGCCGTTCCCCGCTCGCGGTCGAACGTCGCCCATCCGGGCATGCCGCCGAACATCACCCGCAGCACCTCGTCGACACCGTCGCTGGCCAGCGCCGCGTCGATGTCGCTGGTCTTGCCGGTGGCCAGCTCGGCGTCCACACGGTGGATCAGCGCCTCGTGCGCCTGCCGGCGCCGCACGAACCCCGCGGTCTTGTCGTCGGACCAGGTCCACACCGGCGTCTCCGGCGGCGTGGAGGCGAGCGCGTCCTCGAGCGCGGCGCTGACGGTCGCGTAGGTGTGCCCCAGCGAGCCGACGTCGCTCGGCCGCTCCGGGGGCGAGCTGGAGAGCGCGGACGGGTCGTCGGCGCGCTCGCGCACGATCGTGCCCCAGAACCACTGCACCTCGGTCAGGTGCCAGAACAGGTCGACCGTGGTCCAGTCGGGGCACGACGGCACGGGCCGCATCGGGTCGGTCACCTCGAGCAGCACGTCGGCGAACCGGTCGGACTCGCGCGCAAGATGGTCGAGGTAGTCGAGGTCAGCGCTCATGGGCCCAACCTAGAGGGCGCCGCCGACCTCACCCAACTTGCATGAACCCCCACAAGCATGCATGATTATGCACTATGTCGTTGCGGATCGGAGTCGCCGGCGCCAGCGGGTACGCCGGCGGGGAGCTGCTGCGCCTGCTGGCCGGGCACCCCGAGGTCGAGATCGGCACCCTGACGGCGGGCGGCAACGCCGGCACCGCACTCGGGTCCCACCACCCGCACCTCGTCCCACTCGCCGAGCGGGTCCTCCAGGAGACCACGGCCGGAAACCTCGCCGGGCACGACGTCGTGTTCCTCGCGCTGCCGCACGGGCAGTCGGCCGCGCTCGCGGCCGAGCTGGGGGAGGACACGCTCGTCGTCGTCTGCGGCGCCGCCTTCCGGCTCACCGACCCCGCCGCGTGGGAGCGGGTCTACGG
>CBFGZI010000226.1:0-2222 GCA_965653225.1 uncultured Propionibacteriales bacterium | reverse complement strand
CCCATGTCGTGCTCCTCCTTCGCCGGCCGCGCCTGTAGCCGCTGTCGCGGGTCTCCGTCAGAGTGCAGTCACTGTTGCAGGGATCACACGGGCGCACAAACCGGTGGCACGGAGGACCCGCGCCGCAGCCCGTGGCGGAATTCGGACGCGGCCTGTCTTGTTGCACGGCGTGACATCGGAAGTGATCAGCAAGCGGTGGGCCGCCGGGCTCACCGGCGTAGGAGGACACAGTTGGCTTCGATCTTCGGACCCGGTGGCTTCGGCTCCGGTTCGTTCGATGACTTCTCCGGCATGAGCGGCTTCGGTGACGGCGCCGGCGGGGAATACCGTCGTGTCGACATCACCGAGCTGATGACGGAACAGACCCAACAGCTCATGGCCGAGGCGGCCGTCGACGCCGGTGAGCTCGGTCACACCTCCCTTGATGTGACCCACATGCTGCGGGCGACGACGAGGCACGAAGCGACTCGCGAGCTGCTGCGGCGCGCCGGGGTCGACCCGGACTCGCTGGCGAACGCCGTCCAGCGGCAGCTTCCGGCCGGCCGAGGCCAGAGCATGCAAGGCCTGCAGCCGGTGGCGCTCACGCCGCAGGCGCGCAAGGTGCTGCTGGACTCCTACCAGGTCGCCCGCTCGCTCGGCGTCTCACACATCTGGCCGGAGCACGTCCTGCTCGCGCTCGCGGCCAACCAGGACTTCGAGGCCGGCCGGCTGCTCGGCTCCGAGGGCGTCACGCCGCAGCGCCTCGTCGACACGGCGCGCCAGACCGGCGGCCCGGACGGCGACGCCGGGCGGTCCTCCAGCACGCCGACGCTGGACGAGTACGGCGAGGACCTCACGGCAAGCGCGCGCGAGGGTGGCCTGGACCCCGTGGTCGGCCGGCAGGACGAGATCGACCAGACCATCGAGGTGCTGGCGCGGCGTACCAAGAACAACCCCGCGCTCGTCGGTGAGCCCGGTGTCGGCAAGACCGCGATCGTCGAGGGCATCGCCGCGCGGATCGCCGAGGGCGAGGTGCCCAGCACGCTGCTGGGCAAGCGCCTGGTGCAGCTGAACCTGTCCGGCATGCTGGCAGGCACCCGCTACCGCGGTGACTTCGAGGAGCGGATGAACAAGGTCATCGACGAGGTGACACAGCACCGCGACGAGGTGATCGTCTTCATCGACGAGCTGCACACCGTGGTCGGGGCCGGTGGCGCCGAAGGTGCCGTGGACGCCGGCAACATGCTCAAGCCGCGTCTGGCTCGCGGTGAGCTGAACGTCATCGGCGCCACGACGCTGGACGAGTACCGCAAGCACATCGAGAAGGATCCCGCGCTGGAGCGCCGCTTCCAGCCGGTGCTGGTGCCCGAGCCCGGTGTCGACGACACGATCGCGGTCCTGAAGGGGCTGCGTGAGCGCTACGAGCAGCACCACCAGGTGCGGTTCACCGACGACGCGATCGAGGCCGCCGCTCGGCTCTCCGACCGCTACGTCGCCGACCGGTTCCTGCCCGACAAGGCGATCGACCTCGTCGACCAGGCCGGAGCGCGCAAGCGGCTGCGGGTCGCGGCGGAGCGCCCGGCGACCCAGGAGCTCGAGCAGCGGATCGAGCTGCTGAGGCAGGCCAAGAGCGAGGCGGTCCGTGAGGAGCGCTTCGAACGCGCGTCGGAGCTGCGTGACCAGGTCGCTGCGCTGCAGGCCAAGCTGGACGAGGGGCACGCGGACTCCGGTGGCGAGCTGCCGGAGGTGAACGCCTCCGACATCGCCGAGATCGTGTCCCGGGCGACCGGTGTTCCGGTCAGCCAGCTCACCGAGACCGAGAAGGTCCGGCTGCGCGGCCTCGAGGACGAGCTCCACCGGCGAGTCGTCGGCCAGGACGACGCCGTGCGTGCGGTCGCGCGTGCCGTCCGGCGTTCGAGGTCGGGACTCGGTGACCCGCATCGGCCGGTCGGCAGCTTCCTTTTCGTCGGACCGACGGGTGTCGGCAAGACCGAGCTGGCCAAGGCGCTGGCCGAGACGATGTTCGGCTCCGAGGACCGGATGGTCCGGCTGGACATGGGCGAGTTCGGCGAGCGGCACACGGTAAGCCGGCTCTTCGGCGCGCCGCCCGGCTACGTCGGGCACGGCGAGGCCGGCGAGCTCACCGAGCGGGTGCGGCGGCGTCCGTACTCCGTGGTGCTGCTCGACGCGGTCGAGAAGGCGCACCCCGACGTGTTCAACACGCTGCGGCAGGTGCTCGAGGA
>CBFGZI010000225.1:0-2325 GCA_965653225.1 uncultured Propionibacteriales bacterium | reverse complement strand
CTCCCCACCGGACACGCTCCGTGACCGAAGCGACGACCTGACGACCGACAGCACAAAACCGGCCGGACCCTTGCGGGGCAAGGGTGCGCGGGGAGATTTTGCGCGAGCCGGGGGTCCAAGAACGCACGAACCCTCCAGGCGCGCCGCCGACGGGCGGCAGCGAGCACCGGAGGGTTCGCGGTCGGCTACGAGGTCAGTACGACTTCATCCGGCGCCACACGCTGCGCAGCTGCGCCTCGTCGAGCTTCATCAGGCTCTGGCGGATCTCGGTGCGCATGGCCGCGAGCCTCGGGTCGGGACCACTGGCCGTACGGGCCACGGTCGTACCCGACGAGCCCACGTAGCCGCGGACCATGTTCCGCACCTCGCGCAGCTGGCGCGGGTTGAGGTCCATGACGTGCGGACGGATCCGCAGCCGCAGCCGGATGGTGTCCGCGTACACGCCGAGCTGCCGGTTGGGGGTGAAGGCCTCGCGCACGCTCTTCACGGTGAGGTTGTCGGTGCAGTAGACGTGCACCATCTCCACGCTCGAGCCGGAGCCCATCATCGTCATGCCGGTGTGCCGGTGCGCGCGCGGGATCGGGCCGAGGTAGGGCAGCGGCTGGCCGGTGAACATGACACCGCCGACCTTGCCGTCGTACACCAAAGCCGCCCGCGGGCTGGCCGGGTTGATGCCGCTGGCTCCCGGCGCGGGGTTGAAGTAGTGCGTCGGGTGGCTCGCGTGGGCCATGCCCGGACGCCATCCGGCCTTGAGCTCGGCGAGCGTGTGGGTGCTGCAGAAGTGGTTGACCCCGCGGAGCAGGCGCCGTGCCCGGTCGCGCTGCGCGGGCGTGGCGGCCAGGACGTGCGGGATGTACTTGGAGTCGTCGGGGTCGACCAGCTCGATCTTGTTGCCGGTCGCGCTGGTCTCGACCCTCGCCGCCGCGTGGTGGTGCATCGTGTGCGTGGCCGCGAGGCTGGCCCCGCCGGTGGGCATGGCGGTGACCGCACCGACCACGGCAGCGACGAGCGCTCCGGCGCCGGCCGCGCGCACGGCGGCTCTGTTGAAGTTCATGTGTGTGCCCCCTTGGATGACGGAACGACCCGAGATCTCACGGTCCGCGGCTGAAATGCTACGGCTGGTAGTCACCGATGACGGTGGTTTTACCTAAGGGGGGATGACTTTTACCTTTTGGGCGTTCTGCCGGGCTTCACGCCGCCGGTGCCGTCACCACCAGCCCTGTTTCTTGGTCCAGTGGAGCAGCGCCCCACTGATCGTGACCATCACGAGCAGGACGATGCTCAGCTGCACCACGTGGGTGCGGCTGTTGACGATGACGTTCATCCCGTAGATCGAGGCGATCGCGGTCACCGGCAGGGTCACCGCGGCGATCACGGCCAGCCGCTCCATCGCCATCGTCATCTTGGTGGTGACCCGGGTCTGGTACAGGTCGATCACCCCGAACAGGAACTGGCTCTCGCCGTCGGCGACGCTGCGCACCCGGTCGAACTGCTCGCTCAGGTCCGTGGCGAACGGCCTGTCGGCCTCGGGTACGACCCGCTCCAGTGTCGCGACCCGGGCGTACACGTCGTGCGACTGGGCCGACATGGTGCGGGCGATCAGGAGCTCGTGCCGGAGCAGGAACAGCCGCTCGAGCAGCTCCTCCGGCTCGCGCAAATCGGAGGCCATCACCATCTGCTCGAGCTGCGGCAGACGCTCGGCGACGTCCGCGACCAGGTCGCGCTGCCGGCGGACCAGTGCGGTGCCGATCGCGTACGACAGCTCCGCGGGTGAGGACGGCCGGAACCGTCCCTGCTCGATCCGCCGGTACACGCCCTCGGTCTCGTGCAGCGCCTCGGCCGGGTCGACGGCCGGGTTGAGCGGCCCGTGCACGGTCACGAGGTAGTTGCGACCGACGATCTGGTCCAGCTCCAGCAGGTGCACGTGGCCCGACTCGCCGGCCAGCGGCGCGTGCAGAACGACGAAGACGTGGTTCTCGTAGCCGTGCAGGGTCGGGACGTGGTTGCGCTGCCGGCACGCGGCGATGAGCAGCGGATGGCACTTCAGCGTCTCCGAGAGCATCCGCTCGGTGTCGTCGTCCCACTGGGGGCAGTCGATCCAGGTGAACCCGTCGGTACGGGACAGCAGCGTGTCCAGGTCGTCTGGCCCGTAGCGGCTGATCCCCCCGGCGTGGACGTACGCCAGGTCCATGACCTCAGGATGTCACTGCGCGCAGGTGAGCGCGTCCCGCGCGGCGATGGCGGGGTACCGCGGGAATGCTTGTCATGCGGGCTGGGGTGGTGCGTGTTCGGGTGGTGGGCCGGGGTCTTGTCCGGTCCAGCCCC
>CBFGZI010000224.1:0-2332 GCA_965653225.1 uncultured Propionibacteriales bacterium | reverse complement strand
CGCTCACCGAGGCCGAGACCGGCGCCGCCCGCGACGCGGCCGTGGCCCTCGCGGCCGAACCGGTCGGTGCGGAGCAGCGGTCATGAGCGGGGCCAGCAGAGTCGCGCTGGTGACCGGAGCGGGTCGCGGGCTCGGCCGCGAGCTCGCGCGGGCGCTGTCGTCAGCCGGCCTCGCCGTGGGCCTCGTGGGACGCAACCCCGAACGGCTGGAGAAGGTCGAGTCCGAGCTCGACGGCCCGTCCTTCAGCGTCCCGGCCGACGTCACGAAGCCGCCGTTCGTCGAACAGGCCGTCAACGTCATCGAGGACAAGCTCGGCCCGGTCGACCTTCTCGTCGACAACGCCGGGCTGCGCGACCCGGTCCGCGCGATGCCCTGGGAGGCCGACCCGCTTGAGTGGTGGCAGGTGATGGAGGTCAACCTGCTCGGCCCGGTGCTCTTCGCCCACGAGGTGGTGCCGCGGATGCTGCGACGCGGCCACGGGCGTGTGTTCGAGGTGGCCTCGGGGATGGGGCTCCGCGCCGAGCCAGGGTACTCCGCGTACACGACCTCCAAGGCCGCGCTGCTGCGCTGGGTCGACAACCTCGCCGCCGGACTGGGCGACGACAGCGGTGTGCGCGTGCTCGCCGCGAGCCCGGGCCTGGTGCGCACCGACATGACCGAGGAGATGTGGGAGGGCCTGCCCGACTCGAAGTACGGCTCGGCCGAGCCGCTCTGCACGGTCGCGCGCCGCTTCGCCGCCGGCGAGCTGGACGCGCTGCACGGCTGGTTCGTCCACGCGCCCAGGGACGACCTCGACGCGCTCGTCGCGGCCTCGCGTCAGGCCGACGACAATCCGCGCCGGCTCGGTCTCAGGCCGTACGGCCCCGACGACCCGCTGGCCTGAGTCAGACGCCGGTAGGACGACGACGGCGGCAGCGATCGTCACCGGCGACGCGGCGGCCGGGACAGTCGTGTGTCAACGCGTGCGTCGGCGATGTGTTCAGACCTGACACGCACTGCGGATGCGCACCGGCGAGGCAGCGGCCGTGATAGTCGTGTGTCAACGCGTGCGCCGGCGATGTGTTCAGACCTGACACGCGACGCGGATGCGCACCCAGCCGGACGCAAGCAACGCGGGCCGTCACACGATGATCGCCGTCATCGAGCGAACCGCGTGTATGACGGCGGGGTCGGCGTCGCCCTCGATCGCCGCGTGTGCTCTCTCGGGCGACAGCGAGCGCACGCACAGCCGCCAGAAGCTGTCCTCGTCGATGCGTACGGACATGGCCTGTCGCTTCGGCGGCGCGTCGATGAACAGCCACCGCCAGCCGTCGCTGCGCACCGTCCACGTACCGCCGGACTCGCCGGTGACGACCAGGGTCACCAGCGCATCCCGGAAGCGCCCGGCGAGGTGGCGAAGGGTGACCGGCAGCGCCCGGGCGAACGTGTCGACGACCGGGCCGAGGAACCGCGGCGCCATGAGCAGCGCGCCACGGGTCGCCTCACGAATCTGCTGCTGGTGCACCCAGCACTCGGTGTAGTCGCGCGCCGCGTCGAGCCATACCGGCGCATCCCCGTCACCGGCCCAGGACACCGCCTCGCCGAAGGCGTCGAGGTCCAGTCGCTGCCAGTGGTCGACCACCCGTGGCCCCACGTCGCCGAGCAGCTCCAGCAGCACCCAGATCGACAGCCGCGCGGTGGCCGCGACCCACTCGGCGTTGAACCGGTGCAGGAACGGTCCCAGCCCCTCGCCCGGCGCGGGCGGCGGCGGGGGATGGCCGTCACGCGACCGCGACAGCCGTCCGAGGTGGTCGCCGAGCAGGTGAGCCGCCACGTCGCGGACCCGCCACGGGTCCGCGGCCGTGACGACGTCCCAGTCGTCGGCCGAGAGGGCACGCAGGTAGCACAGCAAGGCGTCCTGCTCCGGCCCCAGCAGCGGACGCACGTCGATCCGCGGACCCCACCTGCTCGACACGCTCGCGCGAGTCAGACGCCGGCGACCTGGGGCAGCCGCGACAGCGCGTCGGCGAAGCGGCTGTCGGGCACCTCCTCGTCGACCAGCCGTCCCGACAGGAAGGTGTCGTACGCCGCCAGGTCGAAGTGCCCGTGCCCGCACAGCGCCGTCAGGATGACCTTCTCCTCGCCGGTCTCGGCGCACCGCCGCGCCTCCCGTACCGCCGTGGCGAGCGCATGCGTCGGCTCCGGCGCCGGCACGATGCCCTCGGTGCGGGCGAACAGCACTCCGGCGTCGAAGCACTCGGTCTGCGGCACCGACTCGGCGGTGAGCAGGCCTTCCTCGTACACGTGCGAGAGCTGCGGGCTCATGCCGTGGTAGCGCAGCCCACCGGCGTGG
>CBFGZI010000223.1:0-2338 GCA_965653225.1 uncultured Propionibacteriales bacterium | reverse complement strand
TCGATGGGCCGGGTGCGCGGGCGTGGCTGGGGCGGTGCCGGCTTCCACGGCGGTGTGCGTGTCGAGCGTCATGAGGAACCTCTCTGCGAAGTGGCGATTGGTAGGTGCGGGCGGGTATCACGCGGCCAGTCGGTTGCCGGTGAGCTGCAGGTAGACGTCGTCGAGGGTCGGCTTGCGCGTGGTGAGCGCCGTCGGGGCGACTACTTCGGTGATCGCGGAGACCGCGTCGCTCGTGGTGCGACCGCTGATCGCGACGGTGAGCGTCGCTCCCACCGCGAACGAGGTGTCGTCGGCGATGCCGGCGGACCGCAGCGCGGCCAGCGCGGCACCAGGATCCCGGTCGACGCGGAGCTCGATGATCTCCTCGCCGAGGTGATCGAGCAGGGCCTGCGGCCGGTCCAGCGCGACGACGCATCCCTGGTGGACGATGGCGATGCGGTCGCAGAGCCTTTCGGCCTCGTCGAGATAGTGGGTGGTGAGCACGGTGGTCATCCCCGTTCGTGTCCGCAGCCCGCCGATCAGGTCCAGCAGCTCGTAGCGGATCCTGGTGTCGAGCCCCACGGTCGGCTCGTCGAGGAACAGCACCCGGGGCTCGGACATGAGAGCCCGCGCGATCTCGAGACGTCGCCGCTGGCCCCCGCTGTAGGTGGCCACGGGACGCGGCAGTACGCCGACCAGGTCGAATGCGTCCGCCACGTCGCGGATCCGGCCGGCGGTGGCCGCGCCGTCGACTCCCCACAGGCGGGCGTGCAGCTCGAGGTTGCGCCGGCCGGTCAGCGCCCGGTCGACCACGGCATCTTGGAAGACGACGCTGCTCACGGAACGCGCGGCGAGCGGGTCGGCCACGACATCGTGGCCGGCGAGTCGAGCGCTGCCGCTGGTCGGCGCAATGGTCGTGGTGAGCATGCCGATGGTTGTGGACTTCCCGGCGCCGTTGGGCCCGAGCAGCCCGAAGACCTCACCCTCGGCGACGGTGAAGGTGACCCCGCGCACGGCTTGAACGTCACCGGGGTAGGTCTTGGTCAGCGCGACCGCCTCGACCGCAAGGGCCTCGCCGACGCTCGCCGCGTCGTGCATGTGAGAGGACATTCCGCGTCTCCTTCCGAAACTGGTTGCGGCTGACCGCCTAGACGTTTGACCGCGTTGTTCGTCGTACATGAATGAGGACGGCTCCCGGCGCGGGAACGTGACGGCCACGGCGATGCGCCCCTGACAACTCGGCGAGTCGTTCGCCGCACAGGTCACGTTCGGCCGGCGCCGCACGTCTTTACAGGTGAGGAAAGGTGGCAAACGGTGGTCGAGGGAGGCATGAGATGAGCAACGAGGACTGGCTCGCGGAGCAGTTCGAGCTGTCTCGTCCACGGCTCCAGTCGGTCGCCTACGGCATGCTCGGCTCGGTCACCGAGGCGGAGGACGCGGTCCAGGAGTGCTGGCTGCGGCTGGCGCGCAGCGACGCCGACGCCATCGACAACATGCGCCGGTGGCTCACCACGGTCGTCGCCCGGATCTGCCTGGACATGCTGCGTTCCCGCAAGGCACGTCGCGAGGAGTACGTGGGCACATGGCTGCCCGAGCCGCTGGTGCAGGAAACCGCCGAACACGGGCCGGAGGACCAGGCCCAGATCGCGGACTCGATCGGGCTGGCGTTGCTCGTCGTGCTGGAGACCCTCTCCCCCACGGAGCGGCTGGCGTTCGTCCTGCACGACGTGTTCGGGTTGAGGTTCGAGGAGATCGGCCAAATGATCGACCGCACGCCCGACGCGGCCCGGCAGCTCGCCAGTCGCGCGCGGCGCCGAGTGCATGCCGCACCGCGGCCCGACCCGGACATCGGCTTGCAGCGCCGGGTGGTCGACGCGTTCCTCACAGCAGCACGTCGCGGTGACTTCGAGGCGTTGCTGAGCGTGCTGGCGCCCGACGTGGTGCTCCGCTTCGACCTCGGCCCCGACGAGGCGCGCGGTCCACTGGTGGGGGCCGCGACGGTGGCACGGCACGTGCTGTCCACCGCCCCCCGGTACATCGCCGGCGCGGTCCCGGTCCTCGTCAATGGCACCGCAGGTGCAAGATTCGGCAGCCGCGAAGCACCAATCTCGGTGCTGGGATTCACGGTCGTGAGCGGCCGCATCGCCGCACTGGACCTGGTCACCGACCCGGCGAAGCTGCGTCACGTCCGCATCGGCTGACCGGGCCCCGGGCGGGCCTCCCTGAGAGCGCAACGGTGCTGGCCGGCGACCGGGGCACCTCTCTGAGCGCGATCCGCGGTTAGTCCAGCGACGACAGGGCCGAGGCGATCACTGCTGCGGTCTGATCCGGAGCCTCGTCCGGGAGGAGGAACACCGAC
>CBFGZI010000222.1:0-2403 GCA_965653225.1 uncultured Propionibacteriales bacterium | reverse complement strand
GTTCAGCCGACGGCGCGTCGGGCCCGGAGCCACGTCTCCTGGAGTGATGTCGCGATGCGCGCGGGCTCTACGCGGTGTGGGGGGTCGAAGTGGTGTCGGCCCTCGAACAGCTCGACGCGGATGTCGGGGAAGACCCTGCTGAGGCGCTCCGCGATCTCGCCGTAGTCGTCGGGGTTGCTGAGCGCGCCCAGCGCGAAGTAGACCGGTTGCCGGAACGCCGTGAGTGCGGCGCGGTCCAAGTCGTAGGTCTCGAAGGTCCGCAGGAAGGCCCGGATGCCGGCCGGGCGCTTGGCCATCCAGGGTGGTGGGGTGCCGCCACCCGTGGGCAGCCCGGCGGTGACCCCGGGCCGTACGCCGAGGCGCACGAACTGCGCCATGAATTCGTCGGGCGGCAGGTCTGGTAGGGATTCGTACTTCTTCCACAGCTCGGTGTGGGCGGGACTCCAGCCCCAGCTCCCGGCCCAGGCCGGCTCGAGGAGGGCCAGGCTGCGCAGTCGCTCGGGCTGCGTCGCGGCGAAGGCCAGCGCGGCGGCCCCGCCCCCGGAGTAGCCGACGAGGTGGAAGGTGTCCCAGCCGCGGCCGTCGGCCTCCCGGAGTACGCCGGCGACCTCGTCGTCCAAGGAGTAGTCGGCGGGCGGCTCGTCGGTGGCGTAGACCTCGAGGTCCTTGGCGACCGCGTCGACATCGTCGCCGAGTTGCTCGTGGAGGGCCTCGATGAGGGCGCCGTAGGCCGGCGCGGCGGGCAGCACGCTACCCGGCAGCAGGATGACTTGCTCGGTGGGGTTCATGGCGCCGAGTCTTGACCTCCCGACACCCCTGTGCGATCGCGTGAACGCGCTATTTGGCAGAACCTGCCGGAGCACCCGGTGCGAGAATGGCCGCCGTGACCGATCAGCCCCGGTTGGCCGAACTGGTTGCCACAGTGTCGCTGGCCACCGACCTCGGGATGGGCCAGCCGTTGGAGCAGGGACTGCGCACCTGCCTGGTGTCGCTGACGCTCGCGGAGCACACGGGCGTCGACACCGAGGAACTGGCCGAGGTCTACTACGTGGCCCTGCTGCGCTTCCTCGGCTGCACCGCCGACGCCCACGACACCGCGCTTACGGTGGGCGGCGACGACATCGCACTGCGCCGTGCCATCGCGCCGGTGCTCGGTGGCCGGCCCCGGGAGTTCCTCGGCGGCGTCATACCCGCGGTGGGCCCCGGGCTGCCAGCGGCACGGCGGGCGGTGCTGATGGCGCACCTGGTCGCGCGGGGAAAGGCACACGCGCGCGCCGGGGTCCGCGCGCACTGCGAGGCCGCCGAGCTACTCGCCACCAGGCTGGGGCTGCCCGCACGCGTGCGGGTGGGGCTCGCGGCCGCGTTCGAGCAGTGGAACGGCGCCGGCCTCCCGCACGGCCTCAGCGGCGAGGCGATCCCGCTCAGCGCCCGGCTCGTCGCCATCGCGCGGGACGTCGAGGTGCTACATCGACTGGGCGGACCGGCACTGGTGCGATCGGCGCTGGCGGACCGGGCGTCGTACGACCCTCGGCTGGCGGACCTCGCCAGGAAGCACCTCGGCGACCTTCTGGCCGCCGCCACCGAAGACGCCCCCTGGGAGGCGGTCCTCAGCTTGGAGCCGAAGCCGCACGCCGTGCCACCCGACCTGGACACGGCGTTGCAGGTGCTCGCTGACTTCGCGGACCTGAAGTCGCCGTACTTCGCCGGCCACTCACGCGCGGTCTCGGCGCTCGCCGCGGCGGCCGACCCGGGGCATGCCGACCTGCTCCGCAAGGCCGGCCTGCTCCAGGACCTGGGCAGGGTGGCCGTACCGAGCGGGGTCTGGGCGCGACCCGAACCGCTGTCGGCGGCCGACTTCGAGGCCGTCCGACTGCACCCCTACTACACCGAGCGGATCCTGGCCCGGGCCCCGGCGACCTCGTCGCTCGCCCGCGTCGCAGGCCTACACCACGAGCACCTCGACGGCTCGGGCTACTACCGCGGCGCCGTCGCCGCCGAGATCCCCTACGCCGCCCGGATCCTGGCCGCCGCCGACGCCTGGCGCACCCTCACCTCGGCACGCCCGCAGCGCCCCGCCCTCACCTCCGCGGCGGCCACCAACCGGCTCAGTGCGCAAGTCACCAAAGGCAAGCTGGACCGGGACGCGGTCGAGGCCGTCCTCGCCGCCGCCCACCAGCAGCCCACCCGCCGCTCCGCACCGGCCGGTCTCAGCCCGCGCGAGGTCGAGGTCCTGCGCCTGCTCTGCACCGGCGCCACCAAGAAGGACGTCGCCGCCACCTTGTTCATCTCTCCGCGCACGGCCGACCACCACGTCCGCCACATCTACGCCAAGCTCGGCGTTCACTCCCGCGCCGCCGCCACGCTCTACGCAGCCGAACACGGCCTCGTCTGACCCTCCCTCGG
>CBFGZI010000221.1:0-2630 GCA_965653225.1 uncultured Propionibacteriales bacterium | reverse complement strand
GCCAGGCCCTGGCCGACGTCGAGCCCGGCGAGACCGTGCTGGTCGCGTGTTCCGGCGGTCCCGACTCGTTGGCGCTCGCCGCGGCCACCGTGTTCGAGTCCCGCGCTGCCGGCTGGCGGGTCGCCGCCGTCGTGGTCGACCACCGGCTGCAGGACGGCTCCGACCTGGTGGCCGGCGCGGCCGCGGGCCGGCTGCGCGACCTCGGCCTCGACCCGGTTGCCGTCGTCGTCGCCGACGCCGGCACCCGCGGCGACGGGCCGGAGGGCGACGCGCGAGCGGCCCGCTACACCGCGCTGGCCGAGGCCGCCGAGGACCTCGGTGCCCGCTGCGTACTGCTCGGCCACACCCTCGACGACCAGGCCGAGACGGTGCTGCTGGGCCTGGCCCGCGGCTCTGGCGCACGCTCGCTGTCGGGCATGCGGCCGCGGTCGGGGATCTACCGTCGTCCGCTGCTCGACCTGGGCCGGGTCACGACCGAACGCGCCTGCGCGGCCGAGCACCTGACCGTGTGGCACGACCCTCACAACGCCGACCCGGCGTTCGCGCGGGTACGCGTGCGCCACCGGGTGCTGCAGGTACTGGAGACCGAGCTCGGGCCCGGCATGGCCGAGGCGCTCGCCCGCACTGCCAGGCTGCTGCGGGACGACGCCGACGCCCTCGACGAGCTGGCCGCCGCCGCCCGGTCGGAGTGCCGTACCGCCGACCGCGAACTCCCAAATGAGCCCCGCAACGCGCCTGGCCTCGACGTCGAGCGCCTGGCCGCGCTGCTGCCCGCCGTGCGCCGCCGGGTGCTGCGCGCGGCGGCCCTGGACGCCGGATGCCCGGCCACCGACCTCACCGCCGGACACGTCGACGCCGTGGAGGCGCTGGTCACCGACTGGCACGGCCAGCAGGGTGTCGACCTGCCCGGCTCGGTGCAGGCGGTGCGCGGCGAGGGCGCGCTGCGGATGCGCCGCCGGCCTATGGGAGGCTGAGCGCCGTGGACGCCGCGCACGTCGAGAACGACCTCGCCAAGACACTGCTCACCGACAAGCAGATCCAGCACCGCCTGGGCGAGCTGTCGCGCGAGATCGAGCGCGACTACGAGGGCCACGACCTGCTGCTGGTCGGCGTGCTCAAGGGCGCGGTGATGGTGATGGCCGACCTCGCCCGGTCGCTGCAGCGGCACGTGGAGATGGACTGGATGGCCGTCTCGTCGTACGGGTCGGGCACCAGCTCCTCCGGCGTCGTCCGCATCCTCAAGGACCTCGACACCGACATCAGTGGCCGGCACGTGCTGGTGGTCGAAGACATCATCGACACCGGGCTGACCCTGTCGTGGCTGATCGCCAACCTCCGCTCGCGCGGCCCGGAGTCGGTGGAGATCTGCACCCTGCTGCGCAAGCCCGACGCCGAGCGGATGTCGGTCGACGTGCGCTACGTCGGGTTCGACATCCCCAACGAGTTCGTCGTCGGTTACGGCCTCGACTACGACGAGCGCTACCGCAACCTGGACCGCGTGGCCACGCTGGCGCCGCACGTCTACACCTGAGGGCGCGAACACCCCCGAGAACGGACAGATCGGACCCGGATGCTGCCCCCGGGTGCGATCGGGGTGATACTTGAGTCGGCGGTGTACCGTCGAGGGCTCACCGTGCCTTGAACGACGCCGGGTTTCCGCGCCTGGGCACAGGGTGGGGCCGCCGAATCCGACGGTCGAAGAACATCTGTCAGGAGGAACGGAGCCCCGCTCCGGATCATGGACGTGAAGCGCTTGTTCCGCGGACCACTGCTCTGGATCATTCTGGGCAGCATCCTGGTCCTCACCGTGCTCCAACTCGTCTCCTCGAGCGGCGGCTACCAAGACGTCAACACGTCCGACATGGTGCAGAAGATCGAGTCCGGCGAGGTCAAGACCGTCACCTTCGTCGACGGCGACCAGGTCGTGCAGGCCACGCTCAAGAGCGGTGGCAAGGTCAGCGCCCAGTGGGTCACCGGCCAGGGTGTGCAGCTGGTCGACCTGGCCCAGCGCCAGCAGGCGGCGGGCAAGCTCACCAGCTACGACGTCGAGGTGCCCCAGCCCAACCCGATCCTGTCCCTCCTGGTCAGCCTGCTGCCGTTCGTGCTGATCGTGCTGATCTTCCTGTTCCTGATGAACCAGGTCCAGGGCGGCGGCGGACGCATCATGCAGTTCGCCAAGTCCAAGGCCAAGCAGGTCACCAAGGACATGCCCAAGACCACGTTCGCCGACGTCGCCGGCGCCGACGAGGCGGTCGAGGAGCTCGGCGAGATCAAGGAGTTCCTGCAGGAGCCGGCCAAGTTCCAGGCCGTTGGCGCCAAGATTCCCAAGGGCTGTCTGCTGTACGGCCCGACCGGCACCGGCAAGACGCTGATCGCCCGGGCCGTCGCCGGTGAGGCGAACGTGCCGTTCTACTCGATCTCCGGGTCCGACTTCGTCGAGATGTTCGTCGGCGTCGGCGCCTCCCGCGTTCGCGACCTCTTCGAGCAGGCCAAGGAGAACGCGCCGGCGATCGTGTTCATCGACGAGATCGACGCGGTCGGCCGGCACCGCGGCACCGGCATGGGCGGCGGCCATGACGAGCGCGAGCAGACCCTCAACCAGCTGCTGGTCGAGATGGACGGCTTCGACG
>CBFGZI010000220.1:0-2636 GCA_965653225.1 uncultured Propionibacteriales bacterium | reverse complement strand
CCCTTATCCACAAGGGATCTGAGAAACGTTACCGACGGTTTCAAACACCCGCCTGACCTCGACCCAAGCCAGCTGCTCGTCGAGACTGCGCGAAGGTGCCCACCCCTGAGCAGAGTTTGCGAATCTCGAAGGGAGAGGTCGCAGCGGTCAGTCGGTCAGCGCGGCCAGCGCGGCGTCGACGTCGGCCTCGGTGTTGTAAAGGTGGAACGACGCGCGCAGCGATCCCGCCCTCGTCGCCGCGCGGATGCCGGCGGTCGCGAGCCTGCGGTCCGCGTCGGGAACCTGGAGCGAGACGATCGCGCTGTCGGCCTCGGGGAGGCTGAGGCCGGAACGGAACCGGTTGGCGAGGCGCACGTCGTGCGCGTTGATGGCGTCGACGCCGACGCGCTCGAGCACCTCCAACGCGGGGGCCGCGCCCACCCAGCAGTGCCACGCGGGGGAGAGGTCGAACCTGCGCGCGCTGTTGGCGGGCTCGAGCCGGGGACCGTAGTAGCTGGCGTGCACGTCCTCCCCGGCGTACCACCCGGCCGCCAGCGGTCGGACCTGCTCCCGCAGGCCGGGGCGGATGTAGAGGAAGGCGGTGCCGCGCGGCGAGCACAGCCACTTGTACGCCCCGCACACCAGCGCGTCGACGTCCGCGACGTCGATGGGGAGCCATCCCACCGCCTGCGTGGCGTCCACGACCACCAGCGCGTCGGCGGCGCGCGCCTTAGCGCAGATCGCGGGCAGGTCGGCGACCAGCCCGGTGGCCGACTGCACCGCGCTCACGGCCACCAGGTCGACGCGCTCGTCGATCCGGTCGACGAGCTCGTCCACCTCGACGGTCTGCACGACCACACCGCGCGACTCGTGCATCTGGTACGGGAACAGGTTCGACCCGAACTCGATCCCGGGGGCCAGCACCCGCGCTCCGTCGGGCAGCGCCGCGGCCAGCAGGCCCACCATCTGCGACACGGCCGAGCCCACGGCGACGTCGCCGGTGTCCGCGCCGACGAGCCGGGCGAACGACTCCCGCGCTCGCTGCGTGGCGTGGTCCCAGCCCTCCCAGGAGGTCCTGCCCCGCCGCCAGTCACCGAGAGCCTCCTGCAGCGCGTCCCAGGCCGGGCGTGGCGGAAGCCCGTAGCTGGCCGTGTTGAGCCAGCCGGGCTCGGGGTCGAACAGCTGCTGTGCCTCCGCGACCGACAGCGCGTCATGCCCATCCATGCGGTGAGTCTGTCACCCCCGGCTTGTCATCGCGCGGGTCGGCGCGGTCAACTGCTGTGTATGGATGACCTACTGAGAAGGCATCGCGCGGTGATGCCGAGCTGGCTGGCGCTGTTCTACGACGAGCCTCTGGAGATCGTCGGTGGCTCGGGCCGCCGGGTTACCGGGGCAGACGGACGTTCCTACCTCGATTTCTTCGGCGGCATCCTCACCAACGCGATCGGCTACGACGTCCCGGAGATCTCCGACGCCATCCGCCGACAGGTCGACACCGGGATCCTGCACACCTCGACGCTGTACCTGATCCGCAAGCAGGTCGAGCTCGCGGAGCGGATCGCGGAGCTGTCGGGCATCCCCGACGCGAAGGTGTTCTTCACCAACAGCGGCACCGAGGCCAACGAGGCCGCGCTGATGCTTGCGACCCAGTCCCGCCGGTCCAACCAGGTGCTCGCCCTGCGCAACTCCTACCACGGTCGCGCGTTCGCCACGGTGGGCATCACTGGCAACCGCGGCTGGTCGGCGTCGAGCCTGACCCCGGTCAACGTCAGCTACGTACACGGCGGCTACCGCTACCGCAGTCCTTTCCGTCACCTCGACGACCCCGGCTATATCGCCGCCTGCACCGACGACCTGCGCGAGGTCATCGAGACCACCACGGCCGGCGACGTGGCCTGCATGATCGCCGAACCGATCCAGGGGGTCGGCGGCTTCACCACCCCACCCGACGGGCTGTTCTCCGCGTTCAAGGAGGTGCTCGACGAGTACGGCATCCTGCTGGTCTCCGACGAGGTGCAGACCGGCTGGGGCCGCACCGGTACCCACTTCTGGGGGATCTCCGCCCACGACGTGGTGCCCGACGCGATGACGTTCGCCAAAGGCCTCGGCAACGGCATGGCCATCGGCGGCGTGGTGGCGCGTGCGGAGCTGATGGACTGCCTGAGCGCCAACTCGATCTCGACCTTCGGCGGTAACCCCGTCGCCACGGCCGCGGCCGGGGCGGTGGTGGAGTACGTCCTCGGCCACGACCTGCAGAGCAACGCCCGGCGGCAGGGCGAACGTCTGCTGTCCGGCCTGCGCGAGGTGCAGGACAAGTACGACGTGGTGGGCGACGTGCGGGGCAAGGGCCTGATGATCGGCGTCGAGCTGGTCCAGCCCGGTACCGACAGGCCGTCGCCGCCCGCCGCGGCGGCGGTGATGGAGCGCACGCGCGCGGGCGGTGTGCTCGTCGGCAAGGGTGGGCTGTACGGCAACGTCGTCAGGCTCGCGCCGCCGATGACGCTGACCGACGAGGAGACCGCCGAGGGCCTGCAGGTCATCGGTGACGCGATCGCGGCGGCTCAGGAGGTCGTGTCCTCCATAGCCGCAGAGCTCCATGCTGGGACCCCAGATGGGGTACCTGATTGGCTTGCGCCTCTCAGCCGCGGCCGGAGCTC
>CBFGZI010000219.1:0-2700 GCA_965653225.1 uncultured Propionibacteriales bacterium | reverse complement strand
GCGCGTTCCTGGTCTACACCGCCACCAGGCTGGCGCTGGAGAAGGACGAGGACGAGGCGGACTTCACCGAGGGCCGGCTGGTGCGCGGGCTGCGCCGGATCATGCCGCTGTCGACCAACTACGAGGGCTCCAAGCTCACCACGCGCGACGACGGCACCGGCGGCAGGCGCCTGCTCACCCCGCTCGCATTGGTGATCGCGGCCATCGGCGTGGCGAACGTGATCTTCGCCCTGGACTCGATCCCGGCGATCTTCGGGCTCACCCAGGACGCCTACATCGTGTTCACCGCCAACGCGTTCGCGCTGATGGGGCTACGCCAGCTGTACTTCCTGATCGGCGGGCTGCTGCAGCGGCTGGTCTACCTCAACTACGGGCTCGCGGTGGTCCTGGGCTTCATCGGCGTCAAGCTGCTGGTCGAGGCCCTGCACGGCTCGGACGTCGACGCCATCGGCCACGTCCCGCTGCCCGACATCGGCACCGTGTTCTCCCTCGAGTTCATCATCGGCACCCTGCTGGTCACCACCGCGGCCAGCCTCGCCAAGGACGTCCTCCAGAAGCGGCAGCGGGCCAGGCGTGACGCGGCGGAGGCCGACGGGCGCGAACCGGCCGAGCAGGAGGCCGTCGACTCCGACGTTCGCTCCTGACTCCTATACCGTCGGCTGCATGGGTCAAGTCGCCGGCATCGTGCTGGCGGGTGGCCGTTCCTCGCGGATGGGAACGCCCAAGGCGGCACTGGAGTGGCACGGCTCGACTCTGCTCCGGCATGTGACCGGCGTCGTCGGCCGTGCGGTCGACGGCCCGGTGATCGTGGTGCGGGCACCCGGCCAGGAGCTTCCGGAGCTCGACGCACGGGTGCGCGTGGAGGAGGACCCCGCGGAGGGCCGAGGGCCTCTGCAGGGGCTCGCGGTCGGTCTCTCGGCCGGAGCCGCCGCCTCGTGTGAGCTCGCCTTCGTGTGCTCGACGGACCTCCCCTTCCTGCACGCTGCCTTCGTCGGCGCCGTCATGCGCGTCTTCGGGACCGATGCGGCCGGGTCACCGGGTGCGCCTCGCACCGACGTGGTGCTGCCTCTCGTGAGGGGCTACCGGCAGCCCATGGCGGCGGGCTACCGCACCGACCTCGCGTCGCGGGTCGACGCACTCGTCGACCGGGGTCAGCTCCGTCCGGGCCAGCTGTTCGCGGAGTGCAACGTCCACCAGGTCGACGAGTCCGTGCTGCTGGCCGACGAGCGGCTCGCCGCCGCCGACCCCGACCTCGACTCGGTCGTCAACGTGAACGACCCCGACGACTACGCCGCCGCGCGCGGCAGGCCGGCGCCGGAGGTCGACGTCCGGCCGTACGGCGTGCCCGCAACGCGCGGGGGGCGCGGTGGCACGGTCACGGTCCGGGCGGCGACCCTGGGTGCCGCCGCCGAGCAGGTCGGGATGTCTCTGGGCGCCCGTGTCGTGGTGGACGTCAACGGCGAACGTGTCCGCCCCGACCGTCCCTACCCGCTGCTCGCCGGCGACACCGTCGCCTTCATCCCCGCGGACGCGGGCGGATGAGGTCTGCCGCCAGCGCAGCCGCCGCCGAGAGCCGCGAGGTTGCGCCAACCGCGGTGAGTCTGTCCTACTAGTCGGTAACACCAGCCAGTAACATCATTGCGGAGCAGGGCTGGATACTGTAGACAGTCCTCGTCCCGAGAGGGGAGTGCACATGAAGGTTGCGGTTCTGGGAGCCGGGGCGATAGGGGCCTACGTGGGCGCGGCGCTGCACCGCGCAGGCACGGACGTACACCTGGTGGCGCGTGGTGAGCACCTCGCGGCGATCCGCGCCGATGGCGTGCAGGTGACGTCTCCCCGCGGCGACTTCTCTGCGCGTACCCCGGCCACCGACGACCCCGCGGAGATCGGGCCCGTCGACTACGTCTTCCTCGGCCTCAAGGCGAACTCCTACGCGACCTGCCACCCGCTGATCACTCCTCTGCTCGGCGAGCACACGGCGATCGTGGCGGCCCAGAACGGCATTCCCTGGTGGTACTTCCACGGCCTGACCGGGCCCTTCGAGGGCCGGCGCATCGAGTCTGTCGACCCCGACGGCGCGGTGAGCCGCATCCTCCCTGTGGAGCGGGCGATCGGCTGTGTCGTCTACTGCTCGACCGAGATCGAGAGCCCCGGCCGGATCCGGCACATGGAGGGCACCCGGTTCTCCGTCGGCGAGCCGTCCGGACCGGTGTCGGCCCGGTGCACCGATTTCAGCGAGGCCATGGTCGCGGGCGGGCTCAAGAGTCCCGTCGAGCCAGACATCCGGCAGGAGATCTGGATCAAGCTCCTGGGCAACGCCGCGTTCAACCCCATCAGCGCGCTGTCCCGGGCCACGATGGCAGAGATCGCCGGACACACGGGCACGCGTGCGACGGTGCGGCTGATGATGGAGGAGACGCTTCAGATCGCCGCGGCGGTCGGGTGTCGTCCGGACATCTCCGTGGACAAGCGGCTGGCCGGCGCACAGCGCGTAGGTGACCACAAGACCTCGATGCTGCAGGACCTCGAACGCGGGAAGCCGCTGGAGCTCGACGTCATCCTCTCCGCGCTCGTCGAGCTCGCGGACATGACCGACACGCCGGCTCCCACGCTGCGGGTCGTGCACGCGGTCACCGACCTGCTGGCCGGGAAGGTCTCGGACCGGAGCATCAGCAGCGGCGACGGCGCGCCCGCCGCATC
>CBFGZI010000218.1:0-2748 GCA_965653225.1 uncultured Propionibacteriales bacterium | reverse complement strand
CGGCCGGCGCGGCGCTGGTGCCCGCGACGCTGGCGTACGAGGGACCGAAGCTGCACGTCAGGTTGTACGAGCCGGTCCCGCCCAAGCCCGGCGCCGACGGGGTGCGTGCCATGACGCAGGCGGTCGCGGACGCCTTCAGCGAGGGCATCCGCGCGCACCCGCAGGACTGGCACATGCTGCAGAAGGTCTTCGTCGAGGACCTCGAGCCGTGACGGGAGCCGCGCGCGGATGAAGCTGGGGCTGGTCTGCCCGTACTCCCTCGACGTGCCCGGGGGGGTGCAGAACCACGTGCGCGACCTGGCGGAGGCGCTGATCGCGCAAGGCCACTCCGTCTCGGTGCTGGCTCCGACGGACGACGACGAGGCGGTGCCGCGCTACGTCGTGCCGGGCGGGCGCGCGATGCCCGTCCCGTACAACGGGTCGGTGGCCCGGCTGGCGTTCGGCCCGGTGTCCGCGGCCCGGGTGCGGCGATGGCTGGCCGGCGGCCGGTTCGACGTGCTGCACATCCACGAGCCGGCCGTCCCCAGCCTGTCGCTGCTGGCGTTGTGGGCGGCCAGCGGACCGATGGTGGCCTCGTTCCACACCTCGATGCTCCGGTCGCGGGCGATGCTGTCGGCCGCGGCCATCCTGCGACCGTCGATGGAGAAGCTGTCGGGGCGGATCGCGGTGTCCGAGCTGGCCCGCACGACGCTGGTGCAGCACTTCGGGGGCGAGCCGGTGATCATCCCCAACGGGCTCTACGTCGACCGGTTCAGCAGCGTCGCGCGGTCCGATCGGTGGTCCAGCCCCGGCGGGACGCTGGTCTTCCTCGGGCGGCTCGACGAACCACGCAAGGGGCTGCCCACCCTGCTCGAGGCGCTGCCCGCGATCGCGCGGGCCCGGCCGGGGGTGCACCTCTACGTCGCCGGCCGGGGCGGCACCGACGCGGCCCGGAAGCTGGTGCCGCGGGGCTACCACGACCACGTCACGTTCCTGGGGCTCGTCGACGAGCAGACCCGCGGTGAGCTGCTCGCCTCGGCCGACGTGTACGTCGCGCCCAACACCGGCGGCGAGAGCTTCGGGATCATCCTGATCGAGGCGATGGCCGCGGGCGCGCCGGTGCTGGCCAGCGACCTGCCGGCGTTCCGCCGGGTGCTCGAGGACGGTGACCTCGGCACACTGTTCCCGGTGGGCGACGCGGCCGCGCTGGCCGGGGAGACCCTTCGGCTGCTCGACGACGACGTACGCCGCGGCACGCTGCGCAAGGCCGCCTCGGTGGCCGTGCGGCGCTACGACTGGTCGGTGCTGTGCCGCGACATCGTCCGGGTCTACGAGACGGTGCGGGCCGGCGCGGGCGTGGTGGAGGAGGCGCCCTGATGGAGTGGCTGTTCGTCGTCGCCGCGGTGGTCGTGGTGTTCGCCGTACTGCTGTCCTGGACGGCCGGGCGGGTGGACCGCCTGCACCACCGGGTACACAGCGCCCGCGCCGGCCTGGAGACGCAGCTCATGCACCGCTCCGGGGCCGCGCTGGAGCTGGCGGCCAGCGGGCTGGTCGACCCGGCGCGGTCGCTGCTGCTGCTCGACGCCGCACACGAGGCGCGCGCGAGCGACCAGCCCGACCGCGAGCTCGCGGAGTCCGACCTCAGCCAGGCGCTGGTCGCCGCGCTGGGCGACCAGGGCGAGATCGCGCGGCTGCAGGAGGACCCCGACGCCCGGGAGCTCCTCAGCGAGCTGGGCAACGCCTGCCGCAAGGTCGAGCTCGCCCGCCGCTTCCACAACGACGTGGTGTCCTCGGCGCTGGCGCTGCGGCGCAACGCGGTGGTGCGATGGTTCCGGCTGGCCGGGCACGCCCCGATGCCGTCCATGGTCGAGCTCGACGACAGCTGGCCGCCGACGCTGCCCTGACGCCGACGGCCCCGGAGCGGCCGTTGCGTCCGCCACACCGTGCGCTATAGCGCCCGAGGCGGCCGACGCAGTGCCTACTACGATGGGGCGTAACCCACCCACACATATGTGACCGAGGTTTACCGTGACCGAGAACGCACCCCGCCCGCCCGCCGACAGCGCGAACCCCACGCGGGGCACGGCGCACGTCAAGCGCGGCATGGCCGAGATGCTGAAGGGCGGCGTCATCATGGACGTCGTCACGCCCGAGCAGGCCAAGATCGCCGAGGACGCCGGCGCCGTCGCGGTGATGGCCCTCGAGCGCGTACCCGCCGACATCCGGGTGCAGGGCGGCGTCGCGCGGATGAGCGACCCCGACATGATCGACGGGATCATCGAGGCGGTGTCGATCCCGGTGATGGCCAAGGCGCGCATCGGTCACTTCGTCGAGGCCCAGGTGCTGCAGGCCATCGGCGTCGACTACGTCGACGAGTCCGAGGTGCTCACCCCGGCCGACGAGGCCAACCACATCGACAAGTGGCAGTTCACCGTGCCGTTCGTGTGCGGTGCGACCAACCTGGGCGAGGCGCTGCGCCGTATCGCCGAGGGCGCGGCGATGATCCGCTCCAAGGGCGAGGCCGGCACCGGCAACGTGGTCGAGGCGACGCGGCACATGCGCCAGATCCGTGCCGAGATCCGGCGGCTGTCGACCATGGACGACACCGAGCTGTTCGCCGCCGCCAAGGAGCTGAGGGCGCCGTTCGACCTGGTGAAGGAGGTCGCGCAGGCCGGCAAGCTCCCGGTCGTGCTGTTCACCGCCGGCGGCATCGCGACGCCCGCCGACGCGGCGATGATGATGCAGCTCGGCGCCGAGGGCGTCTTCGTC
>CBFGZI010000217.1:0-2761 GCA_965653225.1 uncultured Propionibacteriales bacterium | reverse complement strand
CATCTCCGATGACGGCCAGTGGGTGGTGTTCGGCAGCGACTCCGGCACGGTCGTGCCCGGAGACCCCACCCAGGTCGGCGACGTATTCATCCATCGCCGATAACGACGGCGATACAGGGACCGCCCCCTTGTCACGAGGCACGCGACGCCGCGGCAGGTGAGCCGCTCGCCGTCGACAGGGTGGGTTCGGGCGTCGGCGACTCGCTGGGAGATGTCTGCGACGCGGTGTCCTGCGGCGTGCTCTGAGTCGGTGATGGCTCGGGCGAACTCGAGCTTGCCGGTTTCGACGAAGGCTCGGAGCGGGCCGCAGCCGGGTGCTCCTGGTGCGTTTTCGGGGTGCGGGTCGCAGTCCGCTTTTTCTGTGGGGCCTCGGAGGTCTTCCCTGACTCGTCGACGCTCACAGTCTCGGCCTGCTCGACTGGTGCCTGAGCGGTCGGGGAAGACACAGCCGGCCGACCGGTGTCGCTGTGGGCCGCAGGCGGCTCCACTTGCCGGCCGGCGCCTTCGTCCTGGTCCAGCGCGGCCAGGCCGAACCCGGCCACCCCGGCCAGCACCACCAGCGCCGCGGCCGACGCGGCGATGACCAGCCTGCGCCGCCGGCCGCGGCTGTTCGCGGCGTGCGTGCCTACGACCGGAGTCTCCTGAGTTGTCACCGCGGCGGACTCCGCGCTCTGCGGGAGCACGGAAGTGCCGACGTCCGCACCGACCGGCAGGGTCCCTCCGCTGCCGGCCAGCACGGCGCGGAGGCCGGCGCGCATCTGCTCAGCCGACTGGTACCGCTCGTCGGTCGGCTTGGCCAGCGCGCCCAGCACCACCGCGTCGATCTCCGCCGGCAGCCCCGGTGCGAACGTCGAGGGCGGCTGTGCCGGCTCGCGGACGTGCTGGTAGGCGACGGCGATCGCCGAGTCCCCCTGGAACGGTGGCCGGCCGGTGAGCAGCTCGTACAGCAGACAGCCGGTCGAGTAGACGTCGCTGCGGGCGTCGACGGTGTCCCCTCGTGCCTGTTCAGGCGACAGGTACTGGGCAGTCCCGATCACCGCCGCGGTCTGGGTCAGGCTTACAGACATGTCCGCGACGGCGCGCGCGACACCGAAGTCCATCACCTTGATCGCGCCGGTCGGCGTCAGCATGACGTTCGCGGGCTTGATGTCGCGGTGCACGATGCCGTTGCGGTGAGCGGTGGCCAGCGCGTCCAGGATGTCCGCGGTGATCTCGAGCGCGCGCCGGGGTTCCACCGGCCCGGACCGCAACACGGCACGCAGGTCCTGACCCTGCACGTACTCCATGACGATGTAGGAGGTGAGCATCCCGTCGACGGTCTCCTCACCGGCGTCGTACACGCTGACCACCGCAGGGTGGTCCAGCGATGCGGCGGCACGCGCCTCGCGGCGGAACCTGGCCTGGAAGGTCACGTTCTCGGCCACCTCGCCGCGCAGCATCTTGACGGCCACGGTGCGGTCCAGCCGCACGTCGGTCGCCAGCCGAACGACCGCCATGCCGCCGATCCCCAGCAGCTCACCCAGCTCGTACCGACCACCGAGCCGCGTCGACCCGTGCTCGGGGCTTCCGAAGGCAGCCGGGTCCCCGGGCGTCGTCACGCCAACACCTCTTTCTCCGACGTCGTCCGCGTGCAGGCCTCGCGATCGGGACACCGTACACACCGCCTGCGCCGCCGACCCAAGGGTTGCCGGTTGCGGCCCGCAACGATCGTCGATGCTGGACCGACTCGTCAGGTCATGGGTTGACGGCGGGTCACGTCTCGTGATCGCCGCAGGGGCTTCCCGAGTCGTCGAACGGCGATCTAGGGTGGGCCCCAGGCCGTCCCGTTGTCTGGTGGCGGCAAGGGCCCAGACCCCGCCCGCATGGCGAATGCTTCCCCCCGAAAGGCAGCCATGGCCAGGGTGCAGCGAAGGATCAGGCCGCCGACCGTCGGACACACGTTCTGCGTCGAGTGCGGCGCACTGGTTCCGCTGGTGCGCGGCCGCTGGCTCACCCTGCACAGCACGGGCAGCAGCGACTACACCTTTCAGGTCGGCGGCTACCGACGCTGCCCGGGCAGTTTCATGCTCCGCCCCGGAGATGGCCCGACGGCCACGTAACGCCGGGCCAAGGTGAAGACGACTGGCCAGGTCGGCACGTCGCGTGGCGACCGATTGCGACGGCGCCCAGGCTCGCTCGACCTGCTGATGGCTCAGAGCGCGTCCTGACATGCCTCCTCGAGACGCACGAGGTGACGTTCATCGCGCGCGCACGGCGGTAACGGCCGGGCCTCGTGTCGCGATTGTCCCCATGTGCCCGACGCGAGCCGCAGGCACCACTGACCAGCTGACCCGAGCACCCCAGCCGTGACGCGCTGACCGGCTCCGGCCGCGAGCCGAAGGAGGCACTTGCACATGGGCTTCTTGAGCCAAGGCGGCCAGGCCGGGGCGATCGCCTGCTGGAACGCCGGGGCCGACAACCCGCTGTGCAAGGCCGTGTACGAGTGGACGGGCGGCAACGCCTGGCTGGCGGGCGCGTCGGACTGGCTGATCGCCAAGCCACTGAACATCCTCGCTCTGCTGGTACTCGCCGGACTCCTGCGCTGGGCGCTGCACCGGCTGATCGACCGGATGATGCGTGGGGTCGGACAGGGGTCGATCCCAGGGATCATCAGCCGCAACCGGCGACTGCAGAGCCTGGATCGCTCCCCTGCCGTCGCCGACCGGCGCCAGCTGCGTTCGGACACACTGGGGTCGCTGCTGAAGAGCATCACCACCGGCGT
>CBFGZI010000216.1:0-2856 GCA_965653225.1 uncultured Propionibacteriales bacterium | reverse complement strand
CGGCGGCGCCAGCTCGGGCGCACCACGCTGCTCGTGGTGCTGTCGCTGGTCGTGGTGCTGGCCGCCGGGGGCTACGCGGCGTACGACGCCGGGTTGCTCGACCGCTTCCTCGGTCCCGACCGCGTGGCGCCGGCCGCCATTCCCCCGCCGGAGGGCGTGCAGCTCCCGCCGGCGGCACCAGCAAGGCCGGTGCTGGACCGGGCCGACCCGGCGACCACCCCTACACCTCGCCAGCTGCAGAGCCACCTGGCCGACACCCTGCGCGACGACGCCTTCGGCCGTCACCTCGGCGTGCTGGTCCAGCCGCTCGGTCAAAGCCGCGACCTGGTGCGCGTCGGCGGCCACGGGCCGTTCATCCCCGCGTCGTCGATGAAGCTCCTGACCACCACCACGGCGCTGCAGCTGATGGGGCCCGAGCACCGGTTCCACACCACCGTCGTACGCGGCAAGAACCGGCGCAGCATCGTCCTCGTCGGAGGCGGCGACCCCCTGCTGACCCAGAAGCCGATCGCCGACGAGTACCCCGCGCCGGCAACCCTGCGCGACCTGGCGCGCCAGACCGCCAACCGGCTGCAGGCCGACGGCGTGCGCCGCGTCCGGCTCGGGTACGACGACTCGCTGTTCTCCGGTCCCGCCGTCAGCCCGGAGTGGGAGCGCGACTACATCCCCGGCGACGTCGTCAGCCCCATCTCCGCGCTGTGGGTCGACGAAGGCCGCGAGGAGCCGCTGCTCACGAGCCGCTCCGACGACCCCTCCGAGGCGGCCGCACAGGCGTTCGCCGACGAGCTCGAGCGTGCCGGCATCAAGGTACGCGGGACGCCCGCTGCCGCGCCGGCGCCGACCCGGAGCACGGAGCTGGCGCGGGTGGAGTCGCCGACGCTGGCGCAGATCGTGGAGGAGGTCATCGAGAACAGCGACAACGAGGGCGCTGAGGTGCTGCTGCGGCACGACGGCCTGGCCTCCGGGCGGCCCGGCAGCTTCGAGGGCGGCACGGCCGCCGTACGCGCGACCCTCCCCCGGCTGGGCGTCGACATGAGCCAGGTGACCAACTACGACGGCAGCGGCCTGTCCCGCCATGACCGGGTCAGCCTCGACACCCTCGTCGGCACGCTGCAGGCCGCCGCGTCCGCCTCCCACCCCGACCTGCGGCCCGTCGTCGCCGGCCTGCCGGTGGCCGGGTTCAACGGCAGCCTGGCCTACCGCTACGTCACCTTCGGCAAGGAGGGACGCGGACTCGTACGGGCCAAGACCGGCACGCTGTCCAACGTGAACGCGCTGGTCGGTGTCACCGTCGACCGCGACAACGCCCCGCTGGTCTTCGCCGCCGTCGCCGACCACGTACGCCTGATCGACACCCTCGACGCCCGTGCCGCGCTCGACGCGCTCACCGCCGACATCGCCACCTGCTGCTGACGCTTCGCCGCCGCGACGCGACCGGAATCGCACCTGGCGGCACGACGTACGGTTGGGGACATGACTGAGTCTGGGTCGGAGCGGCCGGAGCCCCAGGAACAACCGCAGATGGTCGACTGGGACCTCGCGGTCGCGACGGCCAACCGGTTCGTCCGGCCCGGACCGGACGTCTCGGGCAGGCAGGCCCGGGAGGTCGTCTCCGAGCTGCGCGAGAACGCGCGCCGCTCCGAGGGCCTGGTGCGCTCCTTCACCGGCCTGCGGGCGCAGGCGGCGACCGCGCCGGTCGTGGTGGTCGACCGGCCCGGATGGGTGCAGGCCAACGCCGACGGCTTCCGCACGATCATGCAGCCGCTGGTCGCCAAGATCGTCGACCAGCGCGGCGCCCCGTCAGCGGCGTCCGCGGCGATCGGCTCGCGCATCACCGGTATCGAGGCCGGGGCGCTGCTGGGCTACCTGTCCGGCAAGGTGCTCGGCCAGTTCGACCCGTTCTGGCCCGGTGAGCGCGCGGCCGGGTCCGACGGCTCGCCGAGCCGACCCGGAGGCGCGACCGGACCCGCGGGCACCGAGCCCGACGCCGGCATCGGCAACGAGGTCGTGCCCAGCGCGGTCGGGCGGCTGCTGCTGGTGGCGCCCAACATCGTGCACGTGGAGCGTGAGCTCGGCGTCGACCCGCAGGACTTCCGGCTGTGGGTTTGCCTGCACGAGGAGACCCACCGGGTGCAGTTCACCGCGGTGTCGTGGATGCGCGACCACCTGCACAACGAGATCCGCGCCCTCATCGACGCCACCGACTTCGACGTCTCCCGGCTGGCGGCCATGGCCCGTGACGGCCTGGAGCAGGCGGGCAGGCTGATGCGCGGCGACGACGACGTGTCGCTGATCGACCTGTTCCAGACCCGCGCGCAGCGCGAGATCGTCGACCGCATCACCGCGACCATGTCGCTGCTGGAGGGCCACGCCGACGTGGTGATGGACGGCGTCGGGCCCGAGGTCATCCCGAGCGTCGCGGTCATCCGGGCGAAGTTCGACAAGCGCCGCAAGGGTGGCGGCAGCCTCGACCAGCTGCTGCGGCGGCTGCTCGGCTTCGATGCCAAGATGCGGCAGTACCGCGACGGCGCGGTGTTCGTCCGCGGTGTCGTCGACCGCGTCGGCATGGACGGCTTCAACCGCGTCTGGACGTCGCCTAACACCCTGCCCAGCAAGGCCGAGATCGGAGACCCGGCCGCCTGGGTGCGGCGCGTCCATGGCTGACCCCTCCATTCCGGGCCGCGACGCGGCCCCGGCCGGCACGGCTGGCGCCCGGGGCGCCGCCGGTGAGCCCGCCGCGGCCGGGCCGCCCCGCGGACGGCTCGATCCCGCGGTCGCGCATGAACGCCGGGCCGTACGCGAGGCCCTGGGCGACGTCGAGCGCGGCGAGACGGTGCTGGTGGCGGGCTCCGGGGG
>CBFGZI010000215.1:0-2959 GCA_965653225.1 uncultured Propionibacteriales bacterium | reverse complement strand
CCACCATCTTCATCCGCTTCTTGCCCTCCTTCTGCTTCTCCAGCAGCTTGCGCTTACGGGTGATGTCACCGCCGTAGCACTTGGCGAGCACGTCCTTGCGGATCGCGCGGATGGTCTCGCGGGCGATCACCCGGGACCCGATCGCGGCCTGGATCGGCACCTCGAACTGCTGGCGCGGGATGAGCTCCTTGAGCTTCTGGGCGAGGGCGACGCCGTAGGAGTACGCCTGGTCGCGGTGCACGATCGCGCTGAAAGCGTCGACCGGCTCGCCCTGGAGCAGGATGTCGACCTTCACCAGGTTGGCGAACTGCTCCCCCACCGGCTCGTAGTCCAGCGACGCGTAGCCCTTGGTGCGCGACTTCAGCGCGTCGAAGAAGTCGAACACGATCTCGGCCAGCGGCAGGACGTAGCGCAGCTCCACCCGGTCCTCGGACAGGTAGTCCATCGACTTCATCTGCCCGCGCCGGCTCTGGCACAGCTCCATCACCGGTCCGATGTAGTCGCCGGGCGTCAGCAGCGTGACCGCCACGATCGGCTCGTAGACCTCGGCGACCTTGCCGGTGGGGTACTCGCTGGGGTTGGTCACCGTGTGCTCGGCGCCGTCCTCCATCACCACGCGGTAGACCACGTTGGGGGTGGTGGAGATCAGGTCGAGGTCGAACTCGCGCTCGAGCCGCTCCCGGACGATCTCCATGTGCAGCAGCCCCAGAAAGCCGCAGCGGAAGCCGAAGCCGAGCGCGCCGGAGGTCTCCGGCTCGTAGGTCAGCGCGGCGTCGTTGAGCTGGAGCTTGTCGAGGGCGTCGCGCAGGTCCGGGTAGTCGTCGCCGTCGATGGGATACAGCCCGGCGAACACCATCGGGTTCGGGTGCCGGTAGCCGCCGAGCGGCTCCGTGGCCGGGTGGTTCGCCGTCGTCACGGTGTCACCGACCCGCGACTGGCGGACCTCCTTCACACCGGTGATCAGGTAGCCGACCTCGCCGACCCCGATGTGCTCGGTCTTGGTGGGCTCGGGCGCGATCACGCCGACCTCGAGCATCTCGTGCACCGCGCCGGTGGACATCATCTTGATTCGTTCGCGGTGGGTCAGCGAGCCGTCGACCACGCGCACGTACGTGACCACGCCGCGGTAGGTGTCGTAGACCGAGTCGAAGATCAGTGCCCGGGCGGGCGCGTCCGGGTCGCCCTCCGGAGGGGGGACCTGCTCGACGATCGCGTTCAGCAGGTCGGCCACGCCGTCGCCGGTCTTGGCCGACACCCGCAGCACCTCGGACTCGTCACAGCCGATGATGTGCGCCAGCTCCGCGGCGTACTTCTCCGGCTGGGCGCTGGGCAGGTCGATCTTGTTGAGCACCGGGATGAGATGCAGGTCGGCCTCGAGCGCGAGGTAGAGGTTGGCCAGGGTCTGCGCCTCGATTCCCTGGGCCGCGTCGACCAGCAGCACCGCGCCCTCGCAGGCGGCCAGCGACCGTGAGACCTCGTAGGTGAAGTCGACGTGACCGGGGGTGTCGATCATGTTCAGCACGTACGGCTGGTCGCGCGCGGGCGCGGTGGACCCCTCCGCCGCCCACGGCAACCGGACCGCCTGGCTCTTGATCGTGATGCCGCGCTCGCGCTCGATGTCCATCCTGTCCAGGTACTGCGCGCGCATCGTGCGTTCGTCGACGACTCCGGTCAGCTGCAGCATCCGGTCGGCCAACGTCGACTTGCCGTGGTCGATGTGGGCGATGATGCAGAAGTTGCGGATCAGCGCGGGGTCGGTGCGACCCGGTTTCGGCGCGGCTGGCGGCTGTGGCACGTACGGCTTCCGGTTCGGGACATGACGGACCTACCGCGCGGTGCGCGGTACCGCGCCATCATCCCATGGGGCCGAAACTGGTTTACTGCCCTGCCATGGCACACCTGAGCGAGTCCGTGGAGGTCGACGCCGCCCCCGAGGTGGTCTACGCGCTGGTCAGCGACCTGCCGCGGATGGGCTCGTGGAGCCCGGAGTGCACCGGGGTCACCTGGCGCGGCGACGTACGTCAGCCGGTCGAGGGCGCCCGGTTCGTGGGCCACAACCGCAGCGGCAGGCTGCGGTGGTCGACCTTCGGCGAGGTCGTCGCCGCGGAGCCGGGGCGCCGGCTGGCCTTCGAGGTCACCGTCGGACCGGTGAAGGTGGCGCGCTGGGAGTACCTGTTCGAGGGCACCTCGTCGGGGTGCACCGCGACCGAGCGGTGGACCGACCGGCGGCCCGCGGTGATGCGGAGGCTGATGGACCTGGCCATGGGCTCCCGCGAGCAGGCCAACCGGCGCGGCATCCAGGCCACGCTGGCCGCGCTGAAGGCGGAGGCCGAGCGCCAGGCAGAGTCCGCCAGCGCCTAGGTCGCCGGGACCTGGCCGCGGGCCGCGGCCGATTTGGGCGCGTTCGCTCTGCGCTGATAACCTGGGCAGTCGCGTCCAGCGCCGACCCGAATCCCGCGGTTACCGCGCAGGCGGGTCGGGCGCAGACGGACGGCACACCGGTCCCACACACATCGAAGGCTCAGCTTCCGTGGCGAACATCAAGTCCCAGATCAAGCGCAACCGGCAGAACGAGTTGGCCCGCGAGCGCAACAAGGCGGTCAAGACCCGGCTGAAGACGGCCATCCGCCGCTTCCGTCAGGCCGCGGACGCCGGTGACGCCGACCGCGCCCGCGAGGCCGCACGGGTTGCCAGCCGCAAGCTCGACCAGGCCGCCTCGGCGGGTGTGATCCACAAGAACCAGGCGGCCAACCGCAAGGCCGCGCTGAACAAGCGCGCCGCCTCGCTCTGAGCGCACCAGCCGCTTCGTTGTAGCGACACACAGCGTCGCGAGAGGCGCCGTCCCGACTCTCGGGGCGGCGCCTTTCGTCGTGCCGGGTGGGGGTTTGCACGGTGTCGGCGCGAGGGCCGGTCAGCCGCGGGAGCGGGCGGCGGCGACGGCCATGACCATGCGCTCCAG
>CBFGZI010000214.1:0-3059 GCA_965653225.1 uncultured Propionibacteriales bacterium | reverse complement strand
CAGGCCATGTAACCGGGTGTTACGGACACTTTCCTCGGCGCATGAACCGAGGAAAGTGACCACCAGCCGTGGGAGTGCGCGCCGTGACCACCAGCCGCAGGGAGTGAAGATGCTGGCGGCCGCCTGAGCCTGTGGACGACCGCCGACGGCGTCCGCCGAGTTGGGCCACGCTGTGGCGATGGCCTTCAGACCCAGCCCTCACGACCGGTCAAGGCGCGCGGCGGTCCTGCGTTCGGTGCGCCGAGCCGTTCGGCTGCGGCGGCGGCTGCTCGCCGCCGGACTGGCGGCCGGCGCGGTCGCGCTCGGTCTGGGCGTGGTGGCGCCCCCTCCCCCGCCGACCACGCCCGTGGTCGTGGCCGTGGCCGACCTGCGGGGTGGCGGCGTGCTCGCGGCCTCCGACCTGGCCGTCCGCCGGTTCCCACCTGCG
This sequence comes from uncultured Propionibacteriales bacterium, assembly GCA_965653225.1. Classification (GTDB taxonomy): domain Bacteria; phylum Actinomycetota; class Actinomycetes; order Propionibacteriales; family Nocardioidaceae; genus JALZDI01. Next base: position 2,632 of record CBFGZI010000214.1, on the reverse strand, counting down.
GCGGTGCCTGCGGGCGCGGCGCGCAGCCCGTCCCGCTGGGTGGGCCGGACCCTGGCGGCGCCGGTGCGGGCGGGCGAGCCACTCACCGACGTGCGGGTGGTCGGGCCGGGCCTGGTGGCCGGCTACGGCCCGGGCGTGGTCGCAGCTCCCGTACGCATCGCCGACGCCGGCTCGGTCGCGCTCACGCGTGTCGGTGACCGCGTCGACGTGATCGCGCCCGACCCGCGCGGACAGCTGCCCCCGACCCTGGCGGTCGGCAACGCCGCGGTGGTGGCCATCCCGGCGGTGGACGACGACCTCGGGTCGAGCACGTCCGGCGCGCTGGTCGTGCTCGCGGTGTCGCCGATGGAGGCCGAGCGCCTCGCCGCGCAGTCGGTTCTCGGCCCGCTGGTGCTGACGCTGCGGGAGTAGGGTCCGGCCTGACCACGACTTCCAGGTCACCGCCGCCGCACGACCAGCCACTCGGCCCAGGAGGGAAAGTGCTCAAGGGCTTCAGGGACTTCATCCTGCAACGCAACATCGTCGACCTCGCGGTCGCGGTGGTCATCGGCACCGCGTTCGTCGCGCTGGTGACGGCGTTCACCGAGAGCTTCATCAACCCGATACTCGCGGCGACCGGTGGTGGAGCCATCGGCGAAGGACTAGGCATCCAGCTCGGCAGGGCCGGCAACGACGCCACGTTCATCGACATCGGCGCCTTCATCACCGCGATCATCACGTTCCTGATCACGGCCGCGGTGGTCTACTTCGCGATCGTCGCGCCGACCAAGAAGATCCAGGAGCTTCGGGCCCGGGGCAAGGAACCCGAGCCGGTGGCCGCGGCGGAGGACATCCTGCTGCTGCAGGAGATCCGCGACCTGCTGGCCGGCCGCGGAACCACGCCGTCGGACACCTCACCGCAGGACGGGACAACCGCCCCGACGAACCAGCCGGGAACCCCGCCGGCCACCTGAGGGTCAGCGGTGGTGCGGCGGCACCTCGCGACGAAGATGCTCGTCCTGGTCGTGCTCGGACCACCTGTCCTCCGACCAGCCCGCGGCCTCCTCGTCGCGGCTGCGTTCGGGCAGCACCTCGCCGAACGGGTCGGGCGCGGTCACGCCGCGACCAGGGCGTCCTCGAGCCAGCCGGCCGAGAACGTGGAGTACGCCGGCACCCAGCCCGTCAGGGCGGCGAAGCGCTCGGAGGAGATCCGATGCGACCGGGTCAGGGGTTCGAGGCGCTCACCGCCGAGGCGGGCCAGCATGCGGGGCAGGTAGGTCGCCCGAGGCTGGCCGGACACGGCGGCGAACGCCTCCACGAACGCCGAGCGCTGCACCGGCTCGGCGCCGACGTTGTAGACGCCGCTCGGCGCCTGCAGGGCCGCGACGACCGCCGTACCCACGTCGCTCGGGTGGACCAGGTGCGCCCAGCCGGACGGGTCTCCGACGCCGAACGACTGCCGCGACCGGGCGCGCGTCAGGCGCCAGCGGGTCAGCGGGTCGTCGCCGACGATGGAGCCGAAGCGAAGGACGACCGCGACCCGGTGCGCGCAGGCGAACGCGGCGGCGTTGGTCTCGGCCTCCGCCGCGGGCTCGGTCGCGCGGGTCACCATCAGCGGGCTCTGCTCGTCGAGCCACTCGTCGCCACCGTCGGAGTAGAGGAAGGACACCGACTCCTGGACCAGACGCAGCACGCCGGCCTGCTTGGCGGCCTGGGCCACCGCCCGCGAGCCCTCGGTGCGGATCCGGTCGTTGCTCCGCCAGGCGCCCGGCAGCGCACCTGACAGGCCGACCGGGATGTGGGTGGCCAGGTTGCACACGGCGTCGTAGCCGGTGAACGCCTCGGCCAGCGCGTCCGGGTCGAACAACGAGGCCACGACCGGGCGTACGCCGTCCGCGGACAGCTCGCCCGCCTTCGCAGGCGTACGCGCGAGCCCGCCGACCGCGTGCCCGGCGGCACGCAGGGCCCCCACTGCCTGGCGACCCATCACCCCAGTGGCCCCCGTCAGGAACACCTTCACCCCACGAACCCCATTTCCGTCCGGTCTCTTGCCACAGCGCCCCGACGCCGTGAATTCGCCTGTTAATGCCCCGACATAACAGGTGGGTAAACGGCAGGGCGGAACTTTACGCCGGTTGGAACTCCACGCCAACTACCCGAACCGGACGTAATCACCCGGTCACACGCTGTAGTCTTGCGCACAGAGCGTCAAACCTACGTCAATGGCACACCAAAAGTTCCCCATAACCGCTGCGAGCGCCGGTAAGCCCGGTTTAGCGTGGCATGGCGGGGGAAGACGTTTCCGCACTCACTGCCGGCAAACATACGGGGGGATTTCCCATGTCGAAGCGACGGCTGTCTCGACGCGCCACGGGAGTCCGGTGGGGGCGGGTGAACCGGCGTGCCATGCGGCTGGCCGCGTTCTCGTTCCTCCTGCCGGTGCCTGTCGCGCTGGCGGCACCGCTGTCGTCGACGCTGCCGGCGGAGACGCTCGAGGCCATGTCGCAGGTGCCCGTACGCGGCGTCGGCGACACCGTGCTTCCGCGGGTACTGCCGCTGCCGGCGAACGCCTCCGGCAAGCGCATCGAGCCCGCTGCCTCGGTGACCCGGTTGGGCAAGATCGCCCGCAGCGGTAAGAGCGTGCAGGCCGAGG
>CBFGZI010000213.1:0-3382 GCA_965653225.1 uncultured Propionibacteriales bacterium | reverse complement strand
CCCGCAGTGGGGCACGTCGGCCGCGTTCGTCGACTACGACCGCGACGGCCGGCTCGACCTGATCGTCGTCAACTACCTCGACTACGACCCGTCCTGGCCGTGCAACGCCCCGGACGGCAGCCGCGACTTCTGCGGCCCGAAGTCGTTGGGCGCCCCGGTCAGGCCCAGGAGCGGGTTGTCCTCGTCGCTGGCGGCGACCAGCGCCGCCTCGCCCAGCCGGGCGCGCGCCGGCGCGACGTCCGCCTGCCGCACGTCGGCGAGCGCGACCGGGCCGCGGTCGAGGGGCGCGTCGGCGGTGGCGCCGAGCGCGGCCAGCATCCCGGCTCCGCCGTCGTTGGTCGCGCTGCCGCCCAGCCCGACCACAATGCGCCGCGCACCGGCGTCGGCGGCGGCCCCGAGCAGCTCGCCGACGCCGAAGGAGGTGGCGCGCTCGGGGTCGCGCTCCTCCTGCGGGGTGAGGTGCAGCCCGCACGCCTGGGCGGACTCGACGTACGCGGTCTCCCCGGTCAGCAGCACCGTCGCCGGCACCGGGTCGCCGTACGGCCCGGTGACCGTCACCGCCAGCAGGTCACCGCCGAGGCTGGCGTGCAGGACGTCGCAGAAGCCCGGGCCGCCGTCGGCCATCGGCACCAGCACGGTCTCGTCCTGCGGCGCACGCCGGCGCCAGCCCTCCGCGATCGCCTCGGCCGCCTCCACGGCGGTCAGCGTGCCGGCGAACTTGTCGGGGGCGATGAGGAGGCGCATGGCGTCAACCTTGTCGGACTCCCCTGGCGGCCGGGCGCCCACCCCTTAGGATGTTGTCATGACGACAACAGACCTCCCACTGCTGCTGCTCGGCCGCGGTGCCGACCCGGACGCGGAGCGGGGCGTGCAGTGCTCGGGTGAGCTGCCGGCGGCCAGCGACCCGGGTCTGGTGGAGCGGGCGCGGGCGGCCAAGGCCGCGCTCGGCGACCGCCTGTTCGTGCTCGGGCACCACTACCAGCGCGACGAGGTGATCGCGTTCGCCGACGTCACCGGCGACTCGTTCAAGCTTGCCCGGGAGGCGGCGGACCGTCCGGACGCGCCATACATCGTCTTCTGCGGCGTGCACTTCATGGCCGAGTCGGCCGACATCCTGACCTCCGGCGAGCAGCAGGTGGTGCTTCCCGACCTGGCGGCCGGCTGCTCGATGGCCGACATGGCGCGGCTGCAGCAGGTCGAGGACGCCTGGGACGTGCTGACCGACGCGGGCGTGGCCGACGTGACCGTGCCGGTGACGTACATGAACTCCAGCGCCGACATCAAGGCGTTCTGCGGGCGCAACGGCGGCGCGGTGTGCACCTCGTCCAACGCGCGACGAGCGCTGACGTGGGCTTTCGAGCACGGGGAGAAGGTGCTGTTCCTGCCCGACCAGCACCTCGGGCGCAACACCGCGGTGCTCGAGATGGGCATGACGCTGGACGACTGCGTCGTCTACGATCCGCACCGGCCCGGCGGTGGTCTCACCGCCGAGCAGCTGCGGGCGGCGAAGATGATCCTGTGGCGGGGGCACTGCTCGGTGCACGGCCGGTTCTCCGCCGAGTGCGTCGACGACGTGCGCGCGCGGATCCCGGGCGTGCAGGTGCTGGTGCACCCCGAGTGCAAGCACGAGGTCGTGACCAAGGCCGACCTGGTCGGGTCGACGGAGTACATCATCAAGACCATCGACGCCGCGCCCGCCGGGTCGGCGTGGGCGGTCGGCACCGAGCTCAACCTGGTGCAGCGGCTCGCGCAGCGGCACCCGGACAAGCAGATCGTGTTCCTCGACAAGACCGTGTGCTTCTGCTCGACGATGAACCGCATCGACCTGCCGCACCTGGTGTGGGCGCTGGAGAGCCTCGTCGAGGGCCGCGTGGTCAACCGCATCGAGGTCGACGCCGACACCGAGCGCTGGGCCAAGGTGGCCCTGCAGCGCATGCTCGACCTGCCCGGGGCTTGAGGCAGCGGTCGGTAGAGGCGGGAGAGATGCCCGGGGGATGGCTGCGCCGGCTGGTGAGTCACGAGCGCGCCGAGGGTCCGCTGCAGGAGCTTCGCGGGAGGGAGCTGCGGCGCTTCAAGCGCCACCGGGACCAGCTGGACGCGATGCGCAACACGATCTGGGACGACGTCCCGTGGCCGCTACTGGCACCTGCCGACTTCGCCGGGCCGCGGTGGCTCGGTGGCTGGGGAGCCTCCGGCGGGAACCTGAGCTCGGTCGAGCTCGGGCACGGTGACCCGCTCGGAGAGTGCGTACGCGTCACCGTCCACGCAGATGCCGCCGAGCTCAGCGACCCCGTGGACGTGCCCCGGGCCGGCACGGTGGTGGTCGACGTCGACGGCGAGCCGGTGACGTTGGAACGTCTGGACACCGAACGACACCCCGGACACTCCCCGGAGGGACGGGCGACGGAGATGGCGGAGGGAGTCTGGGGACCGTACGGCGTCGAGATCACCGCACGCGGTCGGCCGCTCGAAGGCCTGCGACTCGAGCGCGTCAGCGACCTGTCGCCCTACCGGGCCGAGCCTCCATCCACGGATCCGTCTGCGGTCTGACACCGGGGAATCCCGAGCCGTCGCAGACGAATCGGCCCGGGGCTAAAGCCCCGGCGCGCCCCAGATGGCCATCCACCGGGACAGGTCGGTCTCGAGCGGCAGGTCGTTGGCCAGCATGCCGCGTGCCTGCAGCTCCAGCGCGTTGTCGCGCTGCTCGCTCCTGCCCACGGGCGCGAACGGGTAGAACGTGCCGCGCTTGTACAGGTACACCAGGCCCAGCCGGCGCCCGTCCGACGAGCGCTCGAACGCCACCAGCGAGCACAGCAGCGAGGTGCCGAAGCCGGTGTCCTCCAGCGCGCGGTTGACCGCGTGCAGCTCGGTGACCAGCTCAGAGACGCCGTCGGGCGGCTGGCGGCATACCAGCCAGGTGAACCCGAAGTCGTCGGTCACCCGCTCGACCTTCGGCCCGTTGTCGGCGTCGAGCAGCTGCTGCACGTCGTCCTGCATGGTGGCGAACGCCGCGCCCTCGTTGGCGCGGTAGCAGACCGACCCCACGCCGGTCGGCGCGAAGTCGCCGGCGACCTGCAGTGTCACCGCGGCCGAGGGCACGGCGAACAGCTGGTCGAGGTTCGGCTTGACCTGCTTGCTCCGTCCGAGCAGGACGTCCAGAAAGCCCATGTCAGCAGCCCATCACACGGCCGAACGAGGCACCACTGTGGCCGGAGGGATCCGTGGACCGGGCCGCCATCACATCGGCCGGCCGAGCTCGGCCGATACCTTGGCGAGCTGGTCGAGCCGCAGCTGCAGCGGCGGGTGGGTGGCCAGCAGAGCGTTGAGGCTGGCGGCCGTGACGGCGGGGGCGAAGAAGAAAGCGTTCATCTTCTCGGTCGAG
>CBFGZI010000212.1:0-3431 GCA_965653225.1 uncultured Propionibacteriales bacterium | reverse complement strand
CCTGGCCCCGGCCCTGGTCTCTGGTGGCTGACTTCGAATGAACCGATATACGACGCTTCCTCCATTTCCCGAACGCATCAATCGCCTCGATGAGCTCGCGTCCGATCTCTGGTGGACCTGGCACCGCGAGGCACGCGAGGCCCGTCAGGAGGCGCAGGCCCAGGCCCGGGCGGAGGCCCGGCAGCGGGCACGTGAGGCCCAGGCGGCACGCGAGCGTGCCCAGCAAGCACAACAGGCGCGCCAGGCCGCCGCGGCGCGACAGGCACGCGAGCAGGCCCGACAGGCACGCGAGCAGGCCCGGCAGGCGCGCGAGCAGGCGCGGCAGGAGCGCCGCGAGGCGCGGCAGGAGCACCTCCAGCAGATGCGCGAGGCCCGCCAGCAGCGCCAGGCCACGGCGTACTCCGGCGGCGGCGCCTCCCAGGCCGTGTCGTTCGCCATGGACCAGCTCGGTGACTCGTACGTGTGGGGCGCCGCAGGTCCGGACGCGTGGGACTGCTCCGGGCTCATCTCGGGCGCGTGGGGCTCGGCCGGGCACTACCTGCCGCACTACAGCGTGGCCCAGTACTACGCGACGACGCCGATCAGCTACTCCGAGCTGCGACCGGGCGACCTGATCTTCTGGTCCAGCAACGGCGCGCCGAGCGGCATCTTCCACGTCGCGATGTACATCGGCAACGGCCAGATGATCCAGGCGGCCAACCCGTCCGACCCGGTCAAGATCGACAGCGTCTGGTACTGGGAGTCGCCGGACTTCTTCACCCGCGTCTGAGTTTCGAGGCGCACCCGCGAACAGGCGGTGGGCGGTCACCTGCAACGGTGGCCGCCCATCGTCGTCTTCGGCGGGCATTTTTGGCAGGCTTTGCTGACATGACCGACGCCGCCGTACCAACCGACTTCGACCCCAAGGCTCTCGCGGAGTTCCTCGACGGCAAGCACCGAGAGGCGAGGCAGCGGGTGAAACAGTCGATGGTCCCGTACGCCAAGCTCATGCGTGACTCGATCGGGCTCCCCACCGACGAGTACCGGAGACAGGTCCGACACGTGGTCAGGGAGACCGCCGGCAGCGGCACCACCGGCCTGGGCTTCCCCGAGGAGTACGGCGGCGGCGGCGACATCGGCGCCTCCATCGCCTCGTTCGAGACGCTGGCGTACTCCGACCTGTCGGTGCTGGTGAAGATGGGTGTGCAGTTCGGCCTCTTCGGCGGCGCAATCCTCCATCTCGGCACCGAGCGGCACCACGAGCGCTACCTGCGCGACGTGATCAGCGCGAAGCTCTTCGGGGCGTTCGCGATGACCGAGACCGGCCACGGCTCCAACGTGCAGGAGCTCGGCACCACCGCCACCTACGACCCCGAGAGCGCCGAGTTCGTCGTGCACACCCCCGACGACTCCGCGCGCAAGGACTACATCGGCAACGCAGCCGACGACGGACGGATGGCGGTGGTGTTCGCACAGCTGCACGTCGGCGGCGAGGAGTACGGCGTGCACGCCCTGCTGGTGCCGCTGCGCGACGAGGACGGCCGCGTGCTGCCCGGCGTGCGCATCGAGGACTGCGGCCACAAGCTCGGGCTCAACGGCGTCGACAACGGGCGCATCTGGTTCGACCAGGTGCGTGTGCCGCGGGAGAACCTGCTGAACCGCTACGGCGACGTCGACCCCGACGGCAGCTACCGCAGCCCGATCGAGAACGACAACCGCCGGTTCTTCACCATGCTCGGCACGCTGGTGCAGGGCCGGGTCAGCGTCGGCGGCGCCGGGCTCGGCGCGAGCAAGGTCGCACTGACGATCGCGATCCGCTACGCGCACCGGCGCCGGCAGTTCGGCCCGCCGCGCGAGGACACCGAGGCCCTGCTGATGGAGTACCGCGCGCACCAGCGGCGGCTGCTCCCCCTGCTCGCGCGCACCTACGCCCTGCACTTCGCCCAGGAGGACCTCGTCGCCCGGCTGCACGACGTCTTCTCCCGTCAGAACGAGGGCGCCGAGGCCGAGCGGCGCGAGCTCGAGACGATCGCCGCGGGCGTGAAGGCGCTGAACACCTGGCACGCCACCGACACGATCCAGACCTGCCGCGAGGCCTGCGGCGGGGCCGGCTACCTCAGCGTCAACCGGTTCGCCGCGCTCAAGGCCGACACCGACGTGTTCACCACGTTCGAGGGCGACAACACCGTGCTGCTGCAGCTGGTCGCCAAGGGACTGCTCACCGAGTTCCGCGACGAGTTCCGCGACATGAACTCCCTCGGCGTCGCGCGCTTCGTCGCCGGCCAGGCGGCCGAGCAGATCGCCGAGAAGACCGCGCTGCGGCAGGTGCTGGAGCGCCTGCGCGACGTCGGGCCCAGCGGCGACGACGCGTCGGGCCTGCTCGACCGCGAGTACCAGCAGGCGATGCTGCGCTGGCGCGCCGACCACGTCCGCGCCGGTGTCGCCCGCCGGCTCAAGCGGGGCATCGACCGGGGCGACGACGAGTTCGAGGTGTTCGCCTCCTGCCAGGACCACGTCGTGCTCGCCGCGCGGGCGTACATGGAGAGCGTCGTGCTCGACGCGTTCGCCGACGCGGTGGAGCGCTGCCCCTCAGGCGACGAGCAGCGTGTGCTGTCCGACCTGTGCGACCTGCACGCGCTGTCGGTCATCGAGGCCGAGCGCGGATGGTTCCAGGAGCACGGCCGGCTGTCGGGGGAACGGGCGAAGGCCGTGACCGCGCAGGTGGGACGGCTGTGCCAGTCGCTGAAGGACAGGTCCGGTCACCTCGTCGACGCGTTCGGCATCCCCGAGGAGCTCCTCGACGTCGACCTGATCTGAGCGACCCCCTTCAAAAGGGTCAGTGCTTGTCCGGCTTCGCCCGGTCCATCGAGGCCTTGACCTCGCCCTCGGCCTCCACCCGGCCGACCCAGCTGGCGCCCTCGACCGACTTTCCGGGCTCGAGGTCCTTGTAGACCTCGAAGAAGTGCTGGATCTCCAGCCGGTCGAACTCCGACACGTGGTGGATGTCGCGCAGGTGCTCCTGGCGCGGGTCGGTGCTCGGCACACACAGCACCTTGTCGTCGCCGCCGGCCTCGTCGGTCATCCGGAACATGCCGATCGCGCGGGCCCGGATCACACAGCCCGGGAAGGTGGGCTCCTGCACCAGCACGAGCGCGTCGAGCGGGTCACCGTCCAGCCCGAGCGTGCCTTCGACGAACCCGTAGTCGGCGGGGTACTGCGTCGACGTGAACAGGGTCCGGTCGAGTCGGATCCGCCCGGTCTCGTGGTCGAGCTCGTACTTGTTGCGCTCTCCCTTGGGGATCTCGATGAAGACGTCGAAGTCCACGGCGCGGGCCCTCCTGCGATCATGACGTGGTGCTGAACAGCCCTAGTGTCTCGTATCCGGCGGTGTGGTCCACCGACGGCAGGGGTCGCCGTGCCACCAGGTGACCCCCGTCACGACCAGCGACACC
>CBFGZI010000211.1:0-3489 GCA_965653225.1 uncultured Propionibacteriales bacterium | reverse complement strand
CGGCGACGACACGGCGACAACGGCGCAGCCCGAGACGTCCGTCCAGGTCGACGTATCCAACCCGGCACCGCAGTGGGATGTCGAGCACTGGGTGCCCGAGTTCCCGGCCAGCGGCACGCTGCCGGGCATCAGGGAGGGCGACTGGGCCTGGTACGGCACCGTCATCGACGGTGAGCTCCAGCCTTGGGTGATGAATGCGCCCTGGGCGCTGGTCGATGTGGACACGCTCGGCGACGGCGAGCACACCGTGCAGCTCCGCCACTGCACGCGTCATTCGGACGAGATCATCTGGCCGATCACGTGCGACGACACCAACGTCAGCGAGACACGCACGTTCATCGTCAGAACGACACTGCATCCCGTCATCACCGCCGTCCGGCCGCACACCATCAGCCCCGACGGCAACGGCATCGCCGACTCGGCACAGGTGACTGTGCAGACCGAGACCCCGTCTCAGGCGGTCGTCTGGGACCTCAAGCGGGACGGTCAGGTCGTCGCAAGCGGATCGTTCCTCGCTGCCGAGGCCGGTCGGCACGGCTTCACCGTGGACGGCCTCGCCGCCGATGGCCGGCCGCTGGCGTCCGGCAGCTACGTGCTCGGCGTTCAGACGTTCATCACGCCGGGAGCCAGCGGCAGCGCCGTGATCGGCGATACGTCCACGACGCTCCAGATCGACCTCGATGCACCAGCTGTGACCAACGCCACAGCCACGCCGCGGGTGCTCCGCCCGGGGGTCCTCGACCACGTGACCTTCACCGGCGAGCTGAGCGAGCCCGCCTCCCGGTTCCGGGTCAGGCTGCTCCGCAACGGCACCGTCGTACGCCGCCTGTGGCTCGGCCCGCAGCAGGCCGGCCCGTTCACCGCCACCTGGGACGGCCGCCGCCCGAGCGGGGTGCTGATGCGCGGGGGCACCTACCGGTACGAGTTCGTCACCCGGGACCGGGCCGGCAACAAGGCCATCGAACCAGGCGGCACGTTCGAGCTGCGCTGGAGGCGCTGACACGGCCCGGACCCCGAACTACACAGGGCCTGCATGCGTGCTCGTCACTCATACGAATAGTGCGATTTCGCCGCGCGACTGCCCATCAGCAAGTTACCTTTTTTCCGGCTAAGCGCCGCCCGGTCCCAGCGGCACTCGTTCAGGGGGGTACGTGTGTCGGGGATCTTCGTGCGCCGGTACGACCGGTGGCTGATGCTGGCTCTCGCCTGCACGCTCGCGCTCGGTGTCGGGCCGCTGGCGCTGCTGTCGCCCGTGGAGGGCCAGGCCGTGCGCGCCCACCACGCGGCCGCGGCCGCGCGCCCCGCCGCGCCGCCCACCGTCCGGCGGCTCACAGCCGACGACCAGCGCGTCGACCACCGGACGTTCATGCCGAGCCCCCAGTCGGTCCTGCGGCGGCGCGGCGTGACGTTCTCGGACGCGCTCAGCCCCTACCCGCTGTGCTGCCCCGCGCGTGCGCAGATCCTGACCGGCCAGTACAACCACAACAACGGCGTGATGGGGAACTCGTGGCCGCACGGCGGCTACTGGGCCTTCAAGGACCAGCGCAACACGCTGCCGGTCTGGCTGAAGCGCGCGGGCTACCACACCGCGTTCGTCGGCAAGTACCTCAACCAGTACGGCGACCCGCCGCTCCGGCTGCACGTGACGCGCCAGCAGCGCTACGCGGTCCCGCCGGGGTGGCAGGACTGGTACGCCAGCGTCGACGGCGTGCACGCGTACACGCACGTCACGCTGAACGTGAAGACGGCCAAGGACCGTCGGCCGCACCGGAAGTTCGTGAACCAGTACCAGACCAACTTCTTCGGCGACACGACCGCGGCCCTCATCAAGCGCTACCACCGCTCCAACAAGCCGTTCTTCATCTGGGCGTCGCACCTGGCCCCGCACGTGGCCAAGGGCCCCAACGGCTGGCGTCCCCCGATCCCGGCGGCGCGCGACAAGGGACACTACGCCGGCCTGCCGCTTCCCGCGGAGCGCGCCTACCGGCAGTCGCTGAACGCGGCGCCCGTCGGGAAGTTCGGACCGATGGCGAACCTGACGCCGAAGCCGCTCACGAAGCTGCGCAGGGAGCACCGCCTGCGGGCGGAGTCGCTGCTGTCGCTCGACCGTGCGGTGAAGCAGGCGGTGGACACGCTCAAGCTGACCCACGAGTACAAGAACACGGTCATCATCTTCACCAGCGACAACGGCTACGCCCTCGGCGAGCACCGCTACATGGGCAAGGACCGGCCGTACGAGCCGGAGCTGCGCATCCCGATGATCGTGAACGCCCCGCACATCAAGCAGCGCTACTCGACCCGCAAGCCGCGACCCCGGCTGAAGGTGCCCGACACGGTGACCATCACCGACATCGCCGCGACCATCGTCGGGGTCACCGGCGTACGGCCGGGTCGCCCGCTCGAGGGCATCGACATGACCAGGCCGGCGCAGAACCCCGACCACGGGCCGGGCGGTGACCGCGCCGTGCTGATCGAGTCCGGGCCCTCCCACCACAAGCAGGTCGGCACCCAGAAGTTCGTCGGCGTACGCACCAACCGCTACACCTGGCTGGCCTGGGACTGGCAGAAGATGCCCAACAACACGCACGGACCGGCCGAGTTCTACGACCGCAGCAAGGACGAGGCGCAGATCCGCAACCTGGTCAGCGCCACGTCACCGGTGCCGGCCGAGTCCGCGCTGCGCGACCTCGCGACGCTGATGCGCCACTGCAAGGGCTCCGCCTGCGTGCAGTCCGCTCCCTGACCGTCGACCGACCCGCACGGGTCAGCGGAACCGTGCGGGCTCGTCGACCCAGTCGCCGCCTGCCTCGCGCAGCCGTCCCTCTCCCCCGGTGAGCTGGGCCAGCGACGCCTCGACGGCGGGCAGCTCCTCCGGTGGCACCGCGACCCTTAGCGTCACACGCTCGCCGTAGGCCACGTCGCGCACCGCGACCCCGCGCGTGCGCAGGTCGTTCTCCAGCCTCGCCGCGGCCGCGTGGTCGCTGGTGACGTCGAACAACTGCACCCAAAGGCGCCGGACCACGCCCACGTCGTCCAGGCAGACGCGTACGGCGTCGGAGTAGGCGCGCACCAGCCCGCCGGCGCCGAGCAGCGTGCCGCCGAAGTAGCGGCTGACGACCGCGACGACGTCGCTGACCTCCCGGCCGCGCAGCACCTCGAGCATGGGCGCTCCCGCCGTACCCGCCGGCTCGCCGTCGTCGTTGCTGCGCTCGACCCGGGCGTCGGGACCGAGGACGTACGCCGAGCAGTGGTGGCGCGCGCCCCAGTGCTCCTTGCGGGCCTGCTCGACCACGTGCCGTGCACTGTCCTCGTCGTCGACGCGCCGCAGCCGGCAGAGGAACCGCGACTTCTTGACCTCGATCTCGGCGTCGCCGTCGCGGGCGATCGTGAGGTACGACGTCGCGGGCACGCGAGCCATTCCAGCACGCACGGATGCCACGTCGGCGCGGGAGGCCACGTAGCCTCGGGCGGGTGAGCAAGAACGCCTGG
>CBFGZI010000210.1:0-3539 GCA_965653225.1 uncultured Propionibacteriales bacterium | reverse complement strand
TACTACGGCGACGAGATCGGCATGGGCGACAACATCTGGCTCGGTGACCGCGACGGCGTCCGCACCCCGATGCAGTGGACGCCGGACCGCAACGCCGGGTTCTCCACCGCAACGCCGGGCAAGCTGCACCTGCCGGTGATCATGGACCCGGTTTTCGGGTACCAGCGTGTCAACGTGGAAACCGAGCTGGAGAACACCTCGTCGTTGCTGCACTGGACACGCGCGATCGTGCATGCCCGCAAGGGACACCCGGCGTTCGGCATGGGCACGTTCAGCGACCTCGGCGGCTCCAACCCGGCGGTGTTCACCTTCTCCCGCGAGTTCGGCGACGACGTCGTGCTGTGCGTCAACAACCTCTCCCGCTTCCCGCAGCCGGTGGAGCTCGACCTGCGGCGCTACGTCGACGTCGAGCCGGTCGAGCTGCTCGGCGGCGTGCGCTTCCCCCGGATCGGCGAGCTGCCGTACCTGCTCACGCTCGGGCCGTACGGCTTCTACTGGTTCCGTCTTCCCAAGCCCAAGGAGGCAACGTCATCGTGACGTCGGCCTACGACGAGCACGTCCACGAGTACCTCGGCCACCAGCGATGGTTCGGCGGCAAGGGCCGGCCGTTCACCGTGTCCGGACGCCGCACATTTCCCTGGCTGACCGAGACGGACAGCCGACCGGCGTTCCGGGTCGAGCTTTACACGGTGTCCTACGGCGACGGCGACACCGAGATCTACCAGCTCCCGGTGTCCTACTACTCCGAGGTTCAGGAGCACCTTGCGCACGCGTTCATCGGCACGTGGACCGAGCCAGACCTCGGCAACGTCATGGCCTACGACGGCCTGCACGACCGCGACGCGGCCTCGCACCTGCTCGACGCCATCGTGACCGAGCGGTCGTTCGACGACCTCGAGTTCCACTGCCTGCCCGAGACCGACCGTGGCCTGTCCGGGCCTTCCCTGCTGATGTCGGCCGAGCAGAGCAACTCCTCGCTGGTCTATGGCGAGGAGGCGCTGCTGAAGGTCTTCCGCAAGGTCGGCTCCGGCCGCAACCCCGACATCGAGATTCACGAGGTGCTGACCCACGCCGGTGTCGACAAGATCGCGCAGCTCTACGGCTGGATCACCGCCCAGCTCGACGACGGCGGCGTCGCCGACGGAGCGAAGGGGCCGGCCGACCTCGCGATGCTGCAGCAGTTCCTGCGCACCGCGACCGACGGCTGGACGATGGCGCTCAACAGCGTGCGCGACCTCTACGCCGAGGCCGACCTGCATGCCGACGAGGTCGGCGGCGACTTCGCCGGCGAGTCCCACCGGCTGGGCGCCGCAACCGCGGAGGTCCACCGGCACATGGCCGAGCTGCTGGGCACGCAGATCTGGACGCCGGAGGACCTGCAGGAGCTCGTTGCCGCGATGCACCGCCGGCTCGACCTCGCCGTCGAGGCGGTGCCCGAGGTCGAGCCGTACTCCGGCGGGCTCCGCGACGCCTTCGACACCCTGACCGACGTCGGTCACAACGTGCCGATCCAGCGTGTGCACGGCGACCTGCACCTCGGGCAGACATTGCGCACGGTGCTGGGCTGGAAGCTGATCGACTTCGAGGGCGAGCCGGCCAAGCCGCTGTCCGAGCGGGTGGCGCTCGACTCGCCGCTGCGCGACGTCGCGGCCATGCTGCGCTCGTTCGACTACGCGGCCGCGACGCTGCTGACCGACCATCCGCACGACCGGCAGATCGCCTACCGGTGCCGCGAGTGGGCGCAGCGCAACCGGGTGGCGTTCTGCGAGGGGTATGCCGAGGAGTCGCCGGTCGACCCGCGCCAGGAGAATGCACTGATGCGTGCGTACGAGACCGACAAGGCGGTCTACGAGGTGGTCTACGAGGCCCGAAACCGGCCCAGCTGGCTGCCCATACCGATGGCCGCCATCGCGCGCCTTTCCGGCGCCGACACCGAAGCGTTGCGGGGGGAGACAGCCGATGAGCACAACTGACCTGAAGACGCTGGTCTCGGGCGAGCACCGCGACCCTCACTCGGTGCTGGGCCCGCACATCGGGCCGGAGGGCGTCACCGTGCGCGTGCTGCGTCCGATGGCCAGCTCGGTCACGGTGGTGACGCCGGAGGGCCGCCACCCGCTCGAGCACGACCAGCACGGCGTGTGGCAGGGCCTGCTGCCCACCAAGGAGGTGCCCGACTACCGGCTCGAGGTGGAGTACGACGGGCACACGGTCAGCACCGACGACCCGTACCGCTTCATGCCCACCCTCGGCGAGGTCGACCTGCACCTCATCGCCGAGGGACGGCACGAGCGGCTGTGGTCGGTGCTCGGCGCGCACGTGCACTCCTTCCCGTCCGTGCAGGGCGAGATCACCGGCACGTCGTTCGCGGTGTGGGCGCCCAACGCGCGCGGGGTCCGCGTCAGCGGCGACTTCAACCGCTGGGACTCGTCCTCCCATCCGATGCGCATGCTCCTCGGATCGTCGGGCGTGTGGGAGCTGTTCGTTCCCGGCGTCGGCAGCGGCACCCACTACAAGTTCGACGTCTGCGGCCGCGACGGCGTGTGGCGTGAGAAGGCCGACCCGATGGCGTTCTACGCCGAGGCCGAGGACGGGGCCAACGCCTCCGTCGTGTTCGAGTCGTCCTACACCTGGAAGGACGACGAGTGGCTCGAGCAGCGGGCAGCGGGCTCGGTGCTCGAGCGCCCGATGAGCATCTACGAGATGCACCTGGGTTCGTGGCTGAAGGGGCGGTCCTACCAGGAGCTGGCCGAGGAGCTGGTGAGCTACCTCGGCGACCTCGGGTTCACCCACGTCGAGATGCTGCCGGTGATGGAGCACCCGTTCGGCGGGTCGTGGGGCTACCAGGTGTCGTCGTACTACGCGCCCACCTCGCGCTACGGCGACCCCGACGGCTTCCGCTACCTGGTCGACCGGCTGCACCAGGCCGGCATCGGCGTGCTCGTCGACTGGGTGCCGGCGCACTTCCCCAAGGACGCATGGGCACTGGCCGACTTCGACGGCGGCCCGCTGTACGAGCATGCCGACCCCTCCCGCGGCGAGCACCCCGACTGGGGCACGCTGATCTTCGACTTCGGTCGCTCGGAGGTCCGCAACTTCCTGGTCGCCAACGCGCTGTACTGGCTGGAGGAGTTCCACGTCGACGGGCTGCGGGTGGACGCCGTCGCCTCGATGCTCTACCTCGACTACTCGCGGCCCGAGGGCACCTGGAAGCCGAACGTGCACGGCGGCCGCGAGAACCTCGAGGCGGTCAGCTTCCTGCAGGAGATGAACGCCACCTGCTACAAGCGCGTGCCCGGCATCGTCACGATCGCCGAGGAGTCCACCTCCTGGCCCGGTGTCACCCGGGCGACACATCTGGGCGGCCTGGGGTTCGGCATGAAGTGGAACATGGGCTGGATGCACGACTCCCTCAGCTACATGCAGCAGGACCCCATCTACCGGCAGTACCACCACGGCAAGATGACGTTCTCGATGATGTACGCGTACTCCGAGAACTTCGTGCTGCCGCTGTCGCACGACGAGGTCGTGCACGGCAAGGG
>CBFGZI010000209.1:0-3573 GCA_965653225.1 uncultured Propionibacteriales bacterium | reverse complement strand
GCAACAAACCTATAACCGACCACCGACATAACCCGCCCCAGACGGCGCTCGGAACGCCTTATCCACAAGGGATCTGATAAAAATCTCAGGCCGTGTACCCACCGTCGACGTCGAGCTTCTGGCCGGTGATGAACCCCGCCCGAGCGGAAGCCAGGAACACGACTGCCTCGGCGACGTCCTGCGCCGTACCGAAGCGGCGCAGCGGCGTGTTGCGTCGGGCCGCTTCCAGCGCGGTGTCGTCGAGGTCGCCGGAGGCGACCAGCCGCTTGGCCATCCCGTCGGTCAGCATCCCCGGCCCGACGCAGTTCACGCGCACGCCGTGGCGGCCCTCCTCGGCGGCCAGCCCGCGCACCAGCACCTCGACCGCGCCCTTCGGTCCGGCGGAGAGCCCGTCGCGTACGGCGAACCGTGCGGTGGCGGCGGTGGTCACGGCCACGATGCTCCCGCGGCTCGCGCGCAGCCCGGGTAGCGCGGCGTGCGCGACGTTGAAGAAGCCAGACGCATCATCGACGAGCTGCTCGCGAAACTCGCTCGGCGTCACTTGGCTGAGGTGCCGCATCGGCACGTGCGGGCCGGCTGCGTACACCAGTGTGTGCACGCCGCCGAACCGCTCGGTGAGGGAGCCGATCGTGCGGGCCGCGGCCTCCTCGTCGGACACGTCGAGGTGCTCGGCCACCGCGATCCCGCCGTACTCTCGCTCGATCCGCAGGATCAGGTCGTTGGCGGCGGACTTGTTGGTGCGGTAGGTGAACGCCACGCGGCAGCCGCGCTCGGCCAGCAGCCGCACCACCTCGGCACCGATCCCGCCGGTACCGCCGACGACCAGGGCCACGCCGGCGGCAGGCCAGCCCCACTGCTCCCGCTGCGACTGCTCCATCCGCCCATGCTGCACCGTCGCCGCAGTAGCCCCACGGCGGGTCACTCGTTGAACCCGGTGACCCACGCCGTGCACCGCGTGCACGGCGTGTTCGCCTATGTCGGCTCTGTCGTGCACAGCGCCGACGCGCACGCAGGAGGCATGACGATGACTGACGCGGGAGTGAGCAGGCGGGGGTTCCTGGGGGCAGGTGTCACAGCCGGAGCCGGGGCGCTGCTCAGCGCCAGTCCGCTCGGCGCATCTCCTGCATCCGCGGCGACCCGGAGCGCCGCGGCCCCGCAGCAGGCCGACGTGGTGGTCGTCGGTGCTGGGCTCGCGGGACTCACGACCGCGCGCCGGCTGGTCGCGGCGGGCCACTCCGTGGTGGTGCTCGAGGCTCGTGACAGGGTCGGCGGCCGTACCCTCAACCACGACCTTGGCGGCGGCAAGGTCACGGAGATGGGCGGGCAGTTCATCGGCCCCACGCAGGACCACATCGCCGCGCTGGCGCGGGAGGTGGGCATGTCCACGTTCCCCACCCACGTCGACGGCGAGAACGTCTACTACGCCGACGGCATGAGGAGCACCTACACCGGCGACGTCCCACCCGACCCGCAGGCGCTCCCGGATGCCTTGGTCACGATCCAGCGGATCAACCAGATGTCGCGCGACGTTCCGATCGACGCGCCGTGGGAGGCGGCGAACGCGGAGGAGTGGGACGGCCAGACGATGGAGAGCTGGCTGCGCAACAACAACGTGCTACCGCGCACCCGCGAGCTGGTCGACCTGCTCTACAACTCGCTGCTGGGCAACCAGTCGCGTGACGCGTCGCTGCTGTTCTCGCTGTTCTACATCGCCGGGTTCGGCAACGAGGACAACCCCGGCACCATCGACCGCGGCATCGCGACCAAGAACGGCGCGCAGGAGCAGCGGTTCGTCGGCGGCAGCCAGCTGGTGTCGATCAAGGTCGCCAACCAGCTCGACGGCCGCGTCGTGCTGAACGCGCCGGTACGCCGCATCAGCCAGGACACGACCGGCGTCGACGTGGTCACGGACGCGGGCACCTGGCGGGGGCAGCGGGTGGTCGTCGCGATCCCGCCACCGCTGGCCTCGCGTATCCGTTGGGAGCCCGCGCTGCCTGCGCTGCACGACCAGCTCTTCCAGCGGCTGCCGATGGGCACGCTGATGAAGGTCGAGGCGGTGTACGACACGCCGTTCTGGCGGCCGGCCCTGAGCGGCATGTCGGTCAACCTCGAGGGCCCGATGGTGACGTCGTTCGACAACACGCCACCGGACGGGTCACCCGGTGTGCTCATGGGGTTCCTGGGCGGGCACCACTGGCGCAAGGCGGGCCAGCTGCCGGTCGCGCAACGGCGCCAGCTCGTACTGCAGAACTTCGCGCAGGCCTTCGGCGACCAGGCCCTCAGCCCGGTCGACTACGTCGAGCAGGACTGGGTGCGGGAGCCGTGGTCGGTCGGCGGTCCGGTGTCGGTCGCCAACGCCGGCACCACCATCGACTTCGGGTCGCGGATCCGTGAGCCGGTCGGCCGCGTGCACTGGGCCGGCACGGAGACCTCGACGTACTGGAACGGCTACATGGACGGCGCCGTCCGCTCCGGCGAACGCGCCGCGGTCGAGGTGGGTGACCTGCTGTGAGGTGGCGCGCCGTGCAGATCGCCGCGGTCGTGCTGGTCGCGGCCCTGGTGATCACGATGGGGCTCGGCGCGATCATGTCGATGGCCTCCGGCAGCGAGCGACCGCGCTGGGACACCCAGGTGTTCGCGCGGGTGCCGTCGCCGGGCTTCCCTGCGTCGGCCTACGTGCATCCCAACGGCCGGGTGTACGCCGGCACCTACACCAACCCGACCGGCGACAGCCAGCCCTCCCGGGTGCTGGAGTGGGGACACGACGGGACGCTGCTGCGTTCGTGGACGGTGCCCGGCCAGAACCTCTCGCAGGAGCACGGCGTGCAGGTCGCGACCAGCGACGCGCAGGGACGGCTGGTGCTCCTGGACCGCTCCCCCGCGCGTGTGCTGCTGCTCGACCCGCGGACAGGCCGGTTCTCCACGTACGCGCGCTTCCCCGACGGCTCGGTGCCGAACTACGCGGCCTGGGGCCCCGGCGGCGCGCTGTACGTGAGCGACTACGCCAAGCCGACGCTGTGGCGCGTTCCGGTCGGAGGCGGCCGCCCGCAGGCGTGGCTGACCGACGACCGCCTCGACGGCGGGCCGTTCGGCACCACCGGTCTCCGGCTGGCCGCCGACCGCAGCACCCTGCTGGTCGGGCAGCAGAGCTCTGCGGGGATGGGCGAGGCGAACCCCACCACCGGCAAGCTGTACGCCGTGCCGATCCGGCCCGACGGCGGTCCCGGTGCGATGACCAAGCTCTGGGAGAGCCAGCCGGCCGACAGCCCCGACGGCTTCGCGATCGCCCGGTCCGGACGCATCTACGTCGCCGACGTGAGCCCGACCAGCAACCAGATCGTGGTGCTCGGCTCGCGCGGGCGTGAGCTCGGCCGCTTCCCCGACGTCCCGGTGTCCGGCGACAACGGGTCCGCGGTGCCGTTCGACAGCCCGTCGAGCGCCGCCTTCCTCGGCACCCGCATCATCGTGGCCAACCAGGCCTACGTCACCGGCGACCGTGACCACCACGCCCTGCTCGACGTGGAGACCGGCGAGCGCGGCCTGCCGATCCTCATCCCCGCCAACGCGGGGTAG
>CBFGZI010000208.1:0-3581 GCA_965653225.1 uncultured Propionibacteriales bacterium | reverse complement strand
AGCATCCACACCAGGTCCTCGGTGGCCAGGTTGCCGGTGGCGCTCTCGGCGTACGGACATCCGCCGAGCCCACCGGCGGACGCGTCGAAGGTGGTGACACCGCAGTGCATGGCCGCCAGCGCGTTGGACAGCGCCTGCCCGTAGGTGTCGTGGAAGTGCATCGCGACCTGGTCGACACCGAGCCCGCCGTCCTGGAACGCCGCCAGCAGCGCGCGCACGTGCCCCGGTGTGCCGACGCCGATGGTGTCGCCCAGGGACAGCTCGGAGGCACCGAGGTCGAACAGCCGCCGCCCGACCGTCACCACCTGCTCGACCGGGACGTCGCCCTCCCACGGGTCGCCGAAGCACATCGAGACGTAGGCGCGTACGTCGAGCCCGGCCTCGCGTGCACGGGTCACCGTGGGCTCGAACATCGCGAACTGCTCGTCGAGACTGCGGTTGAGGTTGCGCTGCGCGAACGTCTCGGTGGCGCTGCCGAAGATCGCGATCTCGCGCACGCCCTTCTCCAGGGCACGGTCGAGCCCGCGCTCGTTCGGCACCAGCACCGGCATGCGTACCGGCCCGTGCAGGTCGACCAGGTCGAGCAGCTGCTCGGCGTCGGCGAGCTGGGGCACCCACTTCGGGTGCACGAAGCTGGTGGCCTCGACGATGCGCAGGCCGGCCGCGGACAGCCGGGATATGAACTCCGCCTTGACGTCGACGGGCACGGTCGCCTGCTCGTTCTGCAGCCCGTCGCGCGGGCCGACCTCGTACACGGTGACCCGTCCCGGTAGCCGGTCGTCGCCGACGACCTGCGGCGTTCGCATCGTCATCCCTCCTCGGTGCGTTCGACCACGAACAGGGTGTGCCCCAGCGCCACCTGCTCGCCGACGGAGGCGCCGACCTCGCGCACCACGCCGCCGAACGGCGCCTTCAGCGCGAGCTCCATCTTCATCGCCTCCATGACGCCCAGCGTCTGGCCCGCATCGACCTGTGCCCCGACCTCGGCGTTGACCGCCAGCAGCGTGCCCGGCATCGGCGCCGCGACGCTGCCGTCCGACAACGTGTGCTCACTGGCCGGACCGAACGCGTCGGGACGGGTGAACACGTGCGGCTGGCCGAGGTACCCCACGGTGACGGTGTGCGCGTCGACCTCGACGTGCGCCTCGTGGATGACGCCGTCGATCTCCAGCCGCAGCAGACCCGGCTGCCCGGCCACCGCACGCACCTGCCAGCGGAGCTCGTCGGTGTGCACGACGCCTTCGGCGCGGTCGACGGTCACCACCTCGGTGCCATGTTCCGTGCCCAGCTCCACCGGTACTGGTGCCGGCGGCGCGCCGAGGCGCCAGCCGTCGCCGACACCGAAGGGGTGCGCGGGATCGGCAGCAGCTGAGACGTGCGCGAGGTGCCAGGCGGCGATGCACAGCGCCTCCGGCGGTTGCTCGCGGGTGAAGTCGTCGAGGTGCTGGTCGAGCCAGCCGGTGTCGATGCGGCAGTCGCGGAAGGCGTCGGAGGCGGCGAGCTGGCGCAGGAAGCCGACGTTGGTGGTGAGCCCGAGCACGGCGGTGTCGTCGAGCGCCTGCAGCAGCTGGCTGCGGGCAGCCTCGCGGGTCGCACCGTGCACGATGACCTTGCCCAGCATCGGGTCGTACGACGTGCCCACGACCTGGCCGGACTCCAGCGCGGCGTCGACCCGGGCGTTGGACGGCCAGGCCACGGTCGAGGCGAGACCCGCCTGGGGCAGGAACCCGGCGTACGGGTCCTCGGCGTACACCCGCGCCTCCACCGCGTGTCCGCGCAGGAGCACGTCGTCCTGCTCGAGCGGCAGCGGCTCTCCCTGCGCGACCCGAAGCTGCAGCGCCACCAGGTCGAGTCCGGTGACCATCTCGGTGACGGGGTGCTCGACCTGCAGGCGCGTGTTCATCTCCAGGAAGAAGTACTCACGGGGGGCTCCGCCCCCCGTGGTCCCCCCGGAACCGCCGGCGACCAGGAACTCGACGGTTCCGGCGTTTACGTAGCCGACCTGCTCGGCAAGCCGCACGGCCGCCGCGGTGAGACGCTGGCGAAGGTCGTCGTCGATGGTCGGCGCCGGCGCCTCCTCCAGCACCTTCTGGTGGCGGCGCTGTGTCGAGCAGTCGCGTTCGAACAGGTGCAGGACCCGCCCGTGCTCGTCGCCGATGACCTGAACCTCGACGTGCCGCCCGTTCTCGACGTAGCGCTCCACCAGCATGGTGTCGTCACCGAACGCCGACCTGGCTTCTCGTCGTGCCGACGCAAGCGCGTCGTCGAGCTCATCGGGTGAGCGCACGATGCGCATGCCCTTGCCGCCGCCTCCGGCCGCGGCCTTCACCAGCAGCGGGTACGGCACCTCCTGCAGCGCGCCACCCTCGCCCCGAGACGGCGCGAGCTCCTCACTAGTCAGGTCGAACGACGGGACGACGGGCACGTCGGCGGCGATGGCGATCTTGCGCGCCTCGTCCTTGCGGCCCATCGCCTCGATCACCTCCGCGCTCGGACCGATGAACACCAGCCCCGCGTCGGTGACGGCACGCGCGAAGGCCGCGCGCTCGGACAGGAAGCCGTAGCCGGGGTGGACCGCCTCGGCGCCGGTGCGACGGGCGGCGGCGAGGATCGCGTCGATGCTCAGGTAGGACTCGCTCGCAGGGCCCGGACCCAGTCGGACGGCGGTGTCGGCCTCGCGCACGTGCGGCGCCTCGCGGTCGGCGTCGGAGTAGACGGCGACGGTGCGCAGGCCGGCGGCGCGGGCCGCACGCAGCACGCGGATCGCGATCTCGCCGCGGTTGGCGACCAGCACGGTGCCGAACCGCTGCGCCTGTGGAGACTGTGCAGACTTCGGGGTCATCGTCATCGCAGCCTCACATCCGGAAGATGCCGTACGACGGCTCGGGGACGGGTGCGTTGGCCGCGGCGGCGAGTCCCATCCCGAGCACCCGCCTGGTCTCGACGGGGTCGATCACCCCGTCGTCCCACAGCCGCGCGGTGGAGTAGTAGGGCGAGCCCTGTTGCTCGTACTGCTCCCGGATCGGCGCCTTGAACGCCTCCTCGTCCTGCTCCGACCACGTATCACCGCGCGCCTCGATGCCGTCGCGGCGGACGGTCGCGAGCACCGACGCGGCCTGCTCACCGCCCATCACGGAGATGCGCGCGTTTGGCCACATCCACAGGAAGCGCGGGTCGTACGCCCGGCCGCACATGCCGTAGTTGCCCGCGCCGAACGACCCGCCGATGACCACGGTGAACTTGGGTACGACCGAGCAGGCGACCGCGGTGACCAGCTTGGCGCCGTCGCGGGCGATGCCCCGGTTCTCGTACTCGCGGCCGACCATGAACCCGGAGATGTTCTGCAGGAACACCAGCGGGACCCCGCGCTGGTTGCACAGCTCGATGAAGTGCGCGCCCTTGAGCGCCGACTCGCTGAACAGGATCCCGTTGTTGGCCACGACCCCGACGGGGTAGCCCCAGATGCGCGCGAAGCCGCACACCAGCGTCTCGCCGTACAGCGCCTTGAACTCGTGCATCCGCGACCCGTCGACGACCCTGCGGATCACCTCGCGCACGTCGTACGGAGTGCGCGGGTCGGT
>CBFGZI010000207.1:0-3672 GCA_965653225.1 uncultured Propionibacteriales bacterium | reverse complement strand
CGTTGAGGGCATCTGTCTCCATCTCGTAAGTATGATTAGCATAGTTTGAAGTGTGCGCGCTGAATCCTATGCCCGGAATGCTTCGGGATACGCTGCCGGTCTCTTCATAACCCTGCGGCTTGCCGGGCTCTGGAGCGAGTTTGGTAGCGCCGTACTGCTTCATATAGGCGAAAGCCACTTCGGATAAAGTTGCGACGGAAATACCGTCACGCGCCTCACCATAATGATCGATCTTGACCTTTGTTCCAGTTGACAGCGCGGCAGCCCGCGCGGCTTCTTCTGCGTCGGCCCCCACCAGCAGCCGCTGACGAACAGCGCGCGGCGCGCCCGGGTGAAGGCGACATAGCCCAGCCGGCGTTCCTCGTGCTCCTCGTGCTCGCGGCTCTCGGCCTTGAAGTCCTTCTCGCCGGAGGTGGTCCACTCGCCCATGTCGGGAAGGGTCCCGGCGTCTCCGCGCAGCCGTGACGGCAGCGCCTCGGCGTTGCTGATCCACCGTGGGCGGGTCAGCGTGCTCGGGAACACGGTCTCGGTCAGCTCGGGGACGAACACGACGTCCCACTCCAGGCCCTTCGCCTTGTGCACCGTCATCAGCTTCACGCTGTTGGACTCGGTCGGCGAGGCGACCGGGAGGCCCTGGGCGTAGTCGTCCTCGGCCTGCAGGTAGGCCAGCAGGCTCTGCAGCGACGCCTCGTTGTCGTTGCCGGCGAAGGTGGCGACCGCGTCGGTGAACGCGGCCAGGTTGTCACGCGCCTGGTCGGCCACCGGCCCGCTCGAGGCCATCAGCTCGACGTCGATGCCGATGGTGTCGACCACCCGCCGGACGAGGTCGACCAGCGGTTCGCCGGTATGGCGGCGCAGCCGGGCGACCTCACGGTCGAGGGCGGCGAAGCGCTCGCGCGCCTCCGGCGAGTAGGCCGCGGGCCCGGGGTCGTCGAGCGCGTCGGCCAGCGACACGACCTCGGTCGGGTCGGCACCCTCCACCGCCTGCTCGAGAGCGGCGCCGACCTCACCGGCGCGCTCGGCTCGCTCCGTGCGCGCCAGCCGGCGGGCCCGCGCGCCGAGCAGGGCGAGGTCACGGGTGCCGATGCGCCAGCGCGGCCCGGTGAGCAGGCGGAGCATGGCGGCGTTGGCGGTGAGGTCGTGTACGACCTCGAGCGTGGCCACGACGTCGGCCACCTCCGGACGCGACAGCAGGCCGCCGAGGCCGACGACCTCGACGGGGACACCGCGGCGCCGCAGCTCCAGCTGCAGCGCGCGGGCGTCGCCCATCCGGTGCACCAGCACGCCGATCTCGGACCACGGCACGCCGGGCAGCTCGGCCGGGACGGCCGCGACCCGGTCGGCGACCCAGGCCATCTGCTCGTCGTAGCGCTCGAACAGGGCCGCCCGCACCGTGCCGGGGACCGCTGTCGGCGGCGCGGACAGCGGCTGTACCCCGCGGTGCAGGGCGTAGAGCCGGCTGGCGTGGGAGTTGGCGACGTCGAGCACGCGGGTGCCGCAACGGCGGTTGACGCTCAGGGGGTAGGACGTGGCGGGGGTCGCGTCGATGTGCGCGAAGTGCTCGGGGAACTCGTCGAGGTTGGCCACCGACGCGCCGCGCCAGCCGTAGATGCCCTGGCACGGGTCGCCCACGGCGGTGACCGGGTGGCCACGGCCCGAGGGGTCGGTGGCGCCGCCGAACAGCCCGGTGAGCATCAGCCGCTGCGCGACCGAGGTGTCTTGGTACTCGTCGAGCAGCACCACCGCGAACCGGTCGCGCTCGAGCCGGCCCACCTCCGGGCACTCCTGCGCCAGTCGCGCGCCGAGCGCCATCTGGTCGGAGAAGTCCAGGACCCCGCGCTCGGCCTTGACCGCGCGGTAGGCCTCGACCAGCCCGAGCAGCTCGTCGCGCTTGTGCGTGGTGGCCACGGCGTTCTCCACCAGCGCGATCTGCTTGGGCGCCATCGCCAGCTCGGCGCGGAGCTCGGCGTCGAACTCGCGCAGCCGGTCGGGTGACACGAGGTGCTCGCTCATCTCGGCGTCGAGGGCCAGCACCGAGGTGACGGTGGTCGGCAGGTGGGTGCTGACGTGGGTCAGCACCCCGCGGTGGCGTTCGCAGGCCAGCCCGGCCAGCTGGAACCGCGAGGCGTCGGCGAGCAGCCGGCTGTCGGGCTCGACGCCCAGCCGCAGGCCGTGCTCGGAGATCAGCCGGCCGGCGTAGGCGTGGTAGGTGGCCACGGTGGGCTCGCCGGCGTCGTCGGCCGCGCCGTCGGCGGTGGCGTACGGGGTGGTGCCGCTGCTGCGCGTCTCACGGCCGAGGCCGGCCTTGTCGAGCGCGTCGCGGACGCGGTGGCCGAGCTCGCCCGCGGCCTTGTTGGTGAACGTCAGGCCGAGCACCTGGTCGGGACGCACCTGGCCGGACCCCACCAACCACACCACGCGCGCGGCCATCACCGTGGTCTTGCCCGAGCCGGCACCGGCAACGATCACTCCCGGCGCCATCGGCGCCGCGATCGCGCTCAGCTGCTGCTCACTGAACGGGATGCCCATCAGGTCGCACAGCTCGCCCGGGTCGGTGAGCAGCACCGGGCGCAGCGGTCGCGTCGTCTCGGTCACGCTCACCCCGCGCCTCCTGGTGCGACCTCGTCGACCGCCGACAGCACCGTCAGCCCTTCGGCCTGCAGCGGGCAGAGAAGCCGGAACTCGCACGAACCGCAGAACTGGTTGGCGGTGGCGTGGAACCGCTCGCCGCGAAGCCCCGCAACCGCCTGGCCGATCTGTCGCTCCGGGGTGCTCGGCTCGTCATGGGTACCGGGTTGCCAGCGGTCCTGGGCGCGCACCTTCGGCGAGTCGGGGTCGTTCTTGCCGGCCTGCTGGCGCAGGTAGACCAGCTCGGCCCCGCTCGGCGTGGTCGCGCCGCCGGTCAGCTCGTCGACGGCGCCGTGTGCGACGGCGACCTGGTAGGCCCCGAGCTGCGGGTGGTTGCTCACCTGCTCGCCGGTGACGATGGTCTTGCCGGTCTTGAGGTCGACGACCACGACCGCGCCCTCGCTGTCGACCTCGACGCGGTCCATCGCCCCGCGCAGCACCACCGGCTCGCCGGCGACGGTCAGCTCGACCCGGAACGCGTGCTCCGTGGCCAGGACGCGGCGCTGCCCGTCGTGCTGCGCGGCCCGGTGCCAGGCGACGAACCGGCGCAGCGCGGCCTCGGCCTCCTCGCGCTCGCGTGCCGAAACCCACGGCGCCGCGAACCGCAGCTGGCCCCACACCCGGTCGAGGTGGTCGAGCAGCGTGGGTACGTCGGGCTCGAGGTCGCCGTCTGCCACCCGCTGCGCGAGCACGTGCACGAGGTTGCCGAACCCGATCGCGGTCGTGGTCGCGCTCGCGCCTCCCGCCTCCCGGCTGAGGAACCAGCGCAGCGCGCATTGCTCGAAGCCGTCGATCGTGCTGCCGGACAGCTCGAGCGGACCCTCGGCGCGCACCGGCGTCGGCGACTCGCTCAGCGGGCGCATGCCCCACCACTGGCCGGGGTCGGCGAACGGGACCAGCGCCTCTCCGGGCGGTCCCCCGGATGCCTCGGCGGGTGGCTTTGTGGTGGCCTCGGCGGAAGCATCCGCCGGCGCCTCCGCCGATGCGGCAGCGGGGGCCTCTGCCGACGTGTCGCCGGGCACGTCGACGCGGGCGTCCGCGAGA
>CBFGZI010000206.1:0-3684 GCA_965653225.1 uncultured Propionibacteriales bacterium | reverse complement strand
CATGCCCATGTCGTGCAGCACCTTGGTGAAGAACCGGCTGTACAGCAGGTGCAGGATCGCGTGCTCCACACCGCCGACGTACTGCTTGGCCGGCATCCACCGGCCCACGGCCTCGGGGTCGAACGGCCCGTCCTCCTTGCGCGGTGAGCAGTAGCGCAGGAAGTACCAGGACGAGTCGACGAACGTGTCCATCGTGTCGGTGTCGCGACGCGCCTCCCCGCCGCAGGACGGGCACGTCGTCCGCACCCAGTCGGTGGCCGCCGCGAGCGGCGATGTGCCCTTCGGCGCCAGGTCGGCGCCACGCAGGTCGGGCAGCTCCACCGGCAGCTGGTCGTCGGGCACCGGGACCTCACCGCACGTCGGGCAGTGCACGATCGGGATCGGGCACCCCCAGTACCGCTGCCGCGACAGCAACCAGTCACGCAGACGATAGGTCGTGGTCGGCTCGCCCAGGCCCTTGCGCTGCAACCACTCGGTGATCCGCGCCTTGGCCTCCTCCACGCCCAGGCCGTCCAGGCTGACCTCGTCGTTGGCGGAGTTGACCGCCACCCCCTCACCGGTGAAGGCCTCGCCGTCGAAGTCGTCGGGCGGCTGCACGGTACGGACGATCGGCAGGTCGTGCGCGACCGCGAAGTCCCAGTCGCGCTGGTCCTGCGCAGGCACCGCCATGATGGCGCCGGTGCCGTACTCGGCCAGGACGTAGTCGGCCGCCCAGACCGGGATGCGCTCGCCGTTGACGGGGTTGACCGCGTGCACACCCAGGAACACGCCCGTCTTCTCCCGGTCGGCGGCCAGCCGGTCCATCTCGGTCTCGCGCTTCACCTGCTCCAGGTAGGCGTCGAACGCCTCCCGCTGCTCGGGCGCGCAGATCTCCGCCGCAAGCCTCGCGTCGGCGGCGACGACGAAGAACGTGGCGCCGAACAGCGTGTCCGGCCGCGTGGTGAACACCCGCACCGGCTCGTCCCTGGACTCGCCGTGCTGGTCCTCGATGGCGAAGTCGACGTAGGCACCCTCGGACCGGCCGATCCAGTTGCGCTGCATGCTCAGCACGCGGTCGGGCCAGCGGCCCTCCAGCATCGCCATGTCGTCCAGCAGCCGCTCGGCGTAGTCGGTGACCTTGAAGTACCACTGGGTCAGCTCACGCTTGGTGACCTGCGCGCCGCAGCGCTCGCACTGCCCGGCGATCACCTGCTCGTTGGCCAGCACGGTCTGGTCCTGCGGGCACCAGTTGACGAACGACTCCCGGCGGTAGGCCAGGCCGCGCTCGTAGAAGCGCAGGAACAGCCACTGCGTCCACCGGTAGTACTCGGGGTCGGAGGTGTGCAGGCGGCGGGACCAGTCGAACGAGATGCCGTAGCGCCGGATCGACTCCGCCTGGGTCTCGATGTTCTCGTAGGTGTACTTCGCGGGGTTCTCGTTGCGCCGGATCGCGGCGTTCTCGGCCGGCAGACCGAACGAGTCCCACCCGATCGGGTTCAGCACGTCGTAGCCCTGCAGCCGCCAGAACCGCGCCAGCACGTCGTGCAGCGCCAGCACCTCGCCGTGCCCCATGTGCAGGTCGCCGGAGGGGTACGGGAACATCGTCAGCGCGTACCGCCGCTCGCGCGACCCGTCGTCGGCGGCCTCGAAGGGGTTCAGCCGCTCCCACACCGGGCGCCACTTGCGCTGCAGCTCGGCCGCGTCGAAGCTCGACCGCTCGGTGGACCTGTTCGTGTCCTCGGCGGCCGTCTGCGCGGCTTGTGTCTCCTGGGTGGTCACGCCGTCTCCCGCTGTCGTCATCGCTGCGTCTCGAACATGAAAAGACCCCTCACACAGGAGGGGTCGCCGCACTGAGGATCGAGCCGGTCAGTGCGGCCTGCCAAGAAGCAGGCTGGTCCGCATGCACTCAGGCTACCGCAGACGGCGTGGCAGGCGGGCTGAGGAGGCGGCCGAGGGCGCCGGTCGGGCGGCTGGGCTAGGTTCGACGAGGTGTCCCAAGCATCGACCCGGACGGAGTGATCGAAGATGCGGGTGGTGGTCGCCGGCGGCCATGGACAGATCGCGATGCAGCTGGAGCGGCTGCTGGCCCAGCGAGACGACGAGGCCGTCGGGATCGTGCGCAACCCCGACCACGTGGCCGACCTGGAGAAGGCGGGCGCGCAGGCGGTCGTGCTCGACCTGGAGCGGTCGTCGGTCGAGGACGTCGTCGGGGTGATCGACGGCGCCGACGCGGTGGTGTTCGCGGCCGGCGCCGGACCCGGCAGTGGGACCGAGCGCAAGCACACCGTGGACCGTGACGCGGCCGTGCTGCTCGCCGACGCCGCGCTGTCGGCCGGAGTGCGCCGTTACGTGATGGTCTCGGCGATCCGCGTGGACCAGGCCGACCCCGACTCCGAGGAGGTCTTCCAGGTCTACCTGCGGGCCAAGGCCGCGGCCGACGCGTACGTGCGCGAGCAGGACCTCGACTGGACGATCGTGCGGCCGGGGCGGCTGACCGACGACCCGGGTACGGGCAAGGTCAAGCTGGGCCCGGACGTCGAGTACGGCGAGGTGCCGCGTGCCGACGTCGCGGCCGTGCTGCTCGGCGTGCTCGACGACCCCGCGACCGCCGGCAAGCAGTTCAACGTGGTCGGCGGTGACACTCCGGTGGCGAAGGCGCTCACCCAGGTGTAGCGACGTCGCGGGCCAGCAGGTCGTCCCACGTCTCACGGCGCACGACCTGACGCGACCTGCCGTCGCGCGCGAAGACCACCGGGATCCGCCGGTTGCCGTTGTAGTTGTTCGACATCGTGTAGCAGTACGCCCCGGTGGCGGGCACCACCAGGAGGTCGCCCACCGCCGGCCGCGACAGCGGCACGCCCTCGACGAGCACGTCGCCGCTCTCGCAGTGTCGGCCGACCACGGTGACGGTCTCGAGGTCCGGCCCGGACAGCCGGTCCGCGACCGCGGCCTCGAACCGCTGGTCGAACAGCGCCACCTCCAGGTTGTCGCCCATCCCGCCGTCGACGGCGACGAACGTCTTGACCCCGCGCTTGACCGTGACCACGCGGTAGACCGTCGTGGCGGCCGAGGCCACGACGCTGCGGCCCGGCTCGATGATGAGCTGCGCCGCCGCGGGCAGGTGCTCTCGCGCCGCGCCGACGAGAGCGTCGAGGTAGTCCGGCACCGACGGCGGCCGGTCGGCCCACGTGTACCTCGCGCCGAGCCCTCCCCCGAGGTCGTACACCGGGAACTCACCAAGCGTGGCCACTGCCGCGACCGACTCGCCGAACGGGCCGACGTCGAGGATCGGCGAGCCCACGTGGACGTGCACGCCCTGCATCCGTAGCGCCGGGCTGTGCTCGATGCGCCCGATCAGCCGTGCCGCGTCGCGCGGCGCGAGACCGAACTTGGACCCCTCGTGTCCGGTCAGCACGTGCCCGTGGGTGTCGGCGGTGACGCCCGGGATGACGCGGACCAGGACGTCCTGCCGACGTCCCGCGGGCACGGTCGCCTCGAGCCGGTCCACGTCGTCGGCGTTGTCGACGACTACCAGGCCGACTCCGAGGTCGACCGCCATGCCGATCTCCTCGTCGGTCTTGGCGTTGCCGTGCAGCACCAGCAGCGACGGGTCCGCGCCCGCACGCACCGCGGTCCCGATCTCGCCGCCTCCGGCGACGTCCAGTCCGAGGCCCTCCTCGACCATCACCCGCTGCGCGGCCGCGC
>CBFGZI010000205.1:0-3688 GCA_965653225.1 uncultured Propionibacteriales bacterium | reverse complement strand
GACCACCACACCCGGACGGCGGCACAACCCGGACCACAGTCGCGTGTCACGCCTGAACACCTCGCCCGCGGCGCCGACGACACACAACCAGCCGCTGCCGCCACAGCCCCGAAGCGATGGACGTCGCGTGTCACGTGTGAACACACCGGTCGCGACGCGGATGACACGCGACTGCCCGGGGCCGCGACGCGGACCGTACGTCAGCGGAAGTGCTGGTAGCCCAGTGCGGCGTCGTAGTCCTCACCGTCGACGCTCACGCCACTCCCCTCGCCCACCTCACCGACGACGGTCCACTCCGCCGGGAGGTCGACGTCGGCGGGGAAGGTCGCGGCCAGCGCGTAGTCCTCGCCGCCGGTGAGGATGTAGCGCATCGGGTCGACGCCGAGCGCGGACCCGACCGCCTGCAGCGGCTCGGCCAGGTCGAACGCGTCGGTGCGCACGTCGATCGCGACGCCGCTCGCCTCACCGATGTGCCCGACGTCGGCGAGCAGGCCGTCGCTGAGGTCGATCATCGCCGTGGCGCCGAGCTTGGCGGCCTGCGGGCCCGCGGTGTACGGCGGCTCCGGACGACGGTGCGCCTCCACCACGACCCGCGGTGAACGGAAGCCGCGACCCAGCACGTGGTAGCCGGCCGCCGACCACCCCACGCGGCCGCACACGGCCAGCACGTCGCCGGGGTTGGCGCCGGAGCGGAGCACGGTGCCGTGTGGACACGAACCGAGCACGGTCACCGACAGCAGGATGTGCTCGGAGGACGTGACGTCACCGCCCACCACACTGGTGCCGGTCAGCGCGACCTCCTCGGCCACACCGCGGGCCAGCTCGTTCACCCAGTTCATCTCAAGGCTGCCCGGCACGCCGATCCCGAGCACCATGCCGGTGGCGGTGCCGCCCATCGCGTTGATGTCGGACAGGTTGGCGGCCGCGGCCTTGTGGCCGATGTCCTCAGCAGAGGACCAGTCGCGGCGGAAGTGCTTGTTCTCCACCAGCAGGTCGGTCGAGACCACCACCTGCCCGGACGACACGGACAGCACGGCGGCGTCGTCGCCGGGACCGACCACGACATCGCTGCCCTGGTGGAAGATCGGCTGCACCGCGTCGATGAGCCCGAACTCCCCCACCTCGGCGACGGTCCGCTGGTGCGACTGAGCCATCGATGAACCTTTCTGACAAGGTGATGAGACCACGCTTAACGGGGCGGCCGAACAGGCGGTAGCGTGCGCACTGCCCGACCATGCACGACCAGCACAGACCAAGCTCGACCATGCTCGACCAAAGCTCGACGGTGCGTGTCCATGCTCGACCATGTTCGACCAGGCGCGTACGACTGTGAGCGCGGGGGTTCGACGACAGGACCGGAGGACACACTGTGGTTGTTCAGGCCTACATCCTTATCCAGACCGAGGTCGGCAAGGCTGCCGAGGTTGCCCAGTCGATCGCCGAGGTGAAGGGTGTGACCCTCGCCGAGGACGTCACCGGTCCCTACGACGTGATCGTCCGCGCCGAGGCGCGCAACGTCGACGAGCTCGGCAAGCTCGTGGTCGCGCGTGTGCAGACACTGCCCGGCATCACCCGCACACTGACCTGCCCGGTGGTGCACATCTGAGGGGGCCCGCTGACGGCCCAGTGACGGTTCAGCCGGTTCAGACGGCTCGCCCGGCTCACACAGCGCTGTGACGCCGGCGTCCACACCGATGAGGGCCCGCGGAACCGGCCGCCTCTCGCGGCGGCGACCGCTGCATCCGCACCGGATGGCGGGTGCCGCGGTGTGCCTGGCGACGGTCCTGCCGGTCACGCTCCTGCTCGGCGGCTGCTCGTCCGCGGTGCAGGTCACCGGGCCGACCCAAGGTCCCGCCGAGTGCCGGTCGCTGCTGCGGGCGGTCCCGGGCACCGTCGACGGTCAGCAGCGTCGCGACGTGGAGCCGCCCCATACCCTCGCGGCGGCGTGGGGCGACCCGGCGATCGTGCTCCGCTGCGGCGTGCCGAAGCCCGCGCGGCTCACCGCGTCTTCGCAGTGCGCTCAGGTCAACGGCGTCGGCTGGTTCGCCGAGCAGCGCGCCGACGCCTACCGCTTCACCACGATCGGGCGCAGCACGAACGTGCAGGTGCAGGTGCCGTACCACTACCAGCCCGCCGCCGACGCGCTGGTGGACCTGGCCTCGGCCGTACGCGAGAACGTGCCCGAGCAGCAGCCCTGCGTCTGACCACCGCGATGGTGCGTCAGCGCCGCCTCGCCCGCCGAACCACAACACCCGGTCACATGGCGAGTAGTCGCCTCCCACGGGTCATACGCCACGGGAAGCGACCGCCAGACCCGGTTACATGGCTTGTGGGAGCCCCCGCGTCAGCGCAGGCCGAGGGGCCGCTGCGCAGCCAGGGTGACCAGCCGGTCGACCAGGGCGGGGTAGTCGATGCCGGTCGCGTCCCACAGCCGCGGGAACATCGAGGTCGGCGTGAAGCCGGGCATGGTGTTGATCTCGTTGATGACGACATCGCCGCTCTGGGACACGAAGAAGTCGACCCGGGCCAGCCCCTCGGCGCCGATGGCCTCGAACGCCCGCACCGCCAGCATGCGTACGCGGGAGCTGACCTCGTCGCCGAGGTCGGCCGGCACGTCGAGCTCGGTCGCCTCCTCGGGAAGGTACTTGGCGGCGAAGTCGTAGAACTCGTGCTCGCCGCCGATCTTGATCTCGCCGACCACGCTGGCCTGAGGCGGGTCGTCGCCGAAGCCCTGCAGCACCCCACACTCGATCTCGCGTGCTCCGGCGCAGTAGGCCTCGACCAGCACCTTGGGGTCGTGCCGCTGCGCCTCGGCCACCGCGTCGTCGAGCTCGGACTCGTCGTGCACCTTCGTGATGCCGAAGCTGGAGCCCGCCCGGGCGGGCTTGACGAACACGGGGTAGTTGAGGCTGGCGACCGCCTCTCGTACGGCGCCCTTGTCGAAGCTCCACTGACTCGGCGTGATCACGGTGTAGGGCGTCACCGGCAGGCCGGCGGTCTGGAACACCAGCTTCATGTAGTGCTTGTCCATGCCCACGGCGCTGGCCAGCACGCCGGCGCCGACGTAGCGCACGCCGGCCATCTCGAACAGCCCCTGGATGGTGCCGTCCTCGCCGAACGGCCCGTGCAGCAGCGGGAACACCACGTCGACCTCGCCGAGCACCCGCGGCACGTCTCCGGCCTCGGTGACCACGAGCTCGGAGTTGGCGAGCACGACGGCCGAGCCCTTCTCGTCGACCTCCGGCAGCGAGCCGTCGGTGATCTCGTACCGCCGGTCCTCGTCGCCCTCGAGCACCCACTGCCCGGCGGTGCTGATGCCGATCGGCACCACGTCGTAACGGCTGCGGTCGAGCGCCTTCAGGACGCTGCCGGCGGTGAGGCAGGAGACGCCGTGCTCGGCCGAGCGGCCACCGAAGACCACCGCGACGCGAAGCTTGCCCGGCGACGTGTTCGCGGAGGGCTGGAAGGGCTCTGGGGGTGCTGGGTGCTGGGACATCGAGGCGAACCCTACTCCCGACCGGGGTCCGGTCGTGCCCGCCTCGCTCGGGGCCCCTCACGCGCTGCGACAATCGGCGTCATGACCGCGCCGACCCCGCCCGACCCCAACCAACCCAACCCCAAACCGGTACCCCGCCATGCCCGCCTACACCCAGACAAACCCCCCACGCTAACGCGACACCCCCCCACG
>CBFGZI010000204.1:0-3696 GCA_965653225.1 uncultured Propionibacteriales bacterium | reverse complement strand
TGATCCCGCCCGCAGAGGATGCCACCGTCAGCATCTGGAACGGCTCCGATGGTGGCGGGCGCGGTTGGGGGCTCTGCCGGGTGCTCATCCCGGCAGCCTATTTGTCCTGCGTCGCGGGAAGCAGCCCGTTGGTGTGGGCGCGCGGCACCGCATCAGTGCCTCCCGGCCTGGACGAGACGGCGGACCACCGGGGCGATCTCGCCCAGTGGCAGCACGAAGTCGACGGCAGCCGCCTCGACGGCAGCGTCGGGCATGCCGCGGAACTCGGCGAGGTCCGGGTCCTCCACGATCACGGTGCCGCCTCGTGCCTTGATCGCCCGCACGCCCATCGCGCCGTCACCGCCCGAGCCGGTGAGCACGCACCCGATGGTCGACTCCCCGTAGGCACCCGCCGCCGACTCGAACAGCAGGTCGGCCGACGGCCGCACGAAGTGCACCAGCTCGCCGTCGGCGAGGGTGAGCACGCTGTCGGAGCCGATGAACAGGTGACGGTTCGGCGGAGCGACGTAGACGGTGCCCGGCTTGGCCTTCTCCTCGTGCTCGGCGAGCCTGACCGGCATGTCGCTGTGCCGACCCAGCACCTCGGCGATCACCGTCTGGTGGCGCGGGTCCAGATGCTGGACGATCACCACCGGCACGGGGAAGTCGGCGGGGAGTCCGGCCAGCAGCTGGGCCAGCGCGCGAACCCCGCCGGCGGAGGACGCCACGGTGAGAAGCTGGAACGGTCGAGACGATCCGGCGTTCTGGGCTGGGCTGTCCGGGGTTGTCATCGTGTACCCCTTGCGCCGCACGCGGTCATTGGTTTCGGCAGACGTTCACGGTTTTGCGTTCGCCGATCAGTTTACGCCGGGTCAAGGGTGGTCATGACCGCGAATTCGGACGCGCTGGTCTGGGTACCCGCACAGACATGGACAAGCGTTTTCGTCAGACCCGGTGGCGCGCCGGCTACAAGCCCGACGAGGTCGACGGTTTCGTCGAGGTGGTCGACGACGCGCTGCGTTCGCCCACGCCGATGCTCGCCCCCAGGGACGTGGCGCGGTCGCGGTTCACGCCGGTCGTGTTCATGTCCGGCTACCACATGGGCGACGTGGACGAGTACCTCGAGAACGCGGAGCGCCAGCTCACCGTCCGTGCGCGGGGCTGACACGCCCGGTCGTGGGTTTCGCCGGACACCGGCGAGGCGGGATGTGACACTGGGCGGCAGGCTGGGGGAGGACCGCAGCCGGACCGCGCTGTCGAATCGGGGGAGAAGGCGTGCGCCAGGCATTCGTCATCGCTGCACTTGTGCTGCTCACGGGCTGCGCCGGCACCGTGTCGCAGTCGCCGGGCGGCGGCGAGGCGTCCTCGTCGGGTCAGGCAGCGCGACAACAGGCCGCCGCGCCCCGGTCGTCCACGGATCCCGGTCGCGTGCGCGAACACCGGTCCGGCACGGCACAGGGCCGCCCTGGGGCGGCGGCCACCACGCGGACGCCGCCGGGCCGGCTGCATCGCGTGCTGCGGGTGATCGACGGTGACACCGTCGAGGTGGCCTACCGGGGGTCGGCGGTGTCGGTGCGGATCATCGGCATCGACACCCCTGAGACCGTGCATCCCTCCGAGCCCGTCGAGTGCGGCGGCCCGGAGGCCTCGGCGACGGCGACCCGGCTGCTGTCGGGTAAGCAGGTCCGGCTGGTGTTCGACCCGTCCCAGGGACGCACCGACTACTACGGCCGGACCCTCGCGTACGTGCAGGCGCCCGGCGTCGGCGACTTCGGGCTGGCCATGATCCGCGCCGGCCGTGCCGCCGAGTACACCTATGACACCGCGTACGCCCGGCAGTCGCGCTACCTCGCGGCGCAGCGGACCGCGCAGGCACACCATCGCGGGGTCTGGGGCCGGTGCGGAGGTGTGGACACGCCTCTTCGTTCTGCCCCGCAGGCCGCACAGGCCCAGCCGAACCGGTCGCCCGGGAGTGGCTCGGGGCGCGCGTGCGACCCGAACTACGACCCGTGCGTCCCGCCGTACCCGCCCGACCTCGACTGCAGCGACGTCAACGGGCCGATCCGGGTGCTCGGTAACGACCCGGACGGGTTCGACGCCGACGGCGACGGCATCGGCTGCGACTCCTAGCGACCTCCCCACGGGCGTCCGGGCGGGGGCGCCACGAGCGCTCATCTCGGCCAGTGAGCGCACGCCGGCACTACTACTGAATATGTAGCGGATGGTTCTGGCCGGTGCCGATAGCGCCGCGGCGGTAGGCTGTCGGTGAGCATCATTGGTGCCCGTCGCATTGGCGTCGCCGTTTCCTAGTCCTGAGGAGGTGCCCGTGGCCGCAGGAATGCCTTCGCCCCGGCGTCAGCCCGGGCGGCTCGAGGACGAGGTGGTCGCCGCCCTCGCCGCGTCTCCCGGCCCGCTGACCACGGGGGAGGTCCTGGACCAGCTCGACAGCGGGCTGGCGTACACGACCGTGATGACCACGCTCACCCGGCTGTACGACAAGGGCATGCTTTCGCGCGAACGCGTCGGCCGGGCCTACGCCTACCAGCTCACCAGCCCGGAGTCGCGCGTGGCCCGATCGATGCACGGGGCCCTCGAGGACAGTCCCGACCGAGACCTCGCGCTCGCCCGCTTCGTCGACGAGCTCGAGCCCGACGACATCCCGTTGCTCAGGCGTCTGCTGGACCAGATCCAGAAGCGCTGACCCAACACCGACCCAACACTGAGCCATGCATATCGCCGTCTACCTGCCCCTGCTGACTGCGGCCGTGTTCGGGCTCACGGCCCGTTGGCTGGCCTGGCAGCTACCGCCGGCGACCGCGACCAAGCTGATCACCGCGGGCGCCGTCGTGATCTCGCTGGCGTTCTCGTTCTCGCTGGGCGTGCTGGCCTTCCTGCTGGTGGCGCGGTTCCCGCCCGCGGCGCACCTGGGCCGTTGGTCGGTGCAGGTGTTGCAGCACAACCCCGTGCCGCCGCTGGCGAGCGCAGCCGCCGTGGTGGTGGTCGTCGGTGCACTGTGCTCCTACGCGATAACGCTGTGGCGGCAGATGCGTGCGTCGCTGAGCGCACGTGCCTACTGCGCGCGGATCGGCGGCGAGCCGGGCCGGCTCGTGGTCCTCGACGCCGAGCACGCGGACGCCTACGCGCTCAGCGCGGGACGTGGCCGGATCGTGATCACGCGGCCGCTGCTGCGGCTGCTCGATGCGGGCGAACGGCGTGCCCTCCTCGCGCATGAGCGCGCACACCTGACCGAGCACCATCACCGCTACCGGCTCGCCGTCGTGCTCGCCGCGTCGGTCTGCCCGCTGCTCAGGCCGGCGCGCGAGGCGGTCACCTACTCCACCGAACGGTGGGCCGACGAGGTCGCGGCGGCCGAGATCAACGACCGCGCGCTTGTCGCCGCCACACTCGCCCGCACCAGCCTGCTGGTCGACGCCAACCCCCGCCCGGCGCCGGTGCATGCGCTCCGGGCCGCGGGGCCGGTCGTGCGCAGGGTCGAGGCACTGCTGCGCTCAGGCCCGCGCCAGCGTCCTCTGCTGGTCGTCGCCGTGGTCGTGCTGATGCTGGTCTCGATCAGCTCGTCGTTCGACGTCCAGGAAGACACCGAGCATCTGCTGCATCACGCCAACGTCGCGTCGGCCACCGCGCACAGGCCACCCAGCGACAAGGCAGTGACCAAGCAGTAACCGGCCGCTGACAAGCCACTGACCGGCCACTGAC
>CBFGZI010000203.1:0-3766 GCA_965653225.1 uncultured Propionibacteriales bacterium | reverse complement strand
ACGGGTCGCCGGCGATCTGCTCGGAGAACCGGGTGCAGCGCGCGCACAGCACGCAGCGCTCGCGGTCGAGGAGCACGTTGGCGGAGATGTTGATCGGCTTGACGAAGGTGCGCTTCTGCTCCCGGAAGCGCGACTCGCCGCGGCCGTTGGACATTGCCTGGTTCTGCAGCGGGCACTCGCCGCCCTTGTCGCAGATGGGGCAGTCGAGCGGGTGGTTGATGAGCAGGAACTCCATGATCCCCTGCTGGGCCTTGTCGGCCACCGGGGACGTCACCTGCGTCTGGACCACCATGCCGGGCGCGACCGGGAGGGTGCAGGAGGCCTGCGGCTTGGGGATCGGCCGGCCGTTGCCGGCGTCTGGGATCTCGACCAGGCACTGCCGGCAGGCGCCGACGGGGTCGAGCAGCGGGTGGTCGCAGAACCGGGGGATCTGTACGCCGATGAGCTCGGCCGCGCGGATCACCAGCGTGCCCTCGGGGACGCTCACCTCGACGTCGTCGATCGTGAGCGTGACCAGCTTCTCCAGGGCCTCGCTGTCCTGGTGGCCGGTCGCCTGACCTTGCACCGTCATGCTGACGCTCCCGCGGTCGCGAAGAGGGTGGACGCCTGGGGGTCGAACGGGCAGCCGCCCTGCTCGAGGTGGGCGAGGTACTCGTCCCGGAAGTACTTGATCGACGACGTGATCGGCATGACCGCGCCGTCGCCGAGCGCGCAGAACGCCCGGCCGAGGATGTTGTCACACTGGTCGAGGAGCAGGTCGAGGTCGTCGGCGCTGCCCTGGCCCTTCTCCAGCCGCTGCAGCACCTGCACCAGCCACCAGGTGCCCTCGCGGCACGGTGTGCACTTGCCGCAGGACTCGTGCTTGTAGAACTCGGTCCACCGCAGCACGGCGCGCACCACGCAGGTGGTCTCGTCGAAGATCTGCAGTGCCTTGGTGCCGAGCATGCTGCCGGCGGCGCCGACGGCCTCGTAGTCCAGGGGTACGTCGAGGTGCTCGTCGGTGAGGATCGGCGTGGACGACCCGCCCGGTGTCCAGAACTTCAGCACGTGCCCGGGCCGGACCCCGCCGGCCAGGTCGAGCAGCTCGCGCAGGGTGACCCCGAGCGGCGCCTCGTACTGCCCGGGCTTCTGCACGTGGCCGGACAGCGAGTAGAGCGTCATGCCCTTGCTCTTCTCCGTGCCCATGCCCGCGAACCACTCGGGCCCGTTCTCGACGATGCAGGGCACCGACGCGATGGTCTCGACGTTGTTGACGACCGTCGGTGCGGCGTACAGACCCGCGACGGCGGGGAACGGCGGACGCAGCCGCGGCTGTCCGCGACGTCCCTCCAGCGAGTCGAGCAGCGACGTCTCCTCACCGCAGATGTAGGCGCCCGCGCCGGCGTGCACGACCACGTCGAGGTCGAAGCCGGTGCCGAGGATGTCGCGGCCGAGGTAGCCGGCGAGGTAGGCCTCCTGCACGGCGCGCTGCAGCCGGCGTACGACGTGCAGCACCTCGCCGCGCACGTAGATGAACGCGTGGTTGGCGCGGATCGCGAACGAGGAGATGATGACGCCCTCGATCAGCGTGTGCGGCGAGGCCATCATCAGCGGGATGTCCTTGCAGGTTCCCGGCTCGGACTCGTCGGCGTTGACGACCAGGTAGTGCGGCTTGCCGTCGCCCTGCGGGATGAAGCCCCACTTCATGCCGGTGGGGAAGCCCGCCCCGCCGCGACCGCGCAGCCCGGAGTCCTTGACCATGTCGATCAGCGCGTCGGGCTGCTCGTCCAGGGCGGTCCTCAGCGCGCGGTAGCCGCCGCGGTCCTCGTAGGCCTGCAGGGTCCAGCAGCGCTCCTGGTCCCAGTTGTCGCTGAGGACCGGCGTCAGCATGTCCACCGACCCGCGGGTGCTCTGCTCGGTCACTGCTCCCCCTTCCCGGACGTCTGGTCCGAGTGCTGCGAACGGTCGGGCTCCGGGGCGCGCCAGCCGTGCTCGCGCGCGACGCGCAGCCCGATGAGCGACTCGGGACCGCCGGCCGGCCCCTCGTCGGCGAGGTCGTCGGGGAACCCGGCGAGCACGCGCTCTGCCTCGCGCCAGGTGCACACGCGCGGACCACGGGTGGAGCGGACCTCCTCGCCGCCGCGCAGCCGGTCGACGATCTCGACCGCGCTCTCGGGCGTCACGTTGTCCATGAACTCCCAGTTGACCATCATCACCGGCGCGTAGTCGCAGGCCGCGTTGCACTCGACGTGCTCGAGGGTGATCTTGCCGTCCTCGGTGACCTCGTCGTTGCCGATGCCGAGGTGCTGCTTCAGCCGGTCGAAGACGGCGTCGCCGCCCATGATCGCGCACAGCGTGTTGGTGCAGACGCCGACGTGGTAGTCGCCGACCGGGCGGCGCTTGTACATCGTGTAGAACGTCGCCACCGCCGACACCTCGGCCGCTGTGAGCTCGAGCAGGTCCGCGCACGCCTCGATGCCGCGCGGCGTGACCTGCCCCTCCACGGACTGCACCAGGTGCAGCATCGGCAGCAGCGCCGACCTCGCCCGGGGGTAGCGCGCGGCTATCTCCCGCAGCTCGGTGATCGTCGCCGCGTCGAGGGGCTCGTCGGTCATCGGTCGACACCTCCCATGACGGGGTCGATGCTGGCGATGGCCACGATCACGTCGGCGACCATGCCGCCCTCGCTCATCACCGAGGTGCACTGGAGGTTGACGAACGACGGGTCGCGGAAGTGGGCGCGGTACGGACGCGTGCCGCCGTCGGAGACGACGTGGCAGCCCAGCTCGCCGCGCGGGGACTCCACGGTGCCGTACGCCTGGCCGGCCGGGACGCGGAAGCCCTCCGTCACCAGCTTGAAGTGGTGGATCAGCGCCTCCATCGACTCGCCCATGATGTGCCGGATGTGGTCGAGGGAGTTGCCCATGCCGTCGTTGCCGATCGCCAGCTGCGCGGGCCAGCCGATCTTGCGGTCGCCGACCATGACGGGCGCGCCCTCGAGGTCGGCGAGCCGGTCGGCGGCCTGCTCGATGATGCGCAGCGACTGGTGCATCTCCTCCAGCCGGATTCGGAACCGGCCGTAGGAGTCCATGGTGTCCCAGGTGACTACGTCTAAGTCGTATGTCTCGTAGCCGCTGTAGGGCTGGGTCTTGCGCAGGTCCCACGGGTAGCCGGTGGCCCGCAGCACCGGGCCGGTGGCGCCGAGCGCGAGGCACCCGGCGAGGTCGAGGTGGCCGACGCCCTCCAGACGACCCTTGAAGATGGGGTTCTCGTTGCACAGCGCGGCGTACTCGGGCAGCCGCTTCTTCATCAGCTTGATGTACTCGCGGATCTTGTCCAGCGCGCCCGGGGGCAGGTCCTGCGCGACGCCGCCGGGGCGGATGAACGCGTGGTTCATGCGCAGGCCGGTGATCAGCTCGAACAGGTCGAGGGTCGCCTCGCGCTCACGGAACCCGATCGTCATCACGGTCAGCGCGCCGATCTCCATGCCGCCGGTCGCGATCGCGACGAGGTGGGAGGAGATGCGGTTGAGCTCCATCAGCAGGACCCGCATGACGTGGGCCTTCTCCGGGATGTCGTCCTGGATGTCGAGCAGCCGCTCGACCCCGAAGCAGTACGCCGCCTCGTTGTAGAACGGCGCCAGGTAGTCCATCCGGGTGCAGAACGTGACGCCCTGCGTCCACGTCCGGAACTCCATGTTCTTCTCGATGCCGGTGTG
This sequence comes from uncultured Propionibacteriales bacterium, assembly GCA_965653225.1. GTDB lineage: Bacteria > Actinomycetota > Actinomycetes > Propionibacteriales > Nocardioidaceae > JALZDI01. The sequence goes on along the minus strand of CBFGZI010000203.1, from coordinate 69 downwards.
CAGGTAGCCGATGCCGCAGCGGGCCTCGGTCACCGTCTCGCCCTCGAGCTCGAGGATCAGCCGGAGCAC
>CBFGZI010000202.1:0-3818 GCA_965653225.1 uncultured Propionibacteriales bacterium | reverse complement strand
CGACGCACCGAGCCTCCCAAGGCGAACGGTCCCTTCCCCAGGCGCACAACCCGCGCGAAGCGCCCACCAGACCCGGTTCACTCGAAAATAGCCGGAGCCTCTGTGCAACCTGACCAGCAAAACCGCTCCGGGCTAGGCATTTTCATCGACCACGGGTGGCGGCGTCAGCCGCCATGAGCAGTTACATGGCGTTTGGCCAGGCGCCGTCAGCGGTACGCTCCTGAAGCGATGGACGGCGCCGCCCCTGCCCAGCCGACGCTCCCGCCGGCGACCGGGCCGACGACGACCGGGCCGCTCACCTCTGGGCCGTCCGGTCTGCTGCGACGGGTGCTCGTGGTCGACGACGAGCCACCGGCCCTGGCGGAGCTGGCCTACCTGCTCGGCGCCGACGCCCGCATCCGCGAGGTGCTCACCGCGGCGTCGGGCGAGCAGGCGCTGCGGCTGCTCGAGCACGACGACCCCGTCGACGCGATCTTCCTCGACGTGGCGATGCCCGGCTTGTCGGGTCTCGACCTGGCGCGGGTGCTCGCGCGGTTCCGCTCGCCGACCCCGGTCGTGTTCGTGACCGCGCACGACGACCACGCGGTGGAGGCGTTCGAGCTGCACGCGGTCGACTACCTGCTCAAGCCGGTCCGCCGCGAGCGGCTGACCGAGGCCGTACGCCGGCTGGTCGGGACGACCACCGAGCCCGCGGCGGAGGATGACGACGAGACCATCGCGGTGGAGCTCGGCGGGGTGACTCGCTTCGTCAACCGCAGCGAGATCCGCTACGTCGAGGCCCAGGGCGACTACGCCCGGCTGCACACCGCCGACGGGAGCCACCTGCTCCGGGTGCCGCTGACCGTGCTGGAGGAGAACTGGGCCGAAGCCGGGTTCCTGCGTATCCACCGCAGCACGCTCGTCTCCACCGGCCACATCGACGAGGTGCACATGGAGGCCGGTCGCTGCACGGTCATGGTCGGCGACGCCGAGCTGCAGGTCGCCCGCCGGCACACCCGCGGGCTGCGGGACGTGCTCGTACGGCGGACCAAGCCGTCGCGGCAGTAGCGACGGACAGCCCAGGACCATGACCCAGGAGCCGACGCCCAAGCGGGTCCGCGTGACCAGTCCGCAAAGCGGCGCGACGCGTCGGCGCCAGGTCGCGGTGACCCACGAGATCGACGCACAGACCGGGGTCGGCGAGGTGTTCATGCGCTCGCTCATCGCGACCCAGGCCCGGCTGGCGCTGCTGGTGCTCGGGGTCGTCGTGGTGGTCATCGGCGGGCTGCCGGCACTGTTCTGGCTGGTGCCCGGCCTGAGGTCGGTGGAGGCGCTCGGCATCCCGCTCCCCTGGCTACTGCTCGGCGCCGTCGTCTACCCCACGCTCGCGGCGCTGGGCTGGTTCTACGTACGGCAGGCCGAGCGCATCGAGCGCGAGTTCTCCGACCTGGTCGAACGGTCATGAGCGCATGAACGCGACCGCCAGTGTCGTCGCGGTGACGCTGGTCGCGGCCGCCACGCTGGCGATCGGCGCCCTCGGACTGCGGTTCAGCCGCACCACCAGCGACTTCTACGTCGCCTCCCGCTCCGTCGGGCCGCTGTGGAACGCCTCGGCCATCGGCGGGGAGTACCTCTCCGCCGGCTCGTTCCTCGGTGTCGCCGGACTGGTGCTCGCCTTCGGCGCCGACATGCTCTGGTACCCGGTCGGGTGGACCGCCGGCTACCTGGTGCTGCTCGTTCTCGTCGCCTCGCCGCTACGTCGCTCCGGCGCGTACACCCTGCCCGACTTCGCGGAGGCGCGGCTGGAGTCCAGGCCCGCGCGACGCATCTGCAGCCTGCTGGTGGTGGCCATCGGCTGGCTGTACCTGCTGCCGCAGTTCCAGGGGGCGGGCATCACGCTGAGTACGGTCACCGGCGCTCCGCTGTGGGTCGGCGGCGTGGTGATCGCCGCCGTGGTGCTCGTGAACGTGCTGTCCGGCGGAATGCGCAGCATCACGTTCGTGCAGGCCTTCCAGTACTGGCTGAAGCTGACCGCGCTGCTGCTGCCGCTGGCGTTCCTGCTGATGCGTTGGGGCGCGGACGGCTGGCCCTCGCCGGCCACGGCCGCCGTCGGCCCCGGTGCGCTCCCCGGTGACCGGTGGGTGCTGCCGCTCGCGAGCGGGATCGGCCACCCGGTCTACGCGACGTACTCGCTGATCCTGGCCACCTTCCTCGGCACCATGGGGCTGCCGCACGTGCTCGTGCGCTTCTACACCAACCCCGACGGCCGGGCCGCGCGCCGCACCACCCTGGTGGTGCTGGTGCTGCTCGGCACCTTCTATCTGCTGCCGGCGCTGTACGGCGCCCTCGGACGCGTGTACGCGCCCGACCTGATCGACGCCGGCCGCACCGACACTGTGGTGCTCGAGCTGCCGGCCCGGATGGTCGAGGGCGCGCTCGGCGACGCGCTCGGCGCGCTGGTCACCGCGGGCGCGTTCGCCGCGTTCCTGTCCACCTCCTCCGGCCTGACCGTGTCGGTGGCGGGGGTGCTCAGCCAGGACCTGCTCGCCCGCTGGCACGGCGGCGTGCGGGCGTTCCGCCTGGCCGGGGTGCTGGCCGTCCTGGCGCCGCTGGCGCTGGCGATCCTGGCCGAGGGCCTGCCGATCGCCCAGGTCGTCGGGCTGGCGTTCGCGGTGGCGGCGTCCACCTTCTGCCCGCTGCTGGTGCTCGGCATCTGGTGGCGGCGGCTGACCGACGCCGGAGCCATGGCCGGCCTGCTCACCGGTGGCGGCCTGTCCGGCATCGCGGTCGTGCTGACCGTCGCCGGCGCCGGCAACGACGGCTGGGCCGGCGCCCTGCTCGCGCAGCCCGGCGCATGGACGGTGCCGCTGGCGTTCGGCGTCATGGTCGGGGTGTCCCTCCTGACACCGCGACGGGTCGCGCCGAACGTGAGCCGGACCATGGTGCGGCTGCACATGCCCGAGCAGATCGACGTCGACCGGGGTGACTTCCAGCCGCGTGCCGCGCGGCTCGGTTCGGAGTGACGGACAAGTCTGCGGACACTCTGCGCGATTGGCACGCACGGCTTGTCCCGGTCATGCACCCTGGACCCCATGACGGTGACGCGACGCAGGACGACTGCGGTGATGTGCCTGCTGCTGGCGGTCTGCTGCGCTTTCGGCACCTACGCCGTGCACCGCCTGTTCGTCGAGACCGAGCTCGGTCAGTCCGTCGACCAGAGCCTGCTCGACAAGGCCGCGGCGCTGCCGCCCCTCATCGACCACCTCGCGCAGGTGCTGCTGTCGGGATTCACACTGCCGCTGGTGGTGGCCGCCTGCCTGGTTCCGCCGACGCTGGCGCTGCTGCGCCGCTCGCCGTGGCTCGCGGCCGGTGCTCTCGTGCTCGTTGCAGGCGCCAACATCACCACGCAGGTGCTGAAGTCCTACGTGTTCGAGCGTCCAGACCTGCTCGCGCTGGGGGCGCCGAACTCGCTGCCGAGCGGGCACACGACCGTGGCCGCGTCGGTGGCCCTGGCGCTGGCGATCATCGCGCCTCCGGCGCTGCGCGTCCCGGCCGCGGTGGCCGGAACGGCCGGCAGTCTGCTGGTCGGTGCCGCGACCATCGTCGCCGGCTGGCACCGGCTCAGCGACGTGGTCGCGGCGGTGATGGTGTCGGCCGCATGGGCCGGCGTGGTCGTCGCGTTCGTCGTCATGCGCCCACGCCCCGCGCCGGCCGCCGCGCCGGTGATGGAGGTGCCCGCCGAGCTGTCGGGCCGGAGCCGTCGCGGCGACACGGTGACGATCGAGCGCACCGCTCGTCGTAGCCGCACGACCGCTTACCGCTGAGCGCCGGGCCGCACA
>CBFGZI010000201.1:0-3947 GCA_965653225.1 uncultured Propionibacteriales bacterium | reverse complement strand
CAGGCGGCGAAGTGCGGGCTGGAGAACTCCGGGAACCGCTTGGCGAAGTCGTTGACCGGCACTTGCGCCGGTGCCCCTCGCGGAGGCAAAGAGACGGCCAGGCAGCGGCTGCGCCTCAGGCCCGGGCGAGGATCTCCCCGTGCAGCAGTGAGATCCAGCCGTCGTCGGCGGAGGCCCAGGTGAGCCAGCCCCGGGCGATCCGCTCCAGGTCGGCGCGGCTCGCGGCGCCGGAGGCGACCGCCTGCTCGCCGAAGCGCGACTCGAGCACGCGGTCGGCCCAGGTGTGTCCCCACCACTGCCGGTCTGCCGGATGGGCGAAGCACCATGTCGACGAGGTCGCGGTGACCTCGTCGAAACCGGCCCGGCGCGCCCACGCCAGCAGCCGCCGCCCGGCGTCGGGCTCTCCGCCGTTGGCGCGGGCGAGCGTCTGGTACAGCCGCATCCACTCGTCCAGCTCCGGCAGCGCGGGGTACCAGGTGAACGCGCCGTAGTCGCTGTCGCGCGCGGCCACGATCCCGCCGGGCGCGCAGACGCGGCGCATCTCGCGCAGCGCCCCGACCGGGTCCGGCAGGTGCTGCAGCACCTGGTGGGCGTGCACGACGTCGAAGGCGTCGTCGGCGAGGCCGAGGGCATGTGCGTCGGACACGACGAAGTCGACCTGGACCTCCGCCTCGGCGGCCGCCGTCCACGCCAGCCCGACGACTTCCGCCGATGCCTCCACCCCGGTCACCCGTCCAGGAGTGATGCGGGAGGCCAGGTCGGCGGTGATGGTGCCGGGCCCGCAGCCGACGTCCAGCAGGGACATGCCGGGATGCAGGTGCTCGAGCAGGTACCCGGCCGAGTTCGCGGCCGTACGCCAGCGGTGCGAGCGCAGCACGGAGGCATGGTGGCCGTGGGTGTACGCGGCAGCGGGTGTGCCCATCGGGTCTCCGTCCGGTGTTGCGCGGGTCACATCGTATGCGGTAGACACTCTCGGCACAGAAGATGGACATCCGTCCAAATAATGGAGCAACGGTGAGTGACGTCGGTGTGCTGGACAAGGTCATGGCGATCTTGCAGTCGCTCACCGACGACGTGCGCCGTGTCGAGCCCCGCGCGCTGGCCGCCGAGCTGGGCCTCAGCCCGCCGACGACGTACCGGCTGATGAAGGCGATGGCCGACCACGGACTGCTCGAGCAGGACGGCAACGGCTACCGGCTCGGCGTCACGCTGCTGCGTCTGGGCGCACGTGTTGCCGACGACCTCGAGGTGCGCCACGTCGCCCGTCCCTACCTGGAGCGGCTCCGCGACCGCACCGAGGAGAACGCCGAGCTCCACCTGCGGCACGGCTGCAGCCGGGTGCCGGTCGAGGTCGTGTCGAGCCGACTGAACCTGCGCACGATGGGGCAGGTCGGTGTGCCGTTCCCGGTGCACGTCGGGGCAAGTGCCAAGGTGCTGCTCGCCTGGCTCGACGCCGACGAGGCCGAGGCCTTGGCACGGGGCAGCCACGCCAGCTACGGCGAGGACGCCGAGTTCGACGCCGGACACCTCATGCGCGAGCTGGCGCAGGTGCGGACGCAGGGGTGGGCCAGCAGCGACGGCGAGCGTGAGGTCGGTGTGGCCTCGGTCGCAGCGCCGGTGAGGGACCGCTTCGGGATGGTCGTGGCCGCGCTCGTGCTGGCAGGGCCGTCCGCGCGGCTGATGCGGCAGCCGGCCTACGACGAGGCCGTGAAGCTGACCGTCGAGGCGGCGGGCCGCGTCTCGGGCGGGCTGGGATACGTCGAACGCAGAACAGGGGAGGGCGAATGAGCTCGGGTCGGGAGGACGACGTCAGGGACGCGGCGCCGAACGGAGGTCCGCTTGCCGGGCTGCGGGTCCTGGACGCGGCGACGGTGTACGCCGGTCCGTTCGCCGCGGCGCTGCTCGGCGACATGGGTGCGGACGTGGTCAAGGTCGAGATGCCGGGAACGGGCGACCCGCTGCGCGGGATGGAGCCCTTCGACGGTGCGGAGTCGCTGACCTGGGCGGTCTCGGCCCGCAACAAACGCGGCGTCACACTCGACCTGCGCACGCCCGAGGGCCAGGACATCTTCTGCCGCCTGCTGGCCTCGCGTGACGTGCTCATCGAGAACTTCCGTCCCGGCACCCTGCAGCGATGGGGGCTGGGCATCGATCGTCTGCGTGACGCGAACCCCGACCTGGTCGTGGTCCGGGTGAGCGGCTTCGGGCAGACCGGCCCCTACCACGAGCGTGCGGGCTTCGGGACTCCCGCCACCGGTTTCAGCGGATACACCTACATCAACGGCTACCCCGAGATGCCGCCGATCCTGCCGCCGATCTCGCTGACCGACTACGTCGCCGGGCTGTTCGCGACCGTGGGCGCGCTGGCTGCGCTGCACCATCGCGACGTCCGCGGTGGCGCCGCGCAGGAGGTCGACGTCGCCCTGTACGAGGGGATGTTCCGGATGCTCGAGGGCGTCGTGACCGAGTACGACCGGCTCGGTCGCGTGCGCGAGCGCAGCGGCAACCAGCTCTCGGCGTCGGTGCCGGCCGGCATGTTCCAGGCGAGCGACGGCACGTGGCTGGTGCTCACCACGAGCACCGACCGCACGTTCAACCGGCTGGCCGACGCGATGGGTCGCTCCGACATGCGCACCGACCCGCGCTACGCCACCAACCGCGACCGTGTCGAGCGGCGTGCCGAAGTCAATGCGATCGTCGCGGCATGGTTCGGTGCGCGCACCGTCCAGCAGATCCAGGACACGCTGAACCCCGTCGGCGTTCCGGTGTCGCCGGTCAACAGCATCGCCGACATCTTCGAGGACCCGCACTTCGCGGCGCGCGAGATGGTCGTCGAGGTCGACCATCCCAAGCTCGGGAACCTGCGGCTTCCCGGTGCGACGCCGAAGTTCAGCGAGACGCCCGGCCGGGTGCGCAGTGCCGGGCCGTTGCTCGGCCAGCACAACGAGGAGGTCTACGCCGAGATCGGTCTGACTCCAGACGACATCGATGCACTTCAGGAGAGGGGCGTGATCTAGCCATGAGCGACCGTCTGACCGACGCCGCCGCGCGGTCCGCGGGGAAGTACGTCGGCGAGCCGTACCACCTGCCCTTCGCGCTCCCCGACCGGGTGCGTGTCAACGAGGTCGGCCCGCGCGACGGGTTCCAGCTCGAGCGGGTCCTGATCCCGACGCCCGCGAAGATCGAGATCGTCGACGCCCTGTCGCGCACCGGCGTGCACGGGGTGCAGGTGACCTCGTTCGTACGGCCAGACGCCGTGCCCCAGCTTCAGGACGGAGCCGAGGTCATGCGTGCCATGACCCGGCAGCCCGAGGTCACGTACGCCGTCCTGGTCCCCAACCTCAAGGGCGCGCAACGCGCGGTCGAGCACGGCGCGCACGTCTGGGAGACGATGCTGTCGGTCAGCGACTCGCACAGCCGCGCCAACGCCAACCGCGACACCTCGTCCGCGCTCGCGGGCATGCGCGACGTCGTCGCGCTGGCGCGGGAACACGACGTCGAGGTCGCCGGCGGGATGGCCACCGCCCTGGGCTGTCCGTTCGAGGGACGCGTGCCGTACGACCGGGTGGCCTGGGTGGTGTCGGTCTACCACGACATGGGGGTGCGGCACGTGACCGTCGCCGACACGGTCGGCGTGGCAGACCCTGCGCACGTATACGGCACGATGTCGCGCCTACGGTCGGAATTCCCCGACATCACGTTCGCCCTGCACCTGCACGACACCCGCGGGCTGGGAATGGCCAACGTGCTCGCCGGGATTGGCGCCGGAGTCGTCGACTTCGACGCTTCCGTCGGCGGGCTCGGCGGCTGCCCGTTCGCTCCGGGCGCGACCGGCAACATCGCCACCGAGGATCTCGTGCACATGCTCGCGCTGCTGGGGGTCGACAGCGGTGTCGACCTCGACGCGCTGGTCGCCGTCTCGCGCGACCTCGTCGCGCCAGTCATCG
>CBFGZI010000200.1:0-4076 GCA_965653225.1 uncultured Propionibacteriales bacterium | reverse complement strand
GCCCTCGCCGTAGCCGTTGAGGTACTTGCCGACGAACATCGTCTGGTAGCCGGCGGTCTGCAACCACGTCGGCATGGTCGTGGCCTCGTCCCCGTGGGACACGAAGGACTCGTACCCGCCGTGGGGCGCCAGGTTGGTCAGCACGTGGTGGTTGTGCGAGAGCTGGCCGGTGAGGATGGTGGCCCGGGCCGGACAGCACAGTGGGAACGGCGAGATGGCGTCGGTGAACGTGACGCCGTTGCGCGCGAAGTAGCGGCGGGTGAACGGCATGAACCGCATGTCCGTCGCCGCCTGGTCGTCGGTCGACACCAGCAGGACGTTCGGCTTCGGGTTCACCGCCGAAGTCACCGGGCCGGATGGTGCCGCAGTGGCGGACTGCGGCGGCAGGGATACGACGGTCGCGACGAGCCCGACGAGCAGCAGACCGGCAAGAAGACTTAGCCGTCGCGACGCCGGAACCCGGCTTTCCCCGAGCACGCGGGCATGCAGCATGGAGCCCCCCACAAAGCCTGGACAGCGCCCCTGCTACCCCACTCCAAGTGCCGAGCCACCGTGAACGATCAGGTCTCCAGCAGTCTCAGACGAGACCGGTTGCACTGTCCGGGGATCTCCGAAACCGTCATGTTGAGGGCGGTGGATCGTCACGGTCTATGGCGTTTTGCCGCCCGGATTTCCCGGGTCGTCGCCGTGGCGGAGGGGGTCAGCTGTCGCGCAGGTCGGGTCGCCTGGTCTGCCGCTTGTGCAGCACCCGCGGCAGCCCGCGCCGGGTCGTCGCCCGCGTGGGCAGCGGTGGCGCGGCCAGGTCGCCGTCGGGCAGAGCGTCGGGGCGCTCCGCGATCTCGCCCGTCGGGGTCAGCCGCGACACCACGCACTCACGGGCCCAGCGGTCGGCGGCCTCGTGCAGGTCGGGCAGGTTGAGCCGGGCCGCCACCAGGGCCCGTACGACCGTGTCCCACTCCGGGTCATCCGGCGTCACGGTGTGGACGTCGGCCCGCCAGGCCAGCATCCGCTGCCGGCTGTCCTTGGTGCGGGCGATGACCGTGGCGGTCTGCGCCCGCCCGATCCCCGGCAGGGGCTGCTCGATCCCACCGGAGACCACGTAGGCGGAGCCTTCGTGCCAGATGTGCCAGACGGCGTGGTCGCGGTCGCCGCCGGCGAGCCGCACCCAGCACAGGCCGGACTTCTTCATCAGCTCCTCGACGAGTGCGGCCAGCAGCCGCTGCTCCCCGTCGCCGTCGGCACCCACGGGTCCGAGCGTGCCACAGGGCACGCGAGGATGGCGGTCATGGCGCGACTGTCCCCACTGCGTGTGCACGCCGCGGACGTGGTGCTGATGGCGGTCGGCGTCCTCGGGGTCTCGATGTCCGGGCCGCTGATCGCCGCGATGGCGTCGGTCCCCGCGCTGGCCATCGCGTTCTGGCGGATGGCGATCGCGACCGTGGTGACCGCGCCGGTTGGCACCGCGCACCGGGGCGCGCTGCGGCAGCTCAGCGCCTCCGACCTGGGGCTGTCCGCGGTCGCGGCGTTGGCGCTGGCCGCGCACTTCGCCCTCTGGGTCACCTCGCTCAAGCTGACCTCGGTCGCCTCGGCGACAGCGCTGGTGTGCCTCCAGGCGGGCTGGGTCGTGCTGTTCTCGTGGATGGGCGGGGTGCGTCCGGACCGGCGCACGGCCACCGGGCTGGTGGTCTGCTGCGCCGGGGTGCTGGTCGTCACCGGGGTGGACTTCACCGTCTCGCCGGAGGATCTGCTCGGCGACCTGCTGGCGCTGCTGGGCGGGGTGGGCTCGGCCGTGTACATGATCGTGGGCGGCCGTGTACGCCAGCGCACGAACACCATGGTCTACACGCTGCTGTGCTACGGCATGTGCTCGCTGGTGCTGCTGGTGGTGTGCGCGGTCGGGGCGGTGCCGCTGGTCGGGTTCGCCACCGCCGACTGGGTCAAGCTGGTCGCGCTGGCGGTGGCGTCCCAGCTGCTCGGCCACTCGGTGTTCAACCACCTGCTGGCGACGATCTCGCCCACGGTGGTCTCTCTGGTGATCCTTCTCGAGGTGCCGGGCGCGGCCCTGCTGGCGGGCGTGTTCCTCGGCCAGACCCCGCCGCTCGGCGTGTACGCGGGGCTCGCGGTGCTGCTGTGCGGCCTGGCCGTGGTGACCGTGGCGCGCCGGGAGGTGCCCGCAACCGCACCGCCGGACTGAGAGCGATCTCACCAGCGCACTGGCTCCACGGGCGCGCGGGCCGCTGGGTAAGGTCGCCGCACCGACACCGCGGCGCACTCCGAAAGGGTGACTGATGTCCGAGGCTCCGAGCACATCCCCGAGCACACCGCTGCGTTCCCGACGTTCCTGCCTGGCCGTCCCGGGTTCCAACCCCCGCTTCCTGGAGAAGGCCAAGGGGCTGGACGCCGACCAGGTGTTCCTGGACCTCGAGGACGCGGTCGCGCCGCTGGCCAAGCCGGACGCACGCAAGAACATCGTGGCCGCGCTCAACGAGGGCGGCTGGGGTGACAAGGTCCGCGTGGTCCGCGTCAACGACTGGACCACCGAGTGGACCTACCGCGACGTGATCGAGGTGGTCGAGGGCGCCGGGGCCAACCTCGACTGCATCATGCTGCCGAAGGTGCAGACCGCCGAGCAGGTCGTCGCACTGGACACGCTGCTCACGCAGATCGAGAAGGTGATGGGCCACGAGGTCGGCCGAATCGGCATCGAGGCGCAGATCGAGAACGCCGAGGGCCTGATCAACGTCGACGCGATCGCCACCGCCTCGCCGCGGGTCGAGACCATCATCTTCGGCCCCGCCGACTTCATGGCCTCGATCAACATGAAGTCGCTGGTGGTCGGCGAGCAGCCGCCGGGATACGACGTCGGCGACGCCTACCACTACATCCTGATGCGGATCCTGATGGCCGCGCGCGCGTACGACAAGCAGGCCATCGACGGGCCGTATCTCCAGATCCGCGACAGCGACGGCTTCCGCCGGGTCGCCGGCCGGTCGGCGGCCCTGGGCTTCGACGGCAAGTGGGTGCTGCACCCCGACCAGGTCGCCGTGGCCAACGAGGTCTACTCGCCGCGGCAGGAGGACTACGACCACGCCGAGAACATCCTCGACGCCTACGAGTGGTTCACCTCCGAGAAGGGCGGCAAGAAGGGCTCGGCGATGCTGGGCGACGAGATGATCGACGAGGCCTCGCGCAAGATGGCGCTGGTCGTGTCGGCCAAGGGACGCGCCGCCGGCATGAAGCGCGGCGAGGTCTGGACACCGCCCACCGAGTAGAGTGCGGCCAGTCCATCGGCTGGCGACCGCACCCGACCCGTGGCAGGTGATGAGTGTCCGACTCGACGTCCGCACTGCGCAGGATCGTCGACGTCCTGAGCACCTGTGACGTTCACGGCTGGCTGGCCTACGACTCGCTCATGTCGGTCGCCCAAGAGGGTCGTCTCGACGCGAACGACCCGCTCGCCATCGCCTTCCTGGCTCGCGAGCCGGGCTGCGTCAGCGCCACGGTCGACTCCTTCCGCATCGCGCGTGCGCTGCGCCGCGCCGGCATGGAGGCCCGCGCCAGCGGCGAGGGCCGCTGCGACGTCGCGGTCGAGGCCGACGGCAGCCGGCTGACCGCGACCGTGCAGGGCTGCTGGGAGGCCGGCGGCCGGGTGGTGTTCGCGCCGGGTCTCCCGCCGCGCGCCGACCTGCTCGCGGTGCGCCCGCTCGGCGAGGCGGACGTCGACGGCACCCCGCTGCCGATCCCCGCCGACCCGGCGCGTGTGCTGACGGCCGTGTACGGCGAGGCCTGGGAGTCGCAGCAGCGGCCGTTCCGGCTGCGGCCGCGTGCGGCCGCGGTAGCAGCGGACCAGGGGCGCGGCTACGGACGCCACCGGCAGTACTGGGAGCGCTTCTACCAGGGCCAGTACGGCGTGACGGCGCCGCAGGAGCCCTCCCTGTTCGCACGCTGGGTGACCGAGCAGCGCGAGCCGGCCGGAGCGACCGGGCGTCCGCTGGTCGTGGACGTCGGCTGCGGCAACGGCCGCGACACGCGCCACTTCGCCGACCTCGGCCACGGCGTCCTCGGGCTCGACTACT
>CBFGZI010000199.1:0-4282 GCA_965653225.1 uncultured Propionibacteriales bacterium | reverse complement strand
AGCCCATCGGCGTCGACTTGGTGATCTTGCCCTGCTCGGAGGTGGGGGAGTACTGCCCCTTGGTGAGGCCGTAGATCCGGTTGTTGAACAGCAGGATCGTCATGTTGACGTTGCGGCGCAGCGCGTGGATCAGGTGGTTGCCGCCGATCGACAGCGCGTCGCCGTCGCCGGTGACGACCCACACGGACAGGTCGGGACGCGCCACCGCCAGGCCGGTCGCGATCGCGGGAGCACGCCCGTGGATCGAGTGCAGCCCGAACGTGTCGAGGTAGTAGGGGAACCGCGCCGCGCAGCCGATGCCGGAGACGAAGGTGATGTTCTCCTTCTTCAGCCCCAGCTCGGGCAGGAACCCCTGCACCGCGGCGAGCACGGCGTAGTCGCCGCACCCGGGGCACCAGCGGACCTCCTGGTCCGAAGCGAAGTCCTTGCGGTTCTGCGGGGCGTCGGTGGTGGGCACTCCCGCCAGGCCGTTGGTCAGGTCGCCCGGCAGGTCACTGGACGGGCCGGGGAATCCGAGGTCGGTGCTCATCGGTGGTGCACCCCCCTTCCGTTGGTGCGTCCGTTGGAGCCGGTCACGCCGGCACCGCCGTTCACGCCGTTGGGAACCTGGTGCTGCTCGTCGAGGCTGGCCACCAGGTCGGCGATCGCGTCGGCGAGCTCGTGGGAGGTGAACGGCAGCCCGCGTACGGCGTTGTAACCGACCACGTCGACCAGGTAGCGCGCCCGCAGGAGCATGGACAGCTGCCCGAGGTTCATCTCCGGCACCAGCACCTGGTCGTAGCGGTGCAGCACGTCGCCGAGGTCGGACGGGAACGGGTTGAGGTGGCGCAGATGGGCCTGCGCGACCGGGGTGCCGGCCGAGCGCACCTGGCGGACGGCGGCGCCGATCGGGCCGTACGTGGAGCCCCAGCCCAGCACCAGCACCCGCGCGTCGCCGTCGGGGTCGTCGACCTCCATCGGCGGGATCGTGTCGGCGATGCGGTCGATCTTGGCCTGCCGGGTGCGGACCATCAGGTCGTGGTTGGTCGGGTCGTAGGAGATGTTGCCGTGGCCGTCGGCCTTCTCCAGCCCGCCGATGCGGTGCTCGAGCCCGGCCGTGCCCGGCAGCGCCCACGGGCGGGCCAGGGTCTCCGGGTCGCGCAGGTAGGGCCAGAAGTCGCGCTCGCCGTCGGCCTTGTCGTGGTTGGGCCCGGTGGCGAACCCGGGGTCGATCACCGGCAGGTCGGCCACGTCGGGGATGTGCCACGGCTCGGAGCCGTTGGCCAGGTAGCCGTCGGACAGCAGCATCACCGGCGTGCGGTAGGTGACCGCGATGCGCGCGGCCTCCAGCGCGGCGTCGAAGCAGTCGCCGGGCGAGCGCGGAGCGACGATCGGCAGCGGCGCCTCGCCGTTGCGGCCGAACATGGCCTGCAGCAGGTCGGCCTGCTCGGTCTTGGTTGGCAGGCCGGTCGAGGGGCCGCCGCGCTGGATGTCGCAGACCAGCAGCGGCAGCTCGAGCATCACGCCGAGGCCTATGGTCTCGCTCTTGAGCGCGATGCCCGGGCCGGAGGTGGTGGTGACGCCCAGCGCGCCGCCGAAGGCCGCGCCCAGCGCCGCGCCCACGCCGGCGATCTCGTCCTCGGCCTGGAAGGTGACCACGCCGAACGCCTTGTGCTTGCTCAGCTCGTGCAGGATGTCGCTGGCCGGCGTGATGGGGTAGGACCCCAGGAACAGCGGCAGCCGCGACTGCACCGACGCGGCGACCAGGCCGTAGGCCAGGGCGACGTTGCCGGTGATGTTGCGGTAGGTGCCCGGCGGCATCGGGGCCGGCTTGACCTCGTACGACACCGCGAACGTCTCGGTGGTCTCGCCGAAGTTCCAGCCCATCTTGAACGCGGTCACGTTGGCGTCGCGGATCGCGGGCTTGGAGGCGAAGCGCCGCTCCAGGAACGTGATGGTCGGGTCGGTCGGCCGGCCGTAGAGCCACGACAGCAGGCCGAGCGCGAACATGTTCTTGGCCCGGCTGGCGTCCTTGCGCGACAGCTCGAACTCCTTCACCGCGCCGACCGTGAGCTCGGTGAGGTCGATCTGGTGCACCTGGTAGGCCTCGAGGGTGTCGTCCTCGAGCGGGTTCTCGGAGTAGCCGGCCCGGGTCAGGTTGCGCGTGCTGAAGTCGTGGGTGTCCACGATGATCGTGGCGCCCTTGGGCAGCTCGGGCAGGTTGGCCCGCAGCGCAGCGGGGTTCATCGCCACCAGCACGTCGGGGGCGTCGCCCGGGGTGAGGATGTCGTGGTCGGCGAAGTGCACCTGGAACGACGACACGCCCGGAAGCGTGCCGGCCGGTGCGCGGATCTCCGCCGGGAAGTTGGGCAGCGTGGAGAGGTCGTTGCCCAGCGAGGCGGTCTCTTGGGTGAAGCGATCCCCGGTCAGCTGCATGCCGTCGCCGGAGTCGCCGGCAAAACGGATGATCACCCGGTCGAGCTGCCGGACCTGTTTGGTCACCTGGAGCCTCTTTCCGGTGGGCCCGCGTGGGTTGTTGGGCCCATTCGCTGTGGACGGCTTTCGTGCACGGGGCGTAACCGCCGTTCCAGCGGTTCGTGCCCCACATTTTCATGCTACGACCGCCCGCTCCCCAGCAAAGGTCTTGTCCGTATCCCGGTGACGGACAGGGGCGTTTGTGACCGGAGACACAGCCTCTTCGGGCCCTAGACTCAGCCGCATGGACGGCTACTACGCGTCGTACGTCCCCGTGCTGGCGATCGTGGTCGGCGGGGTGGTCCTCGTCGCGTTGATGTTCGCCGGAAACCGGCTGCTGCGGCCGCACCGGCCGACGCCGGAGAAGCGGCTGACCTACGAGTGCGGGGTCGACCCGGTGGGCGAGGGCTGGGCCCAGGTGCACCTTCGCTACTACGTCTACGCCTACCTGTATGTCGTGTTCGCCGTCGACGCGGTCTTCCTGTTCCCCTGGGCAACGGTGTTCGCGGGCCTGGGCTGGGTGACGGTCGGCGAGATGGCGGTCTTCATCGGCTTCATCGCGGTCGGCCTGGTCTACGCGTGGCGCAAGGGCGTGCTGACGTGGACGTGAGCACCCGGCCCGTGGACCTCGGCATGCCGGGCACCGGGGGACCGGAGGGGTCGGTCGGCGCCCTGGCCAGGAACGTGCCCGAGCCGGCCCGGTTCGTCCTCAACTGGGGCCGCCGGTACTCACTGTGGGTGTTCAACTTCGGCCTCGCCTGCTGCGCGATCGAGTTCATCGCCACCTCGATGGCCAGGCACGACTTCATCCGGCTCGGCGTGATCCCGTTCGCGCCGGGGCCACGGCAGGCCGACCTGATGGTCGTGTCCGGCACGGTCACCGACAAGATGGCGCCGGCGGTGCGCCGCCTGTACGAGCAGATGCCCGAGCCCAAGTACGTCATCTCGTTCGGCTCCTGCTCCAACTCCGGCGGCCCGTACTGGGACTCCTACTGCGTGACCAAGGGCGTCGACCAGGTCATCCCGGTCGACGTCTACGTCCCCGGCTGCCCGCCGCGTCCGGAGTCGCTGCTGCAGGGGATCCTCAAGCTGCAGGACAAGATCGCCGACGAGTCCCTCGCCGAGCGCTACCCGGCCGACGCGCCGGCGCGGCGCCGGAAGTCCGCCCGCTCCCTCCTGCGGCCGCTGGTGCCGCGGGGCCGGTCGGACGCCCAGCCGGAGGCCCGGTCGGATGCCCATTCGGGAGGCGACGAGTGAGCGACGGGGGGACCTGGGCCGAGGAGGTCGCCGAGGCGTTCGGCGCCGACGAGGAGGCGACGTACGACGAGGGCTTCGGCCCGCTCACGGTCACCGTCACGGCGCCTCGCTGGCGGGAGTCGCTGACCATCGCCCGCGACGTCCTCGGCTGCGGGTTCTTCGACTGGCTGTCCGCGGTCGACGAGCTCGCCGAGGGCTTCGCCGTGGTCTGCCACCTCGCCCGCATCGGTTCGTCTGCGACCGGCCGGAGCGAAACCCCCGAGGCGTCGCAGACGAGTCGTGGGGTGCGGCACCTGCTGCTGCGCACCACCGTCCCGCGGGAGGAGCCGGTGCTGCCCAGCGCGGTCGGGATCTTCGCCGGCGCGGGATGGCACGAGCGCGAGACCGCCGAGATGTTCGGCATCACGTTCAGCGAGGCGCCCGAGCCGCCGACCCGGCACCTGCTGCTGCCGGAGGAGTTCGAGGGCTACCCGCTGCGCAAGGACTTCGTGCTGGTCTCGCGGGTGGCCAAGCCGTGGCCCGGCGCCAAGGAGCCGGGCGAGTCCGACGAGCACGGCGGCTCGCCCAGCCG
>CBFGZI010000198.1:0-4296 GCA_965653225.1 uncultured Propionibacteriales bacterium | reverse complement strand
GATCGTGCTCAGGGCCGCGGCGACGGTCGCGTGTCGTCGACGCCGCGGCGCATGTATCCAGAACCGACACGCGACTCGCGCAGGACGCAAGCCGAGCGCTCGGTGTTACCGGATCGTGCTCACTGAAGCGGCACAGCAGTTGCGTGTCATCGAGACAGCGCGAGATGTGCGCGGGCATGACACACGACCGGAGGGACCGACCGGGGATCCCGAGATGAATACCGGTCAGGCAGCTGCGGCGTCGTAGACCGCGGCGTCGACCGGGGTCAGCTTGCCGAGTGCCACCTCAGCAGTGCGCAGCTCCTGGCTGACCAGCCCGAGCACCGACGAGAGGGGGACGTCGAGCGCGGAGCAGATGGCCGAAAGGCACTCGCTGGAGGCTTCCTTGACGCCACGCTCGATCTCGGAGATGTAGCCGAGGCTGACCATGGCCTCCTTGGACACGTCTCGCAGAGTCCGCCCCTGGCGGATGCGCTCCTCACGCAGGACCTCACCGAGCACCTGACGAACCAGCAGCATGGTCGCGCTCCTCTCGATGACGTCGGCTGCTTCTTAGCCGTGTCCCCCAAGCGTACCGGCCAGGCGTGATGCGTGTGTGAACAGTCACGTGGCGACCGGTCCGTCGGTTGTGTCCAGCCTACGACGCAGCTCCCCCAGCGCCGCCAGACAGGTGCGCTGCCGGATGGCCTGCCGGTCTCCGCGCAGGCGCAGCTCCTCCGCCTGCGTACCTTCGGGCCCCGACACGGCCACGAAGACCGTCCCCACCGGCTTCCCCTCCTGGGAGTCCGGCCCGGCCACGCCGGTGGTGCTCAGCGCGTACGTCGACCCCAGGCGCGCCCGCGCGCCACGGGCCATCGCCTCGGCGACAGATGCCGACACCACGCCGTCGGAGCGCACGAGCGCGTCGGGCACGTCGAGCAACGCGACCTTGAGGTCGCTGCTGTAGGCGCACACGCCACCGCGGTACACCGCCGAGGCGCCTGGTATGTCCGTGAGCGTCGCCGACAGCAGCCCGCCGGTCAGCGACTCGGCCACCGCGAGCGTGTGCCCGGCGGAGGACAGCGCCTCCAGCGCGGCCTCCGCCTCGCGGAACAGGTCCGCACGCACGTCGGCGTGCGGCTGCTCGCTCTCCTGCTCACCCATCCGGCGGCCGGTTCAGGCGCTCGCAGCGGCGCGGCCCTCGCGCCACACCTTGAGCGCGTGCACGAGGTACTCCCCGCCGGTCCACACGGTCACCACCACGGCGGCCGCCATCACCAGCATCGCGGCGAGGTGCAGCACGAGGACGTCGGCGACCGGGAGGATGTAGGCGCACAGCGCGACCGTCTGCAGCACGGTCTTGAGCTTGCCGCCCCGGCTGGCCGCGATCACGCCGTAGCGGATGACCACGAACCTGACCACCGTGATCAGCACCTCGCGGCCGAGCACGACGACGGTCACCCACCACGACAGCTCACCGAGCAGGGACAGCCCGATGAACGCGGTGCCGGTCAGCGCCTTGTCCGCGATCGGGTCGGCGATCTTGCCGAAGTTGGTGACCAGGCCGCGCCGGCGGGCGATCTCGCCGTCGAGCCGGTCGGTGAGCATCGCGGCGAGGAAGACCACGAACGCCGCGATGCGCCAGGCCACCTGCTCGCCGCCGTGTGACAGCAGCAGCCACCCGAACACCGGCACCATCAGGATCCGCAGCGACGTCAGAGCGTTGGGCAGGTTCCAGTTGCTCGGCCGGGCGGCCGGCTTGGACGCGGTCACCTCGCTCACGCTAGACCTCCAGCGGCTCCGCGATGAGGTCGACGCCGGATGCGTCGACGACGCGTGCCCGTACGAGGTCACCGACGGCCATCCGGTCGACGCGACCGGGCCCGTCCGAGGGTCCGTTCCGTGGCGCCCGCAGGAGCGTCGAGCCGTCGACGTCGGGCCCCTGGTGGGCCGCGTGGCCCTCCGCCTCGTCCGCGTCCACCCGCTCGACCAGCACCTCGACCACCTCGCCGACCCGCTCCTCGGCACGCTGGGCGGTGAGCTCCTCGGCCAGCCGGCTGACGTGCTCGGCCCGCGCGCTCACCTCGTCGGGGTCGTGCTGCCCGTCCAGCCCGGCGGCCTCGGTGCCGTCCTCGTCGGAGTAGCCGAACACGCCCACCGCGTCCAGCCGCGCGGCCTCGAGGAACTCGCACAAGGTGGCGAGGTCGTCCTCGGTCTCGCCGGGGAAGCCCACGATGACGTTGCTGCGTACGCCGGCACCGGGCGCCACCCGGCGGACCTGGTCGAGCAGGTCCAGGAACCGCTCGGTGTCGCCGAACCGGCGCATCCGCCGCAGCACGGCCGGGCTGGCGTGCTGGAAGGACAGGTCGAAGTACGGCGCGACGCCCGGCGTACCCGCGAGCGCCTGCACCAGGCTGGGGCGGGTCTCGGCCGGCTGCAGGTACGACACCCGTACCCGGTGCACTCCGGGGACGGCGGCGAGCTCGGGCAGCAGCGTCTCGAGCAGCCGCAGGTCGCCGAGGTCCTTGCCATAGGAGGTGGAGTTCTCGCTGACGAGGAACAGCTCGCGAACGCCCTGCTCGGCCAGCCAGCGCGCCTCCGTGAGCACGTCCGCGGGGCGCCGGGACACGAACGAGCCGCGGAACCGCGGGATCGCGCAGAACGTGCAGCGGCGGTCGCAGCCGGAGGCCAGCTTGAGCGGTGCCATGGGGCCGTCGCCGAGGCGGCGGCGCAGCGCCCGCGGTCCGCTGGCCGGTGCCAGGCCCTCAGGGAGGTCTGGCTCGGACAGTGCCGGGTCGGCGTGGCCGGGCAGGACGACCCCGCCGGCTGCTCGCTCCACCGGCGAGATCGGCAACAGCGCACGGCGGTCGCGGGGCACGTGCGCCTCGTGTGCCTCCCCGTCGAGCACCGAGCGGACCCGGGCGGCGATGTCGGGGTAGTCGTCGAAGCCGAGCACGGCGTCGGCCTCCGGAAGCGACTCGGCCAGCTCACGGCCGTAGCGCTCGGCGAGGCATCCAACCGCCACCACCGCCTGCGTACGGCCACCGGACTTCAGGTCCGCGGCCGCGAGCAGGGTGTCGACGGAGTCCTTCTTGGCTGCTTCGACGAACCCGCAGGTGTTCACCACGACCGCGTCGGCGTCGTTCGCGTCGTCCACCAGCCGGAGCCCGTCGCGCTCGAACCGGGCGGCCAGCTCCTCGGAGTCGACCTCGTTGCGGGCACATCCGAGCGTCACCAGGGCGACCGTGGTCGGCTCCGCGCTCGCCTGCCGCGGCGGCCGCTCGCGCGCAGAGCTGTTGCGGAGCACGCCGGTGTCGGGATCGGTGGGGGACGTCAAGCCGCCAAGTATGGCCGACGGCGTCGTCGCGGCCCAACCCGCAGCCGACGCACGTACGCCGAGGGTGGCCGACGCGGCCGCGCGTGCGGTCAGGCGGCGTCGCCGGCCTGCGGCCCGTCGTAGGTGCGGTGGATCTGGGCGGCGCCGCTGTTGAGGTCGGCGTGGCTGCTGGTGCCGCTGGAGCCGGCGCCCAGGATCGTGACGAGGATCCAGACCAGCACGAGCACCAGCACCGCGATGACCAGCGCGCCCCAGCGCGGGCCGCCCTGGTTGCCGACGCCGCGGAACGGGCCGGAGGCCCCGGCGGCCAGCTCCGCCTCGAACACGCGGCGAGCGTTGATCGGCGCGCTGGCGTAGCGCTCGTCGAAGTGCTGGACCAGCGGTGCCGGGTCGACCCCGAGCACGCGGCTGAGCGCGCGCAGGTGCCCGCGCGCGTAGAAGTCGCCCGCGCACGGCCCGAAGTCGTCGACCTCGATGGCCTCGATCACGTGCGGACGGATCCGCGTACGGGTGGCCAGCTCGTCCACGCTCAGGCCCAGCAGCCTGCGTGCCTCGGCGATGACGGGTCCGATGACCGGGTTGTCGGCGGGGTCCGGGGCGGTCTCCTCCGGGACCGGCATCGGCTCGGGCTCAGGCTCGGGCTCGGGCGGGAGCGGCGGAGGCGTCTCGCCCAGCACCAGGCTCATGTTGCCCCGAGGACGCGGGCCCCTCGGACGGTCCGGACGGTCCGGCCCGTCCGAGCGCCGGTCGTCGCGTGCGCCTTCGCCCCGGTCGGCGTCGGTGCGGCTGGTGGGCTGGGCGGGCAGCGGCTCCTGCAGCGCCAGCTGGCCGAGGATGGGCGCGCGCACGGTGGGCCGCCGAGTGACGTCGGCGCGTACGGCGCGGCGCAGCGGGCGCGCCGGCTGCACCGGCTTGAGCGGCTCGTCCGGCTCGTCCGGCTCGTCCGGCTCGGACGGCTCCGGCGCCTCTGCCGGCTTGGA
>CBFGZI010000197.1:0-4379 GCA_965653225.1 uncultured Propionibacteriales bacterium | reverse complement strand
GGTCCTGCTTCGGGTCCTGCTTCTGGTCATCCCTGCGGGCTCACGCCACGATGATCACACGGGGTTTCAACGGCCCGGCGCGTAGACTGGCACTCGTTTCGACGGAGTGCCAAGGGATGAGGAGTTGGGTGGCCGTGGCCGACCGAGCGCTCGACGAGCGACGGCTCGCGGTGCTGCGCGCCATCGTCGAGGACTACGTGTCGACCCAGGAGCCGGTCGGCTCCAAGTCACTGGTCGAGCGGCACCAGCTCGGCGTCTCGCCGGCGACGGTCCGCAACGACATGGCCGCGCTGGAGGAGGAGGGGTTCATCACCCAGCCGCACACCAGCGCCGGCCGCATCCCGACCGACAAGGGCTACCGGCTGTTCGTCGACCGGCTCACCGCGCTCAAGCCGCTCAGCCCCGCCGAGCGGCGCGCCATCTCGACCTTCCTCGAGGGCGCGGTCGACCTCGATGATGTCGTGCACCGCACCGTGCGGATGCTGGCCCAGCTGACCCGCTCGGTCGCGATCGTGCAGTACCCCACCCTGTCGCGGTCGACGGTGCGCCACGTCGAGCTGGTCACGCTCAACCCCAACCGGCTGCTGCTGGTGCTCATCACCAGCAGCGGGCGGGTGGAGCAGCGAGTTCTCACCCACGACCTGCCGTTCGACGACGCCCTGCTGGCCGACCTGCGAACCCGGCTGCTCGGCGCGGTGCTGGGCCAGCGGCTCAGCGACGCCGTGGCCAGGGTCGGCGACCTCTGCGAGGCGTTCCCGCCCGAGCACCGCGGCACCGTCAACGCCATCGTGGCCACGCTGGTCGAGACCATGTCCGACGAGCGGTACGACGAGCGCGTCCTGATCGGGGGCACCGCCAACCTCACCAGGTTCGGCGACGACTTCGACCGGTCGCTGAAGCCGATGCTGGAGGCGCTGGAGGAGCACGTGGTGCTGCTGAAGCTTCTTGGTGAGGCGACCAGCCCCAGCCAGGTCACGGTGCGCATCGGGCACGAGCAGCCGTACCAGGAGCTGGCCAGCACCAGCGTGGTGGCCACCGGCTACGGGCCAGGCGACGACGTGTTCGCGACGCTGGGTATCGTCGGTCCGACTCGGATGGACTACCCCGGCAGCATCGCCGCGGTCCGGGCCGTCGCCCGATACGTCAGCCGCATCCTGGCCGAGTCATAGAGGCATAGGTCGGGCCCTTCGACGTACGACGTGCACAGGAACCAGCCAGCAGGAGCAGCAGCGATATACCAATGGCCAGGAGCATGAGCCAGGACTACTACGACACGCTCGGCGTGGGCCGCGACGCCTCCCCCGAGGACATCAAGAAGGCGTACCGGCGCCTCGCCCGCAAGCTGCATCCCGACGTCAACCCGGACGCGGCGACGCAGGAGAAGTTCAAGGAGGTCACCCGCGCCTACGAGGTGCTGTCAGACCCGGGCAAGCGGGAGATGTACGACATCGGCGGCGACCCGATGTCCTCCGGCGCCGGCGGCGGCTTCGGCCAGGGCTTCTCGTTCACCGACATCATGGACGCCTTCTTCGGCGGTCAGGCCGGCGCGGCCGGCACCCGCGGGCCGCGTTCTCGCGTACGGCGGGGCCAGGACGCGCTCATCCGGATGCAGGTCACGCTTGCGGAGGCGGCTTTCGGCACCACTCGCGAGCTCAAGGTCGACACCGCGGTCACCTGCACGGTCTGCGGCGGTGACGGCGCGGCACCCGGGTCCGGCCCGGTGCCGTGCGAGACCTGCCACGGGCGCGGCGAGATCCACCAGGTGCAGCGGTCCTTCCTCGGCGAGATCCGCACCATGCGGCCCTGCCCGAGCTGCCGCGGCTACGGCACCGTGATCGCCGACCCGTGCAACGAGTGCTCCGGCGACGGCCGGGTGCGGGCGCGGCGCACGATCACGGTGAAGACGCCTCCCGGCGTCGACACCGGCACGCGCGTGCAGCTGAGCGGGCAGGGCGAGGTCGGCCCCGGCGGGGGGCCGCCGGGCGATCTGTACGTCGAGGTGGAGATCGCGCCGCACGACCTGTTCAAGCGGGAGGGCGACGACCTGCACTGCACGGTCACGCTGCCGATGACGGCCGCCGCGCTGGGCACCAAGATCGACCTGCCCACGCTGGAGGCCGACCTCGCCGACGAGGGCAGCGACGTCCAGACCAGCCTGCCGATCGACATCAAGCCCGGCACCCAGTCCGGCGAGGCCATCGTGCTGAACGCGCGGGGTGTGCCGCGGCTGCGCGGCTCCGGCCGGGGCAACCTCGTCGTGCACGTGGTGGTGGAGACGCCGACCCGGCTCGACCAGCAGCAGGAGGAGCTGCTCCGTCAGCTCGCGACGCTGCGTCACGAGGAGCAGGCCGAGGGCTCGTTCGGCACCCCGCACGCCCGCGACCGGGGCGTCTTCAACTGGCTGCGCGACGCCTTCGGGCCGCGCTGAGCCGCTGAGCCGCCGAGCCGCTGAGCCATGACCGCGCCGGTCTTCCTGGCCGACCCTGAGGCGCTGGCCGGTGCCGACGACGTCGTCGTGCTCGACGGGCCCGAGGGCCGGCACGCCTCGGTGGTGCGCCGGCTACGCCCCGGTGAGCCGGTGGTGCTGACCGACGGCCGGGGCACGTCGGCCGACTGCGTGGTCGTCGAGGCCTCCCGTACCGGGCTGGTCTGCGAGGTGCGCGGCTGGCGTACGACACCGCCACCGATGCCCCGGCTCGTCGTGGTGCAGGCGCTGCCGAAGGGCGACCGGGCCGAGATGGCCGTGCAGATGCTGACCGAGGTGGGCGCCGACGTGATCGTGCCGTGGGCGGCCGCCCGCTGCGTGGTGCAGTGGCGCGGCGAACGCGCGGATAAGGCGCTGGCGAAGTGGCGCGGGCACGCGCGCGAGGCGGCCAAGCAGGCCCGCCGGTCCTGGGTCCCCGAGGTGCCCGACCTGGCGAGCACCGACGACGTCGCGGCGCTGCTGCGGACCTCGGCGCTGCCGGTGGTGCTGCACGAGGACGCCGAGCGGGCGCTGGCCGCGCTGGAGGTGCCGCGCAAGGGCGACGTCACCGTGGTGATCGGCCCGGAGGGCGGCCTCACCGACGAGGAGGTCGAGCGGCTCACCGGTGCCGGCGCGACCGCCGTACGGCTGGGCTCGTCGGTGCTGCGCACCTCCACCGCCGGTGTCGCGGCCGCCGCCGCGCTGCTCTCACGTACGCCCCGCTGGGCCTGACTCGCGGCGCGACCGGGGGAGGGAGCCCCGGCGGCGCCGCCCGCGTCAGTTGACGGTGAACACCTTGGTGTCGACGTCGCGCCGACCGCCGAGCGCGGGGTCCTGGTCGTACACCGTCAGCGTGTAGCTGCCGGGTGCCAGCTTCCGTGTGAACGACCACGGCGACCACACGCCCATGCCGCCGGTGGTCGTGGTCGCGCCCTGGGCGACCACGCCGCTGGCATCCCGGACCTCGAAGGCCACGTTGCCCTCGAACGTCGCGGCCATGCCGGAGAACGCGACCGGGGAGTGCACTGTGGTGCCCTGCTCCGGTGTGAGCACCCAGATGCCGGCGAACGTGCCGACCGGGTCGGCCGCCCCGACCGTCGTGGCCGGCTGCCCGTTCACCTCGACACTCACCCTGGTCGCGTTCCCCGTGCTCCCCGCTGCGGCGACGGTCTGCGCCAGCGCCTGCAGCGCAGAATCGCGCTCCTTGCCGGAGGACGGCAGGGCGCTCACGTCGACGACAGCGCCGCCCGGCGTGGACCGAACGGAGCTGACGGTGATGCCCTGCCACGGGTTGACGTAGTCGGAGTCGGTCGGGCTGGCCTGCACCAGCTCGTGTACCGCGCTCGCGACGGGGTCGGCGCCGACCGGCGCCTGGTGGGTCTCCCGGTACAGACCCGGCGCGGCGACGCTCACGTACCCCGGCTCTCCCCGCTTCTCCGGCGTGCTGTCCAGGAAGAACAGCTGCACCGGCGCCGTCGCGGCCGCGGGCCCGCCGGCGGCGGGACCGGCGTGACGCTGGCCCGTCTCGATGCCCAGGTCGGACGACCCGACCACGGCGATCGCGGTGACGGCCGCGGCGGTGGCCAGCACGGCCGCGCCCCCGCCGAGCCAGCGCGAACGTGCCCGTCCGGCGCTCCGTCCACGGCCGGTGCGCTCCCGGATCGCGAGCAGCCCGTCGCCGGCCGGCTCGACCTTCTCGGCCTCACCACGCAGCGCCTGACGCACCCGGGCCTCGAACTCGTCGGGCCTCTCGAACTGCCTGTCCATCAATGCCCCTCCAGGCTCTTGCGCAGCGCGGACATCCCGCGAGAGGTGTGGCTCTTCACGGCACCGCGGCTCACGCCCATGGCGAGCGCGGTGTCGGCCTCGGACAGGTCGGCGTAGTAGCGCAGCACGATCGCCTCGCGCTGCCGCT
>CBFGZI010000196.1:0-4427 GCA_965653225.1 uncultured Propionibacteriales bacterium | reverse complement strand
CGGCCGCGGCCCTGCTTGCTGTGAACATCGGTGTCGCCGACAGCGCCTCCGCCGCAGGAACGGCCTGGGGTCTCACCGGCAAGGACGCCAAGGTCCAGACCGCTGGCACTGCTTGGGGCTGATCCCGTAGACCCATGTCAGGGCCGGTCTCTCGCATGAGGCCGGCCCTGATGTCTGCTTGGGTGTTCCCGCAGGGCTCAGCTTGGCGGTCTTCGGCCAGAGACGGACAATAGATGCATATCGCCTTCACGCGGTGACCAAGCGTGCACAATGTCAGCATGACCTCCACGCAAGGGGCTCGCCCGCCTGCACACGTCGCGGCAGTAAGCGTCGGCGTGCTCCTTTGCGGTGTCTTCGCGGCCATCCTCGTGACCGACGGCAACTGGGACCGTCCGTCGGTTCCGGCCATCATCCTGGGCTTCCTGCTGCTGCTGTTCCACATCCGCCCGATGCGCAGTGTGGCGAAGGAAGGAAACGTCGAGCATCTGCAGTTCGACGACGTCCTCTACGTGCCGATGCTGGCGATGCTCGCGCCGCACGAGATCTTCATCGCCTCCGGTGTGGCAATCATCGCGAGCAACTTCGTGACGCGACGAGGCCTCGTCAAGTCGGTCTTCAACGTTGGGTCGTACCTGCTCGCCTGCGCCGTCGGGATCGTCCTGGCGCAGCTGGCAGGCGTCTCCCCGAGTTCGAACCCGGGTCTGCAGGACGTGCTCGGCGCAATGGTCGGCGCATTCGCCTTCTCGATGGCTACTGCACTGCTTGTTCGCGCCATGGTCTCGTACGCCACCGGGGCCAACTTCCTCAAGTCTTTGCGCGACGTCTTCGACCGGGTTCGCCCCTGGATCGGCGCAGTGCTGCTCGGCGGCGTTGCCACTCTCGCGATCGGCAACAGTCCGTGGTCGGCTTTCCTCGCCGCCGGTCTGGTCTTGTTCGTACAGCGTGCCTACGCCGCCGTGTTCCGGGAGATCTCGGCGCGCATGGCCGCCGAGCGGTTGCAGCGCGCGACGGCGTCGCTGCGTACACAGCAAACCTCCGACGCCCTGACCGACGACCTCATCCGCGCGGCGCGCGACCTGACCCCGGCGGGCGAGGTAAGCATCGTCGAGGAGGGTGCCTCCTGCCCGGCCCATGCCCTGTCGATCCCGCTCGGCAGCGGACGCGTTCTGTGCGTGAAGCCCAAGCACGGTCAGGGCGAGTGGACCGCCTCCGAGCGCGACACCCTGGAGAGGCTCGCCGGGGTCGCCGGTGACGTGCTCCGCTCGACCGAGCTGATCACCCGGCTTCGGACGATCACCTACTCGCAGAGCGAGGGCGTGATCGCGGTCGACCTCAACGCACGCGTGACGTTCGCCAACCCGGCCGCGGTCAAGATGACCGGCCACGAGTCCGAGGGCGAGCTGCTCGGTCAGGCGATCAACGACGTGTGCGTGCTCAAGATGGGCACCCGCCCCACCGACTTCGCCAAGATGGTCTCCGACTCGACCGTCGAGCGCGACGTCGACGCGATGCTGCTCTGCCCGGGCGTGAGCAGCCTCGACGTCGCCTACAGCCTCACCCCGCTGCGTACCGGCGACGGCCAGGAGGGGCACACCGGCGCGGTGCTCGTACTGCGCGACATCACCGAACGCCGAGCCCTGCAGAACGCCATGGCCCACCGTGCCCTGCACGACGAGCTGACCGGCCTGCCCAACCGCCGTCTGCTCACCGACCGCCTCGACCACGCCCTCGCGCGGCTGGTGAAGTCCGGCGGCGAGCACGGCGTGCTGTTCGTCGACCTCGACCGGTTCAAGCTGGTCAACGACTCGTACGGCCACCTGGTCGGCGACCGGCTGCTGATCCAGGTCGCGCACCGGCTGCGCCGCAGCGTGTCGGCGGCCGACACCGTCGCCCGGTTCTCCGGCGACGAGTTCGTGATGCTGGTCGAGGACGTGCCCGGCGTCGACCAGCTCGAGAGCATCGCCTACCGCGTGCACCGCGCCCTCGAGTCGCCGTTCGACCTCGGTGAGGTCGTCATCCACGTGTCCGCGTCGATCGGCGCCGCCGCCGCACAGGCCAGCCAGAGCCGCGAGGACGTGCTCGCCGCGGCCGACACCGCCGCGTACGCCGCGAAGGGCGCCGGCGGCAACTGCGTGAAGATGGCCTCGGACTCGCTGATCGAGAGCGCCCGCGAGCGGCTCGACCTCGAGGGCCAGCTGCGGACCGCGATCGACAACAAGCAGCTGTCGGTCTACTACCAGCCGATCGTCACCACCGCCGAGGGACGCGTCGTGGGCGTGGAGTCACTGGTGCGCTGGCACAGCCTGCAGCGCGGTGTCGTCATGCCGGGCCAGTTCATCCCGCTGGCCGAGGAGACCGGGCTGATCGTGCCGCTGGGCAAGTGGGTGCTGCAGGAGTCCTGCCGGGCCGTGCAGTCCTGGACTGAGTCGCACCCCGACCGGGAGCCGCTGAGCGTCTCGGTGAACCTGTCCGCCGTGCAGTTCTCCTCCCCCAACCTGGCCGACGAGGTGGCCGCCTGCCTCGCGCAGACGGGGCTCTCGCCGTCGCAGCTGTGCCTGGAGATCACCGAGTCGGCCCTGATGGCCGACACCGCGATCGCGCTGCGCACCGTGATCGCGCTGCGCGACCTCGGCGTGCGGGTGGCGATCGACGACTTCGGCACCGGCTACTCGTCCCTGTCGTACCTCAAGCATCTGCCGGTCGACGTGGTCAAGCTCGACGGCACCTTCACCGCGGGTCTCGACCAGGACGCCGTCGACACCGAGATCGTGGGCGCGGTGCTCCGGCTCTCGCACGCGCTCGGCATCGAGACCGTCGCCGAAGGTGTGGAGACCGCGGGGCAGCAGCGGCGGCTGGGCGAGATGGGGTGCCCGCTGATGCAGGGGTTCCTCACCTCACGGCCGCTTCCCGAGCAGGACTTCCTGGATTTCTGGTCGCGGCACCGCGCACAGGCCGCCGAGGCTGCCACCGAGCACGTCGAGGCCGGCCTGGCCTGACGCACCGTCGCCACGGTCGGCACGGTCGGCACAGTCGCAGCCGGTGTGGGGCGGCGCCGGGGCAGCCGCCCAAGGCAGCTGCCAGCCTTCTAGAGGTACAGCCCCGTCTGCCCGTCGGGCAGCCGTTCGGAGGCGACCGCGTGCAGGTCACGCTCGCGCAGCAGGATGTAGTCCTGGCCGCCGACCTCGACCTCGGCCCGCTCCTCGGGGTCGAACAACACCCGGTCGCCGACCTCCACCGTGCGCACGTTGGCGCCGACGGCGACGACCCGGGCCCACTCCAGCCGCCGGCCCATCTTCGCGGTGGCCGGGATGACGATCCCACCGCTGGAGTGCCGCTCACCGTGGTCGGAGTCGAGACTGACCAGGACCCGGTCGTGCAGCATGCGGATCGGCAACTTCTCGTCGCCGAGACCTGGTTGCGGGGAGGACAAGCGAGCTCAGCCCTTGCGCTTGGAGAGCCTTCGGACCACCACGAAGAAGGCGGCCACCCCGACCGCGGCGCCGACCGCGGCAGCGACCCTCTCCGGGCGCACGTTGCCCTGGGCGTCGACGAAGTGGGACTTGGTCTCCTCGATCTGACGCTGGACGATCGTCTTGGGCTTGATCCGGAAGAGGAGCTCGTCGAGGGTGTCTGCGAGCCGGTCGCGGGTCTGCTCGATGTCGTGCTCGAGGTCCTGCGGCGACCGGTTGGCTGCCTGCACCTCGGCGCGGTGCCTGGCCGGCGTGGCCGACGTCTGGGCCTGGCTCAAGACATCCTCCTCGATTCGGTCCGTCTCGGCGTACGAGGTTACCGGTGGGAAGGCCCCGCTCAGGCGCGGGGCTGGACACTGCGCGGGTCGAAACCGAACGGCAGCTCGAGACGGTGTGCCCTCATCGTCGCCTCGTCGGTGAGCACGTCGGCCGTGGGGCCGTCGGCCACGATCACGCCCTCGGAGAGCACCACCGAGCGCGGGCACAGCTCCAGGGCGTACGGCAGGTCGTGGGTCACCATCAGCACGGTGACGTCGAGGCCGAGCAGGATGTCGGCCAGCTCGCGCCGCGAGGCCGGGTCGAGGTTGGACGACGGCTCGTCCAGCACCAGGATCTCCGGCTGCATCGCCAGCACGGTCGCCACCGCGACGCGCCGGCGCTGGCCGAACGAGAGGTGGTGCGGCGGCCGGTCGGCGTAGGCCTCCATGCCCACGCGCTCGAGCGCATCCTCGACCCGCGCGTCGAGCTCGGCGCCTCGCACCCCGAGGTTGGCGGGCCCGAACGCCACGTCGTCGCGCACGGTGGGCATGAACAGCTGGTCGTCGGGGTCCTGGAACACCACCCCGACCCGCCTGCGGATCTCCTGCAGGTTGGGCTTGGCGACCTCCAGGCCGCACACCGACACCGTGCCCCTGCCGGGCGCGAGGATCCCGTTGAGATGGAGCACCAGCGTGGTCT
>CBFGZI010000195.1:0-4528 GCA_965653225.1 uncultured Propionibacteriales bacterium | reverse complement strand
GGCCATCCAGCAGCTGAACCGCCGCGGCGGCGCCCAGGGCATCGGCCGGCACGACATGGTCGAGGACCGGCTGGTCGGCATCAAGAGCCGTGAGGTCTACGAGGCGCCGGGTGCGATGGTGCTCATCGCCGCGCACCAGGAGCTGGAGAGCGTCACGGTCGAGCGGGACCTGGGCCGCTTCAAGCGCACCGCCCAGCAGCGGTGGGGCGAGCTCGCCTACGACGGGCTGTGGTTCTCCCCGCTCAAGCGCAGCCTCGACGCCTTCATGGAAAGCTCGCAGGAGCACGTCACCGGCGACATCCGGATGACCCTGCACGGCGGCAAGGCCGTCGCCACCGGGCGGCGCAGCCCGGCCAGCCTGTACGACTTCAACCTGGCCACCTACGACGAGGGCGACGTGTTCGACCAGTCGCAGGCCAAGGGCTTCGTGGAGCTGTGGGGGCTGCCGAGCAAGATCGCGGCGAAGCGCGACCACCACCTGGCCAACGAGTGAGCGACGGCAAGCCCGGAGGCCTGTGGGGCGGCCGGTTCGCCGGCGGCCCGTCCGACGCTCTTGCCGCGCTGTCGAAGTCCACGCACTTCGACTGGCGGCTGGCGCCGTACGACCTGGCGGGGTCGAGGGCGCACGCGCGGGTGCTGGCGCGTGCAGGCCTGCTGTCCGAGCAGGACCTCAAGGCGCTGCTGGCGGGGATCGACGCGCTCGAGGACGACGTCCGCAGCGGCGCGTTCGCACCCGCGCCCGCCGACGAGGACGTGCACAGCGCGCTCGAGCGCGGGCTGCTGGAGCGGCTGGGGCCGGACCTCGGCGGCCGGCTGCGGGCCGGCCGGTCGCGCAACGACCAGGTGGCCACGCAGTTCCGGATGTACCTGCGCGAGCACGCGCGGGTGGTCGCCCGCGGCGTCCTCGACCTGGTCGCGGCCCAGGCCGCCCAGGCCGAGCGGCACCTCGGGGTGGCGATGCCGGGCCGCACCCTCCAGCCGCATGCGCAGCCGGTGCTGCTCTCCCACCACCTGCTGGCGCACGCGTGGCCGCTGCTGCGTGACGCCGACCGGCTGCGCGACTGGGACCGGCGGGTGGCCGCGGACTCGCCGTACGGCTCGGGTGCGCTGGCCGGGTCCTCGCTCGGACTCGACCCCGAGCGGGTGGCCGCCGACCTCGGCTTCGACGGGTCGTCGGCGAACTCCATCGACGGCACGGCCGCGCGGGACTTCGTCGCCGAGTTCGCGTTCGTGGCGGCGATGATCGGCATCGACCTGTCGCGGCAGGCCGAGGAGGTCATCCTGTGGGCCACCAAGGAGTTCGGGTTCGTCGAGCTCGACGACGCCTACTCCACCGGGTCGAGCATCATGCCGCAGTAGAAGAACCCCGACATCGCCGAGCTGACCCGCGGCAAGGCGGGCCGGCTGGTGGGCAACCTCACCGGTCTGCTGGCCACGCTCAAGGCGCTGCCGCTGGCGTACAACCGTGACCTGCAGGAGGACAAGGAGCCGGTCTTCGACTCCGTCGACACGCTTGAGCTGCTGCTGCCCGCGGTGACCGGCATGGTCGAGACGCTACGGTTCGACACCGACCGCCTGGAGGAGCTGGCGCCGCAGGGCTTCTCGCTGGCCACCGACGTGGCCGAGTGGCTGGTGCGGCAGGGCGTGCCGTTCCGGGAGGCGCACGAGGTCGCGGGCGCGTGCGTGCGCCGCTGCGAGGAGCGCGGGGTCGAGCTGTGGGACCTCACCGACGAGGAGCTGGCCGCGATCTCTCCGGCCCTGACCCCGCAGGTGCGCGAGGTGCTCAGCGTGCGTGGTGCCATCGCCTCCCGCGACGCTCGCGGCGGCACCGCGGTCGACCGGGTCCGGGAGCAGCTGGACGAGCTGCGTACGTCGGCTGAGACGCTGGGGGCGTGGACTCGCAGCTGATGCCGACGACGCTGGACCGGTCGTTCTTCGACCGACCGGTGCTCGAGGTCGCCCCCGACCTGCTCGGCGTCGTCCTCCGTCACGACGGCGTCGCGGTGCGGCTGACCGAGGTGGAGGCCTACGACGGCGCCAACGACCCCGGTTCGCACGCCTACCGCGGCCGCACGCCCCGCAACGGCACCATGTTCGGGCCACCCGGCCACCTGTACGTGTACTTCAGCTACGGCATCCACTGGTGCGCCAACGTGGTGTGCGGTCCCGAGGGCACGGCCTCGGCCGTGCTGCTGCGCGCCGGCGAGGTGGTCGAGGGTGGCCGTCTCGCCCAGCGGCGGCGCGGGCAGCGTGTGGCGGAGCGCGACCTGGCCCGCGGGCCGGCCAGGCTGACCCAGGCCCTCGGGCTCGACCGGACGCACGACGGTACGGACCTGTTCGACGGCGCGATCCGGCTCACCCGCGGTGACCGGCCGCAGACGACCCGGACCGGACCCCGGGTCGGGCTGCGGGAGGCCGCCGACCGGCCATGGCGGTTCTGGGTCGAGGGCGACCGGCACGTGTCCGACTACCGGCCGGCCGCCGACCGTCGTAGGAGCAGATCCCGTTAGCCGCCACCACCGGCGATACGGCAGGCTTTGCAGCGGACCACATCGGCGAAGGAGCTCCCCGCGTGACCGGCACCCTGCACATCTTCGACGAGCTCGACCAGCGCGGCCTGGTCACGCAGTCGACCGATCCCGACGCCCTGCGCGCCGAGCTGTCGAAGGGTCCGCTGACCTTCTACGTGGGGTTCGACCCGACCGCCCCCAGCCTGCACATGGGCCACCTGGTGCAGCTGCTCACCGCCCGCAGACTGCAGCTGGCGGGCCACCGGCCGCTGATCCTCGTCGGCGGCGCCACCGGGCTCATCGGCGACCCCAAGGAGACCGGTGAGCGGGTGCTGAACCCGCTCACGACCGTGCAGGAGTGGACGCAGAAGTACCGCGGCCAGGTCTCCCACTTCGTCCCCATCGAGGGCGACGACGCCGCACTCGTGGTCAACAACTACGACTGGACCAGCGGGCTGTCCACGATCGACTTCCTGCGCGACATCGGCAAGCACTTCCCGGTCAACCGGATGCTCGACCGCGAGGCGGTGCGAGGCCGGCTCGAGGCCGGGGGCATCAGCTACACCGAGTTCAGCTACGTCCTGCTGCAGTCCATGGACTACCTCGAGCTGTTCCGCCGCTACGGCTGCCGGCTGCAGACCGGCGGCAGCGACCAGTGGGGCAACATCACCGCCGGGGTCGAGCTGGTGCGGCGGGTGGAGGGCGAGCACGTGCACGCGCTGTCCACGCCGCTGCTGACCAAGCCCGACGGCACCAAGTTCGGCAAGACCGAGAGCGGCACGGTGTGGCTCGACCCGGAGATGACCTCGCCGTACGCCTTCTACCAGTTCTGGCTCAACGTCGACGACCGGCAGGTGGGCGAGCTGCTGCGGGTGTTCACGTTCCGCTCGCTGTCCGACATCTCCGACCTGGAGAAGCAGCACGCCGAGCGGCCCGCCGCCCGAGCGGCACAGCGGGCGCTCGCCCAGGACGTCACCTCGATGGTCCACGGCGAGCGGGAGACCCTCCGGGTGCAGGAGGCGGCGGCCGCGCTGTTCGGCACCGGCGACCTGGGCAGCCTCGACGCCGCCACGCTCGAGGCCGCGCTGCACGAGGCGCCCTTCGCCCAGGTCAGCGCGGGGGAGCGGATGCCCTCGCTGACCGACCTGCTGGTGGAGACGGGCCTGGTGGCGAGCAAGGGCGCGGCCCGGCGTACGGCGAGCGAGGGCGGCGCGTACCTCAACAACGAGCGCGTCACCGATCCCGACGCCGAGGTCGGCCTCGACCAGCTGCTGCACGGGCGCTTCCTGGTGCTGCGCCGGGGTAAGCGGAATATGGCCGGCGTCGAGGTCGTTGCGTAGGAGCCGCTCGCTCGCAGGGCCGCCGAAACGACATCGGTGTGGTTCGGGGAGGTGGCAGGAGACGACTCGGACCCTCGAGAGGGACGTGCCGCAAGGCGCCCGCTACCCGGAACATGCCCTCTGACCTGGGCAAACGCCGGTGTGACGGGAGCCACCGCGATGTCGGTTTGCGTTTACCTGCGCGGGTCCGTAATGTTCTCTTCGTCGCCAGGGAGCGGCGGGACGCAAGGCCGAGAGGCCGGGCGGCCGGCCCCAGGGTGACCCCCACACTTCTCCCTCAGCCGAGGTGACCCAGCACGCGCCGGGATGCCGAGGTCGAGTCGAGTTGTGCGGGCTCGGAACCGCTGAGAACCGATTTGACGGCGCTCGTCGGCCCGAGTAAATTAAGTCAGGTTGCCCCGAGGCACCGCCGCAAGGCGCTGCATCGGTGCGCGCTTGATCCTTGAGAACTCAACAGCGTGCCAAAAGTCGACGAATGACAGTAACGCCCCGTCGGCAGACGTCTAGGGAGCAATCCCTCGGCGCTGTCAACGGTTCCTTTGGTAAGACGGCACCAGATGGTGCCAACTCTTGCCGGGATACTCCGAATCTTGGCTCCTCGCGTCAGCGGGGTGCCGCAAGATTTCAACGGAGAGTTTGATCCTGGCTCAGGACGAACGCTGGCGGCGTGCTTAACAC
>CBFGZI010000194.1:0-4556 GCA_965653225.1 uncultured Propionibacteriales bacterium | reverse complement strand
CCGAGCGGGCTCGGCTGAGCGCCCGCGTCAGGAGGTGGTGAGCTCCTTGGCCAGCAGCTCGGCGATCTGCGCGGTGTTGAGCGCGGCACCCTTGCGCAGGTTGTCGCCGCACACGAACAGCTCGAGCGTGTTGGGGAAGTCGAGCGCCTGACGCACCCGGCCCACGAACGTCGGGTCGGAGCCCACGACATCGGCCGGGGTCGGGAACTCGCCGGCCTCCGGGTCGTCGATCACGACCACGCTCGGCGCCTCGATCAGCGCGCGCTGGGCCTCGGCGACCGTCACCTCGTGCTCGAACGTCGCGTGCACGGCCAGCGAGTGCGTGGTGACCACCGGGACGCGCACACAGGTCGCGGACACCTTCAGGTCGGGGATGCCGAGGATCTTGCGCGACTCGTTGCGGACCTTCAGCTCCTCGCTGCTCCAGCCGTCGTCCTTGGCCGAGCCGGCCCAGGGGACGACGTTGAGCGCGAGCGGTGCGCCGAACGGGGAGTCGTCGCCGAGCTTGTCGGCGATCGCACGGCGTACGTCACCGGCCGACGTGCCGAGCGAGCGGTTGCCGCCGACGATCTCGAGCTCGTCGTACAGCCGGTCGACACCGGGCTGGCCGGCCCCGGAGGCGGCCTGGTACGACGCGACGACCAGCTCGCGCAGGCCCCAGCCGCGGTGCAGCGTGCCGATCGCGTCCATCATCGTCAGCGTCGTGCAGTTGGGGTTGGCGATGATGCCCTTGGGCCGGTTGCGCACCTGCGCGGGGTTGACCTCGGGCACCACGAGCGGCACGTCGGGGTCCATCCGGAACGCGCCGGAGTTGTCGACCGCGACCGCGCCCTTGGCGGCGGCGATCGGCGCCCACTGCGCCGAGATCTCGTCGGGTACGTCGAACATGGCGACGTCGACGCCCTCGAACGCCTCCTCGGACAGCGCGACGACCTCGACCTCCTCGCCGCGCACGGTCAGCCGCTTGCCCGCGGAGCGCGGGGAGGCGACCAGCCGGATCTCGCCCCAGACGTCCTCGCGCTGGGACAGGATCTCCAGCATCACGGTGCCGACGGCGCCGGTCGCCCCGACGACGGCCAGGGTCGGCTTGTTCTGGGTCGTACTCATCGGCCGGTCCCTCCGTAGACGACAGCCTCGACCTCGTCGCTCTCGAGGTCGAACGCGGCGTGCGCGGCGGCGACGGCCGCGTCGATCTGGTCCTCCTCGACGATGACCGAGATGCGGATCTCGGATGTCGAGATCATCTCGATGTTGACCCCGGCCGACGCCAGGGCGGAGAAGAACTTCGCGGTGACGCCCGGGTGGGAGCGCATGCCGGCGCCGACCAGCGACACCTTGCCGATGCGGTCGTCGTAGAGCAGCTGCTCGTAGCCGACCTCGTCCTTGAGCCGGGACAGCGCGGTCATCGCCACCTGCCCGTCGCTGCGCGGCAGCGTGAACGAGATGTCGGTGCGCGCGGTGGAGGCCGCGGAGATGTTCTGCACGATCATGTCGATGTTGATACCCGAGTCGGCCAGCGACTCGAAGATCCGCGCGGCCTCACCGACCTTGTCGGGAACACCGACGACGGTGACCTTGGCCTCGCTGCGGTCGTGGGCGACTCCGGAAATGATCGCCTGTTCCATCTCGTCTACTCCAGTGGTGTCGACCCACGTGCCGGGCTTCTGCGAGAAGGAGGAACGCACGTGGATGGGGATGTGGTAACGGCGCGCGTACTCGACACAGCGCAGGTGTAGCACCTTCGTACCGCACGCGGCCATCTCCAGCATCTCCTCGTACGAGACGCGAGGCAGCCGGCGCGCTCCGGGCACGATGCGCGGGTCGGCGGTGAACACGCCGTCGACGTCGGTGTAGATCTCGCACACGTCGGCGTGCAGCGCGGCCGCGAGCGCCACCGCGGTGGTGTCGGAGCCGCCACGGCCCAGCGTGGTGATGTTCTTGGTGTCCTGGGAGACGCCCTGGAACCCGGCGACGATCGCGATGTGTCCCTCGTCGACCGAGGTCTGGATGCGCCCCGGCGTGACGTCGATGATCTTGGCCTTGCCATGGGTCTCGTCGGTGATCACGCCGGCCTGGCTGCCGGTGAACGACTCCGCCTCGTGGCCGAGGTTGGCGATCGCCATCGCCAGCACCGCCATCGAGATGCGCTCGCCCGCGGTCAGCAGCATGTCGAGCTCACGTGCCGGGGGCAGTGGCGACACCTGCTGTGCCAGGTCGATCAGGTCGTCGGTCGAGTCCCCCATCGCGGAGACCACAACCACGACCTGGTTGCCGGCCTTCTTGGTGTCGACGATGCGTTGAGCGACGCGCTTGATGCCCTCTGCATCGGCCACCGAGGATCCGCCGTACTTCTGCACGACTATGCCCACGGATGCTCCTGCTCTCGAGGTGAACTGGCTTCTTACGCCGAGTTGGCGCGCGTCAGTCTAGCGGGAGCCGAGGGGCCCGGTCGGTGAGCTCAGAGGGCGGTGAGGGGTGCCCGAATCGCCGACAGCCCCCATTCCCAGGCGGTTCTGGGACGCCCACTCCCCGGTCTGGGCCCGTCTCAGGATGTGACGATCGCCTCACCGGTGGAGTCGAGACGGTCGTGGGCGATTACGGACTGCAACGCCCGCAGGACCGCGGACGCCTCGGCGCCCCAGGAGGACACGTAGCTGAACTGCCACCACCACAGCGCCTCGTCGGCGCGGCCGGCGCGGTAGTGCCGCAGCCCGTGCGCCACCGACGAGGCGATGTCGGCGAGGTCGTCGGACAGGCTGGCGTGCACCAGCTCGGGCGGCTCGGCGTAGGGGTCGAAGATCTCGGTGAACCCGTCGATGTCGGCGAGCAGCTGGACCAAGCGCTCCCGCAGCGCGTCGAGGTCCTCGTCGGGTCCGGTGTCGGGCTCCCACTGCTCCTGCGGGACGAAGTCGGTGTGCACGCCGAGCCGGCCGCCGGCCAGCAGCAGCTGGGACACCTCGAGCAGCAGCAGCGGTACGGCCCGGCCCGGGTCGTCGCTGCGGGCGATCTCGCGCAGCGCGAGCAGGAAGCTCTCGACCTGGTCGGCGATGCCCTGGGCCAGGTCCTCGAGGTCGCTGCTCACGTTGCTGGCCACCGGTCCGGACCCGTGGTTGGACTGGTCGCCTGGCTGGTTGCCGGGCTGGTTGCCGGACTGGGACACCGTGGAACCAGATCTCATCGTCGTGCGGCCATCCTCACTCATCGACAGATCGCCTCCCCTCGAAAGCACGTCCCAGCGTCACCTCGTCCGCGTACTCGAGGTCGCCGCCTACGGGCAGTCCACTCGCTAGCCGCGTGATCCGCAACCCCATTGGCCTCAGGAGCCGCGTGAGATACGTCGAGGTCGCCTCCCCCTCCAGGTTGGGGTCGGTGGCCAGGATGACCTCGGTGACGGCCTCGTCGGACAGCCGCTGCACCAGCTCCTTGATCCGCAGGTCGTCGGGGCCGATGCCCTCGATCGGGCTGATCGCGCCGCCGAGCACGTGGTAGCGGCCGCGGTACTCGCGGGTCCGCTCGATCGCGACCACGTCCTTGGGCTCCTCGACCACGCACAGGATGTGCGGGTCGCGACGGGGGTCGCGGCATATCCGGCACTGCTCGTCCTCGGCGACGTTGCCGCAGGTGACGCAGAAGCGCACCTTGTCCTTGACCTGCACGAGCACGTCGGCCAGACGGCGAACGTCGTTCGGGTCGGCGCTGAGCACGTGGAACGCGATCCGCTGCGCGCTCTTGGGTCCCACCCCCGGGAGCCGACCGAGCTCGTCGATCAGGTCCTGGACGATGCCTTCGTACAAGGCGCTAGAACCCCAGCTGGGGGCCGCCGCCGGCCCCGGGCAGGTCGGCCCCGAGGCCGCCGGTCAGGGGGCCGAGCTGCTGCGCGGCCATCTCGTGCGCGGTCGCGGTGGCGTTCTGCACCGCGGCGACGACCAGGTCGGCCAGCGTCTCGGTGTCGTCGGGGTCGCAGGCCTCGGGCTTGATGTCGAGGCCGACGAGGTCGCCGGTGCCGGTGACCTTGGCCGTGACCAGACCGCCGCCGGACGTGCCCTCGACCTCGGTCTCGGCGAGCCGCTGCTGCGCCTCGACCAGCTGTTGCTGCATCTGCTGGGCCTGCTCGAGCAGCTTGCTCATGTCAGGCTGCTCACCTGAACCAAACACGGGAGTCTCCTTCGTCGGATACGCGCTCTGAGCCTACGGCCTGCGGGCGGCTGTCTCCGCGCCGCGTGGGGTCGCGCCGCGGGGCGGCACACGCCCTGTGACCGGGTCTGGCGGTCGCTTCCCACGGGTTGTGACCCTCGGGAAGCGACCATCCGCCTCGGATCCGCCTCGGATGGGGCCTTCGA
Source organism: uncultured Propionibacteriales bacterium (assembly GCA_965653225.1). GTDB lineage: Bacteria > Actinomycetota > Actinomycetes > Propionibacteriales > Nocardioidaceae > JALZDI01. Next base: position 216 of record CBFGZI010000194.1, on the reverse strand, counting down.
GGGGCGTCAGTCGCGGGGGATCTCCTCGATCACGCGGGCGCCGAGCTCGCGGGCGAGCAGCTCGTCGTGGCCGAGGTTGGCGTCGTCGGCGTCGGGGTCGTCGGGGTGGGCGTCGTCGTCGGAGCCGCGGTCCTGCGACGAGCTCGCGGACTGCCCGCCGGCACGGGTCGGGCGGATCGCGCCTCGCGCCTGCTGCACGCTCTCCGGCGACGCCTT
>CBFGZI010000193.1:0-4789 GCA_965653225.1 uncultured Propionibacteriales bacterium | reverse complement strand
CCGGCACCACCGGTGACGAGGACCCTCACCGCTACCGGTCGGACCCGGCGGACGAGCCCTTACCGCCGCGGCCGCCGCCCTTGCTGCCGTTGCCGCCCTTGCTCCCGCTGCCCCCGTTGCCGCCGTTGTCGCGCCGGCCGTCCTGCTCGGCGCGTTCGCGCTTCTGGGCCCGTTCCTTCTCGTCGTCGGGCGGCTTCGGCACGCGGCAGGCGTGCTCGAGCAGCAGGGCGGCCACCACCACCAGCACCGCGGCCAGCATCACCAGGCCGGAGCGGATCACCCGCTCCTGCGGCAGAGGCGCGTGCAGGTCGTCGAGGAAGCGGGCGCCGTAGCCGGCGTACAGCCCCGCCATCAGCGCTCCGACGAGCGCCGACGCCTTGGCCAGCACCAGCCGGTTGACGGCCTTGTGCGGGTCGATCCAGTGCCGCTGCCGGTGGATGGTGCGCCAGGTGCTCCACGCGGTGGCGCCCAGGACGGCCGCGCCGAACACCAGGACGCCGACCGAGGACCACGGGACGGTCGGGGCCACACCGTCGGCGCGCTCGAGCAGGGCGCCGCCGAACCAGCCCACGACCAGCCCGACGGCCGCAGCCGCCAGCAGGACCGTGATCCTGGTCGGTCGCACGCGGCCGGGTTCTGGCTCCTTGGCCACGCGATGCTCCGGTGGGTTCAGCTGAGCTCGAGGTGGGCGTCCTTGCGCAGCCGGACGCCGTCGAGCTCGAGCTTGCCGAGCAGGTCGAGCACCCGGCCCTGCCCGGGGATCTCGGCCTCGGGCTCGATGTCGGACCAGGGTTTGAGGACGAACGCACGCTCGTGTGCGCGCGGGTGCGGCAGCTTGAGCTCGTCGTCGTCGCAGAGGCGCTCGCCCAGCACGATCAGGTCGACGTCGAGGGTGCGGGGTGCGCCACGTTCGGTGCGTACGCGGCCGAACGCATCCTCGACCGCCAGGCAGCGTTCGAGCATCGTATGAGCCGAGAGCGTGGTGTCGATGAGCACCACGGCGTTCAGGTAGTCGCGAGCGCCCTCCGGGCCGCCCACGGGCGTGGTCTCGTAGACCGGCGACACGTCGGTCACGACCACCTCTGGAGTGTCGGCAAGGGTCGACACGGCCCCCTGCAGGTTGCTGAACCGCTCCCCCATGTTGCTGCCGAGTGCGAGGACACCACGACGGATCGGGTGCATCTCTCCGGTCAGCGTGTCCGTGTCGACGATGTGCGGGTTCGGCGTCTCGGTCACTGACGTCTCCGGTGAATGGTCAGGGTGACGTCGTCAAACGGCACCTCGATCGGAGCTTGCGGCTTGTGCACCGTCACGTCCACCCACTCCACGAGCGGCTGGGCCAGGCACACATCGGCAAGGCGCTGGGCAAGGGTCTCGATCAGGTCAACAGGCTCCGATCCAATGGCATCGACGAGCTGTTGCGACAACCGACCATAGTCCACGGTTAAAGACAGGTCGTCGGCGCGTCCAGCCTGCCTGGTATCGACGCCGAGGACGGCGTCCACGATGAACTCCTGCCCGTCGCGCCGCTCGTGCTCGAAAACGCCGTGGTGGCCGACGGCTCGGATCCCGCTCAGTGCCAGCCGGTCGGCTGACGCCTCGGTGACGGAACCAGCCATCACGCTCCTTCGTCGGACCCCTGGCTCGACAGTACCGGCGAGGCGTGGTGGATCCACAACCGCCAGGAGCTCTCGTGCCCGGTCGGAGTGCGCCGGAAGACGTTCGTCGTGACAGCCTTCCCGCCGGAGAACCCCTCCACCGGGGTCTCCTCGTCGGCGGAGAGGACGTTCTCGGTGCATGTGACCGACGCCACGTCGCCGACCACCGTGACGTCGACGTCGGTGAGGATGAACTGGATGTACGGCGTGTTCGCCATGATCACCGCCCACGACCGTCGTACGGCCGCCGCGCCGACCACCGGCGACCAGCCGGGATGGATGCACACCGCGTGCCCCTCGGGCACCCACAGGTTGGTCATGGCGTCGAGGTCGCCGGACTCGAAGGCAGCGTAGAACTCGCTGTTGGCGCTCAGCACCGCCTGCTCCACGGCCGTCGGGTCAGGCATGGCCCTCCCGCGCCCAGCGGGACACCACGCGCACCGCGTCGGCGTTGGGCGCCACGTCGTGCACCCGCACGCACCATGCGCCGGCGGCCGCCGCCAGCGCGGTCACCGCGGTCGTGGCGTCGTCGCGCCCCAGCGGCGCGCGGGGCGTGCCGCCGGCGTCGGCGAGGAGGTTGCCCAGGAAGCGTTTGCGGGACGCGGCCACCAGCACCGGGTGCCCCAGCGCCAGCAGGTCCTCCAGCCGCGACAACAGCGTCCAGTTGTGCTCGCCGGTCTTGGCGAACCCCAGCCCGGGGTCGACGACGACGTGCTCGGGCTTGATGCCCGCCGCCAGCGCCGCCTCGACGCGCCCGCGCAGCTCGTCGACGACCTCGGCGACCACGTCGTCGTACTGCGCCCGCCGCTGCATGTCGGCGGAGTGCCCGCGCCAGTGCATCACCACGAACGGCACGTCCGCCCCGGCGGCGACGTCGAGCATGCGCGGGTCGGCCAGCCCGCCGGACACGTCGTTGACCATCCGCGCGCCGGACGCGAGCGCCGCCTCGACCACCTCCGCGCGCATGGTGTCGATGGACACGGTCGCGCCGGCCTCGGCGAGCGCACGCACGACCGGCAGCACGCGGCGCAGCTCCTCCTCGACCGGCGGTCGCTCGGCGCCGGGCCGCGTCGACTCACCGCCGACGTCGACCAGGTCGGACCCGGCCTCGAGCATCGCCAGCCCGTGCTCGATCGCCTGCTGCGGCTCGAACCACAGCCCGCCGTCGGAGAACGAGTCGGGCGTGACGTTGAGGACCCCCATCACCAGGCAGCGCCCGGGCACCGGCAGTCCGGGCACCGGGCGCGCAGGTTCGGGGTACACGGCCAACCACCCTATGCGCGGCCGTTGAGTCCGTCGAAGTGAGCGAGATAACGCATGTGCTTACGGACGCAACGCCCGACGTTCAGCCAATAATGAGGCTCATCGCCTCGGAGCGGGTCGCGGGCCGGTGCATCAACCCGCGCACGGCGCTGGTCACGGTCTTGGCGCCCGGCTTGCGCACCCCGCGCATGGTCATGCACAGGTGCTCACACTCCAGCACCACGATCGTGCCGCGGGGCTTCAGCAGCTCGACCAGCGAGTCGGCGACCTGGGTGGTGAGCCGCTCCTGCACCTGCGGGCGCCGGGCGTACACGTCGACGAGCCGCGCCAGCTTGGACAGCCCGGTGATCCGACCGTCCTCGCTGGGGATGTAGGCGACGTGCGCGACGCCGGTGAACGGCACCAGATGGTGCTCGCACATCGACCAGACCTCGATGTCCTTGACCAGGATCATCTCGTCGTGGCCGAGGTCGAAGGTCGTGGTCAGCACGTCCTCCGGACGTGCCCGCATGCCGCCGAACATCTCGGCGTACGTGCGCGCCACCCTCCGCGGGGTCTCCAGCAGCCCCTCGCGCTCGGGGTCCTCGCCGACCGCGATCAGCAGCTCACGGACGGCGGCCTCGGCCCGTTCGAGGTCGAAGGGAGGGACGTCTTCGGGCTGGTAGTGGCTGATCGGGTCGACCGGCACGCTAGTTCCCGGGGTTCGGCGGTCCCGGCGAGGGCGGGTTGTCCGGCGGGCCGATCTGCACGTCGGCGTCACCCTCGACGGGTCCGACGACCAGCCCCGGACGGTCGCCGTTCGAGTCGGGGCGCACGAACTCGACCGGCGGCTTCTCCGACGGCAGCCGGTTGGGCGACCCCGTCCACGCCGGCCGGGCGGGCCGCATCCGGATCGGCTCGAAGATCTGGTTGATCTCGTTGCGGTCGAGCGTCTCCTTCTCCAGCAGCGAGAGCACGAGGTTGTCGAGCACCTCACGGTTCTCGTTGAGGATGTCGAAGGCCTCCTGGTGGGCGTTGGTGAGGAGCTTGTTGACCTCCTCGTCGACGACCGCAGCGACCTTCTCGGAGTAGTTGCGCTGGTGGCCGATGTCACGGCCGAGGAACGGCTCGCCGCCCTCCTCGCCGAGCTTGACCGCACCGAGCCGCTCGCTCATGCCGAAGCTGGTCACCATCGCCCGGGCCAGCTTGGTGGCCTTCTCGATGTCGTTGGACGCACCGGTCGTCGGGTCGTGGAAGATCAGCTGCTCGGCGGCGAGCCCGCCCATCGCGAACGCCATCTGGTTGAGCAGCTCGCTGCGCGCCTGGGAGCTCTTGTCCTGCTCGGGCAGGATCTGCGTGAAGCCGAGCGCCCGCCCGCGCGGCAGGATCGTGACCTTGCTGACGGGGTCGGTTCCCGGCAGGGCCGCGGCCACCAGGGCGTGACCGCCCTCGTGGTAGGCGGTCATCCGCTTCTCCTTGTCGGTCATCAGGTGCGACCGGCGCTGCGGGCCCATCGAGACGCGGTCGATGGCCTCGTCGAGGTAGTAGTTGTTGATCAGCTTGTCGTTGCTGCGCGCGGTGAGCAGTGCGGCCTCGTTGAGCACGTTGGCCAGGTCGGCGCCGGTGAAGCCCGGCGTACGGCGGGCGACGGCCATCAGGTCGACACCCTCGGCCATCGGCTTGCCGCGGGCGTGCACCTGCAGGATCTCGTTGCGGCCCTTGATGTTGGGAGCGTCGACCCCGATCATCCGGTCGAACCGGCCGGGCCGGAGCAGGGCCGGGTCGAGCACGTCGGGACGGTTTGTCGCAGCGATCAGGATGACGCCGCCGCGCACGTCGAAGCCGTCCATCTCGACCAGCAGCTGGTTGAGGGTCTGCTCGCGCTCGTC
>CBFGZI010000192.1:0-4818 GCA_965653225.1 uncultured Propionibacteriales bacterium | reverse complement strand
GGCCGCCCTTCCGCCAGCAGCGCCGAGGACAGCCGCAGGCTGTGCGCGACCACCACGTTGTCGTCGGCCAGACCATGGATCACCATCATCGGCCGCACCACGTCGGCCGCCTCGGACAGACCGGTGTCGGTGACGAGTCCGTTGCGGGCGTACACGTCCGGGTGCTCCTGCGGCATCCCGAGGTAGCGCTCCTGGTAGTGCGTGTCGTACAGCCGCAGGTCCGACACCGGCGCGCCCACGACCGCGGCGTGGAAGACGTCGGGGCGACGCAGCACCGCGAGCGCGGCCAGGTAGCCGCCGTACGACCAGCCGCGGATGCCCACCCGCTCGAGGTCGAGCGGGTACTCCTCCGCCAGGGCGTGCAGCGCGGCCACCTGGTCCTCGAGGGTGATGGCAGCCAGCTCGTGGTGGACCGACTTCTCCCAGCCCACGGTGCGTCCGGGTGTGCCTCGGCCGTCGGCGACGACCACCGCGAACCCCTGGTCGGCCAGCCACTGCGACGACAGGTGCGCGTTCTGCGCCGCCACGACACGCTGCCCGTGCGGGCCGCCGTACGGGTCCATGAGCACGGGGAGAGGTCCGTCCTCGACCTGGTAGCCCGTGGGCAGCACCACCGCAGCGGGGATGCGACGCTCCCCCGCCATGGTCAGCCGCGGGCGCGCGGTGACCACTGGCTTCTGCGCGTACGACGCGATCGTCGCGACCTCCTTGCCAGCGCGCAGCACCCGTACGACGGCTCCGGGCTGCTCCAACGTGGACGAGGACAGCACCGTCACGTCACCCGAGCGCGCCGCCGTGTGCACGCCGGGGATGTCGGAGACCCGCTGCGCACCGTCGCCGTCCACCCGGTACACGTGTATCTCGCCGAGCTCGAGCGACGATGCGGCCTGGCCGGCGGACGCGGTCAGCAGCACGTCGTCGTCGCCGACGTCGAGGACGGAGCGCACGTGCAGGGTGGCGTCCGTGACCGCCCTGCCGTCCAGGGTCAGGACCCGCGCGTCGTCGACGTCGCGGACGTGTGCCAGCCGACCGTCGCCGGTCCAGGCCGGCACACCGGTGCACAGCTCGATCCACGGCTCGGCCCGCTCGTCGTGGACCGCTCGGGTCGCACCGGTCTCGACGTCCACGGCCAGGACCTGCATGCGCCGCTGGTCGCGTGACTGCACCTGCAGCAGCGGCGCGTGCCCGCGACGCCACCGCGCGTCGGCGAGGTAGGGGAACTCGGAGCGGTCCCACTCGACGGCACGTCGCGAGCCGTCCAGACCGAGCAGGGCCAGGGTGACGTCGGCGTTGGCGGTGCCCGCCGCGGGGTAGCGCACCGGCACCGGTGCCGCGCCGGGATCCGCGGGGCTGGCGATCCACCAGAGCTGGACCTGCGAGGTGTCCACCCGTGCCGCCAGCACCCGGTCCCCCTGCGGTGACCACCAGAACCCGCGTGAGCGGCCCATCTCCTCCGCCGCGACGAACTCCGCGAGCCCCCACGTGACGTCGTCGCCGTCGGGCTCGGCGAGCGCGCGGTCGTCGGTTCCCGTCGTCGTGACGACACGCAGGGCGCCGCGATGGACGTAGGCGACGTGCGCGGCGTCGGGCGACAGCCGCGGGTCCACCACCGGGCCGGGCACCGGCAGCTCCCGGACGTCGCCGCCGTCCGGCGACCCGCCGGGCCCCAGGGGCGTGGTGAAGACGCGGCCGGACAGGGCGAAGACCACCGTCCGCACGTCGGCATCGGTCGCGTACGCGACGACGCCCGCGCCGCCCTCGCGGCTGCGTTCGCGGCGGGCCCGCTCCTCCGGCGGCACGTTCTCCTCGCCCTGCAGCAACGCCTGCGGGTCCACGACGAGACGCTCGCGCGGGCCGCCGTCCGCGTCCAGGTCGAGCACCCACAGCTGCTGTGCGCGATCGGCGCCCGAGGCGGACCTGAGGAAGACCACGCGGTCGCCGCCGGGCGCGACGGTGAACGCTCGTGGGGCACCGAGGGTGAAGCGCAGGGTGCGCGCGTACTGGCGGGGGAACGAGGACTCGGAGGATGCCGAGGGCGTGGAGCTCATGATTCGGAGCCTAGAGAAGCCTGTGCGCCTCCGCTCGCCCCGACCGCGGATGTCACGTGGCGTCAGGGCGACGGGTGGCCGCCTGACGAGGGCCGCAGACTGAGCGCCAGACCCACCGCGGCCGTCACCGTGCCCACCGCCTCGGCGACCGCGGCGACCAGCTTCTGGCCGTACCAGAACGGCTCGTACATGTCCGGGACCGGGCCGAGCGGACCGACGTCGGCGTTCGCGAACAGCAGGACGGTGCCGAGCGCGCTGCCGGCGACAAGCAGGGCGACCAGCCAGGCCACCGGCCTGGCGGTCGCGACGATGAGGGCAGCCGCCAGGACCGCCGCCACCGCCTCGAGACGGAACAGCTCGCCCTGGCTGAGCCCGCCGGACGTGTTGGGGTCGTACCGGCTCGCCAGCTGCAGGTGGACGGTCGCGTCGACCACGAGGGCCGCCGCGGTCACCACCCGCAGCGGCAGGAGGCGCCGCCACCGGCAGCGCGTCCGGCCAGGAGTGTGGCTGCCGGCCGAGGGGACGTGGCGGCCCCTGGTGAGAGCCATCGCCGTGCTCAGTAGCCGAGGCCGGAGCCGCCGTTGGACGACTGCGTGGGCGCCTGCCCCTGGGTCATCGCGGCGTGCCACACGAAGCTGGTCCCACCGAAGCTGTCGTGGAAGCCGTTCCCGTTGAGCTGGCCGGGGCCGTGGTCGAAGGAGAACGTGTACAGGGGCATGCCCTTCCAGGTCACCTGGTGGGTGCCGTTGGACAGCGTGATCGATGCGACCTTGCCGGTCACGGCCGTGGCGGCCGTCGGCTGCCCGCCCTTGACGGTGAGTGGAGCCCAGATCGCGGTGCAGTCGCTGGCGGTGCACATCGGGTGCCCGGGCTGGTCCTTGTTGTTGGTGTAGAGGGTCTGGCCGTCGGGCGCGACGAGCACCGTTGAGCCGCCGACGGTGCGTACTGACACCGTGTGCGCCGACGAGCTTGCCGGCGGGCTGGACGCAGCCGTCTGTCCGCTGGCGCAGGCGGCTGCCAGCGGCGCCAGTCCGAGCGTGATGACGCCGAGGGCGACCGTGGCGGGTCTGATGGGCTTGAGGTACATGGTCTTTCCTCTCGGTCGAGGCCGTCCACCCGAGACCGGGCGCGGCGGAAGTCGGAAGCGCGAGCCGCCGCCGGCCGGAGGCAGAGGGGGCATCGAGCCGGCGGTGCTCGTCGCGGGTGATGCGGCTGGTGCCGCGGGTGACGCCACGAATGTCGGCACGGATCGCGGCACGGATCTCGGCCGTGCTGCGGTTGAACCGCACTGACGCATGTGTCCACAGTGCCCGGGGCTACATGAGCAGCCGATGAGAACTGCGGCACCCTCACAAGCAAACCGGTGAGACGATTTGGACATGAGGCGCCTGCCGCTGACGCTCGCCGACGACGTGACACCGGCCGACTGGGTCTCCGGCTCGTTCACGATGCCGTTCGGGCCGTGGGTCGGGTCGTTCCTACCGGGCGGGTACCCCGCCTACGCACGCATTCTTCATCGCGCCGGCAGGGACATCAGCGAGTCGGGAGTGCGCTGGTCACAGGTGGCCGACGAGATGGGCACCTCGCTCGATGGGCTGAGCTCCTTCTGGGAGGTCGCCGGAAGGGTCAGCGGCCTGGAGGAGCACACCGGTGGCTGGAGGGGCAAGAACCCGGACGAGGGCTCGATGGACCCGGAGATCTACGCGGCGCTCCCGGCCTTGTTGCGTCCGCACACGCAGACCCCCGAGCTGTGCTGGGTCGCGATCTGGTCCGGCTGGGCCTGGCACCCGCCGGAGGTCATCCCCGACACGTTTCCGCAGGTGCAGCTACCCGGCCGGGCGTACTACCTGTACAGCGGTTCGCTCGACGACCTGGCGGCTCACCGCTACGACGAGTGGCCCTATGACGAGGCCGCGGTCACCCCCGAGTGGCCGAGCTTCCAGAGTCCCAACATGCTCTGGCCGCAGGACCGTGCCTGGTTCGTCGCCACCGAGGTCGACTTCGACTCGACACTCGTCGGCGGTGCGGCCGGCCTCGTACGAGCGATCGTGGAGCATCCGCACCTCGAGGCCTTCGAGGTACGCGAGGGCGACAGCATCGGCGATGCTGGGTAACCCTGCGAGCGCCAGTCACATCGGGGGCTGCGGAGGCAGGTCGTCGACCTCCGCGGGCGCTGCGGTGATGGGGTCGTTGATGTCCTCCTCACCGGGCCTGAAGCTGACCCCGAACTGGCCCATCATGTCGTGGTCCTCGTGCACCAGGTTGTGGCAGTGGAACATGTACCGGCCCTTGTGCGGACCGAACCTCATGATCAGCCTCAGGGTCTCGTTCTCACCGGTGTAGGCGACGTCCTTGGGCCCGATCTCGAAGGCGAACGGTGGCTTGCCGTTGCGCTCGAGGATCTTGAACTCGAGCAGGTGGATGTGGACCGGGTGGAACCAGCCGCCGCCGGGGTTCTTCAGCTCCCAGATCTCGACCTCGTTCAGGTTCGGCGTGGCGAGGCAGAACTGGAAGTTGCTGTTGATCACGTCCTCCCAGGTGTGCCCGTTGATCCGCCACTGCCCGTTGTCGTGGGAGAACTGGAACGTGCGCGTGCGTACGGCGTCCGCGGGCGTCAGGATCATGGTGGGGTCGTTCGGCCTCAGCACGGCGGGGATCTGGGTCGCGGTGGGGTCTGTGTGGTCGAACGGCTCGTCGGTGACGTCGAAGGCCATCACCAGGTCGGTGTTGGCGAAGTCGACGTTGTTCGGGTTCGACAGGTTGTGCAGGA
>CBFGZI010000191.1:0-4851 GCA_965653225.1 uncultured Propionibacteriales bacterium | reverse complement strand
GTCCCCGAGGAGTCGGAGGTCGGAGGCGACTGGTACGACGTGTTCCGGCTCCCGTCCGGGTGGCTGGGCATCGTGGTCGGCGACGTCGCGGGCCATGGGCTCGAGGCGGCGGTCGTGATGGATCGTCTCCGTAGCGCCCTACGTGCGTACGCGCTCGAGAGCGACGACCCGGCCGTCGTCCTGCAGAACCTCGACCGCAAGATGCAGTACTTCGAGCCCGACAGCACCGCCACCGTGCTGTACGCCATGGTCGAGCCGACGTCGGAGCGCATCCACGTGTCCTCGGCCGGTCATCCCGCTCCGGTGCTTGCCGTGCCGGGTGCCCCGACGCGGATGCTCGACGTCCAGCCGGACCCGCTGCTGGGTGTCGGTACGGCACCGCGGCGCCGCACGAGCGTCTACGACCTGCCCGAAGGCGCGGTCCTGTTCTGCTACACCGACGGGCTGGTCGAGCGACGGGAGACGAGCTTCGACGAGCGGCTCGGGCGGCTGTGCGCGGCCGTCGAGGCGCGTGCGCCGGAGGCGGTGTGCACCACGGTGATGGGCGACCTGGTCGGCGAGGAGACGCCTGACGACGACGTCACGGCGGTGGCGGTCCGCCGGAGCGCCGGTGTGCACGGCACGGCCAACAACGCCGGCACCCAGCGCACGGCCTCGTACTCCGTCGCCGGGCGGCCGGTCTGACCGCCGCCGTCGAGCACCGAACACCGCAGGGGGTTCTCGCATGCAGACCAACCTGGAGACGTTGCAGCGGATCGCTGCCGGAGACCACTACCTGGCCGTGGTAGCCACCACCCGCGCCGACGGGACCGTGCAGTCCTCGGTCGTCAACGCCGGGGTGCTCTCGCACCCCACCAGCGGCGAGCCGGTGGTGGGGTTCGTGACGTACGGCCCGGTGAAGATGGCCAACCTGCGCGCCAGGCCCGCCGTCTCCTTGACGTTCCGGGCCGGCTGGCAGTGGGCGACCGTCGAAGGCGACGCCGAGCTGCTCGGACCCGACGACGGGACGCTAGATCCCGAGCGGGTCCGGCGGCTGCTGCGTGATGTCTTCACCGCCGCCGGAGGTCAGCACGACGACTGGGACGCCTACGACGCGGCCATGGCGGCCGAGCGGCGTACCGCGGTGCTCGTCGTGCCCCGGCGGATCTACAGCAACTAGTGCCACCCGCGCCGCGGCCGGCGCGCGGCCCACAAGCCATGTCACCGGGTCTGGTGGGCGCTTCCCGAGGTTCATGCGCCTCGGGATGCGCCCGCATGCCATGTCACCGGGTCTTGTGGGCGGCCCCGAGGCGCACCTTCTCCGTCGCCACGCGCGGTCGGTCGCTCAGACGTCCCGGTGCCGGGCCGGGTGGATCGGGCCGGGCTTGGTGATCGGCAGGACCGGCGAGGGTCCACCGCCGACGGTCGGCCTGGGCGGAGGCGGAGGCGTCGGCGGCGTCGGCGGCGTCGTCTCTCCCTCAACCGAGATGTGCGGGAGGAACCGGTCGAGCCAGGCCGGCAGCCACCACGCGGCGCGTCCGAACAGCGTCAGCGCGGCCGGCGCCAGGGTGACGACAAGGATCCCGGCGAGCAGCACGGCGACGCTCAGCCCGACGCCGAACTGCTTGATGGTCGGGTCGCCGTTGAGGACGAAGCTGGCGAACACCGACGCCATGATCAGGGCCGCCGCCGTGGTGATCCTGGCGCTGGACATCAGGGCCGACGAGACGCTCGCGCGTGCCTCCTCGCCGGCGTGGTGGTGCTGCTGGATGTGGCTGACGAGGAAGACCTCGTAGTCCATCGACAGCCCGAACAGACCGGCGAACATCATCAGTGGCACGTAGCTGGCGATCGGCACCGACGTGTCCGTGGTCTCGATGCCCAGCAGCGAGATGCCCCAGCCCCACTGGAACGCGGCCACCAGAACACCGAACGCCGCGGCCGCGGACAGCAGGTTGGTCACCGCGGCCTGCAACGGGATCAGCAGCGACCGGAAGGCCACCAGCAGCAGGAGGGCACCGAGCAGCACCACGGTGCCGATCACCAGCAGCAGCCTTGCCGAGATCAGCGAGGCGAGGTCGACATAGGACGCGGTGAAGCCGCCGACGTACGACGTGATGCCGCCGCCCTGGTTGGTGTCGGGCAGCACGCTCGTCCGCACCTGGTCGACCAGGTCGGCGGTGGCCGTCGACGCCGGTGCCGTCGACGGCACAGCCGAGAGCAGGACCACGTCGCCCTTCTTGTTGAGCTGCGGCGGAGTCAGGGCCACGACGTCGGCGGTTCCTGACAGGCCGTTCTGCAGGTTGACGATGCGCGGGTCGGTTCCGCGGGCGTCGCCACCGGCCTGGGTGACCATCGCGGTCAGCTGCCTCTTGAGCTTCTCTGCGTGCTGCTGCTCCTGCTTGGCCTGTTGCTGTGCTGTCTTGAGCTGGTCGGCCTGCTTCTGCAGGTCGTCGGCCTGGCGTTGCAGAGCGTTCCCCTGCTTCTGCAGCTTGTCCGCCTGCTGCTGCAGGTCGTCACCTTTCTGCTGAAGGGCAACGCCCTGCTTTTTCAGCCGGCCGGCCTTGAGCTGCAGCTGTTTCGCCTCGGTCTGCGCGCCGGCGGCCTGGCTCTGCAGTGCCTTCTGCTGAGCCTTCAAATCGTCGGCCTTGCGCTGCAGTCGGTCGGCCTGCTGCTGCAGCTGTGCGGCCTGCTGCTGGAGCCTGCGCTCCTTGTCCGCCAGCTCGCGGGCCTGCGTCCGCAAGGGTGCGAGCTCCTGCGTCACCCTTGCGTCTCGGGCCTCGACTCGCCGCAGCCGGTCCCGCAGCCGCGCCTGCCGGCGAGGCCGGTTCTGTGAGTTCTGGATGCGTTGTTCGAGCACGCGCTCGCGGGCCTTGATCAGGGCGAGGTCCTCGGCCAGCGGCCGGATCTGCGCCCCGAGTGCCTTGGCCTCGCGTCGCAGCCTCGCCTGCCGCGCCTGCAGCTGGGCCTGCTCGGCCTCGAGCTGCTGCTGTTGGGCCTTCAGCTGCTTGCCCTGGCGTTGCAGCGCCGCCTTCTGGCTCTTCAGCTGCGGACCCTGTTGCTCCAGCGCGGCCTGCTGGCGCTTCAGCAGCGCCTTCTGGTCCTGCAGCTCGTTGGCCTGGCGCTCGAGCGCAGCCTGGTTGCTCTTCAGCTTCTTCTTCTGCTTCTGCAGCGAACGCTGCTGCGCCTGCAGCTGCTGTTGTTGCTTCTCGAGCTCCCGCTTCTGCTGGGGCAGGGTCTTCTGCTTCTGCTCCAGGTCCTTCTTCAGCGCCTGGGCCTTGTCGTACTTCTCGGTGTAGGCCTCGCTCGGTGCGGCCACCGGGTCCAGCTTCGAGGCGACCTGCAGCGGTCCGTTGTAGCCAACGCCCAGGCCGGCGGAGATCAGGTCGTACGCCTGGCGCTCGGTCGTGTCCGGCGACGTCGCGCCGATGTCCTCCTGACCGAGCTGCAGGGAGAACGCGGGGATGATCAGGGGTATGAGCGCCGCGATGGACAGCGTCGCGACCAGCGCCGGGTGACGGCGTACGACTCCGGCCCACGCGGCCCACATCCCCTTGCCGGGTGTGTGCTTGGGGTGCATGAACGCCGGCAGCGCCAGCCACTGGATCCGCGGGCCGAGCAGCCCGAGGAAGGCGGGAAGCAGGGAGATGGCGACCAGGACGGCCGCGACGACCGCGATCGCCGAGGCCACACCGAGTGCGCTGACCAGCGGGATGCCCGCGACGCCCAGCGAGAGCAGAGCGATGACGACCGTGCATCCCGCGAACACGATGGCGCTGCCCGAGGTGGAGACGGCTTTGGCGATCGAGAGCACCAGCGGCATGCCGTCGCGGACCTGCTCCTGGTGACGGGTGATGAGGAACAGCGCGTAGTCGATCCCGACGCCCAGCCCGATCATCGTCGCGAGCGTGGGACCGCTGGACGGGATCGCGACCACGTGACCGAGCAGCCCGACGGTCGCCAGCGCGACGCCGAGGCCCACCACCGCGGTGATGATCGGCAGGCCCATCGCGACGAGGCTGCCCAGGACCAGGCTCAGGATCAGCATGGCGGCGAGGATGCCGACGACCTCGCTCTTCTCCGTGCCCTCCGCGGACAGCGTCGTCCCGATCGAGCCGCCCGCCGCGGTGGTGATGCCGGCCTGGCGCGCGGGCTGCGTCGCGTTCAGCACCCGGCCGGCGATGGCCGGGGTCAGCTCGCCGGATCCGATGTCGAGAAGTACCGGCGCGAACGCCGTCTGCCCGTCCTTGGACAGCAGGCCCGCCGTCCTCCCGGACTTGCTGATCGGGTTGGTCACGCTGAACACGTGCGGCTGGCTGCGGATGGCCTGCACCGACGCGGTGACGGCCTGCCTGTTCGCCTCGTCGGTGAGCTTCCCCTGCTTGACGTCGAACACGATCGGGTTGACGCCGTTCTGCTGCGGCGGGAAGCGGTTGGTGAGCAGGTCCTTGACGCTCTGGCTCCCGGTGCCGGGAAGAGAGAGGTCGTTGTTGGTCTGTGCACCTACCGACGAGACCGCCGCCGCGACGCCCACGGCGAGCAGGGCCCACAGGCCGATGACGATCAGCGCATGTCGTGCGCTGAACGCGCCGAGCCTGTGCAGGAACCGTGCCACGGTCCCCCCGTTCCTGGCCTGCCGATAGGGAGTCAGCATGGCCCGGGGACTCTCCCGAGAGCCGACGCGAAAGACCGGAACGCCCGTGATGGACGTTTGGCCCGGCACGCACAGAATCTTGGGGCCTGTTGGGCAGGGTACTGACGAGCGCTAGGTCGGGCTAGGGACTCGGGGCCCGGTGACTCACGGTCACCGGAGGGTCGGCCGCGTCCCGGCGTCCAGCACCCCGCCATGTGGGGTCACGAACGCCCACCGGA
>CBFGZI010000190.1:0-4952 GCA_965653225.1 uncultured Propionibacteriales bacterium | reverse complement strand
AACGCAAGCTTTGTGGCAGCCACTCCAGGAGCCGACGTCGTGATCGCCGGTCCCGCCGACAACTCCGTGTTCTCCGACAGCGGCTCGGACCGCGTCTGCACCAACGGCGGCAACGACTTCGTCCGCGGCGACGGCGGCAACGACCACATCGACCTCGGTGACGGCGCAGACAAGGCCAGCGGCGGCAGCCTCAGCCTCGACCCGAACGACATCAGCGGCAACGACACCATTCTCGGTGGAGCCGGCGCCGACACGCTCGACGGGCACGACGGGGCTGACAGTCTCGACGGTGGGACGGGCAACGACACCCTCAAAGGTGGCCCCGGCGTCGACACCCTCGTGGGCGGGCCGGGTCGCGACACCTGCATCAGCGGGCCGGGCGCCGACGTCGTCCGGAGCTGCGAGGTCGTCCGCTGAGAGACAACCGATGAGTACGTGTCGGTGCCTCGGTCTACGTTCGAGAAATGCTTTGACGCCCGCCCGGTCCGCTGCGGAACCTAGGGCAGAAGGCGTCGCGGCAGCCGCCACATCAAGGGGAGCCACATGATCCACGCGCGAGGGCTCGTGCAGACGTTCCAGACCCGCCAGGGGCGGGAGAAGGTCGACGTCCACGCCGTGGCCGGCGTCGACCTCGACATCGACGAGGGCGAGGTCGTCGGCTTCCTCGGTCCCAACGGCGCGGGCAAGACCACCACGCTCCGCATGCTCACCACACTGCTGCGGCCGACCGCCGGCGAGGCAACGGTCGCCGGCTACGACGTGGTCCGCGAGGCGGTCCAGGTGCGGCGCAGCATCGGCTACGTCTCCCAGACCGGCGGCACCTTCAGCGGCGCACGCGCCGGCGAGGAGGTCATGGACCACGGCATGCTGTACGGCCGCTCCCGCAAGGAGGTCGAGAAGCGCGGCAAGGAGCTGTTCGAGCAGCTGCAGCTCGAAGGCCTGTGGAAGCGGATGCCCAAGAACATGTCCGGTGGCCAGAAGAGGCGCCTCGACATCGTGATGGGCCTCATCCACGACCCGACCCTGGTCTTCCTCGACGAGCCGACGACCGGCCTCGACCCGCAGGCGAGGGCCAACCTGTGGGAGCACATCGCCGACCTGCGCCGGCGGCGCGGGGCGACCGTCTTCCTCACCACGCACTACCTCGACGAGGCCGACGCGCTCAGCGACCGGATCATCATCATCGACCGCGGCCGCATCGTCGCCGCCGACACCTCCGAGAACCTCAAGGCCCAGGTGTCCGGCGACCTCGTCGACCTCGAGATCGCCGACGAGACCCAGCGCGTGCTCGCCGCGGAGAGGCTCCACTCCATCGCCGAGCCGGCACGCCATGGGCTCTCTGGGGTCGAGGTCGACGGCAGCCACGTGCGCGGCCGCCTGCAGCGCTCCGGCCGGGCCATCCCCGGCCTGCTGCGCGAGCTCGACCGCGCCGGCGTCACCCTCGACTCGATCGAGGTCCACCGGCCGACGCTGGACGACGTCTTCCTGACCCTGACCGGGCGGTCGCTGCGCGATGCCGAGGCCGCCGCCGAGGGCGACGGCATCGACGGCGCCCCGCGCGACCCCGACGCCGCCCTCGACCCCGGTCTCGACCCCGGTCTCGACACCGGTCTCGACACTGATCTCACCACCGGCCCGGCGCGACCGCGCGCACAGGAGCGTGAGATCGCCGGGCCGCCCAGCGCGGCCTTCACCAGCACAGGAGCCGACCAGTGACCTTCCTCCACGACAGCTTCATCGTCTTCCGACGTCAGCTCCGCATGAACCTCCGCAACCCCGCATGGGTGATCATCGGCTGCCTGCAGCCGGTCCTCTACCTCGTGCTGTTCGGGCCGCTGCTCACCCCGCTGGTCGACCAGTTCGGCGCGCAGAACGCCTACACGTTCTTCGTCCCCGGACTGCTCGTACAGCTGGGCATCTTCGGTGCCTTCTTCGCCGGCTTCAGCCTCATCGGCGAGTGGCGCGAAGGCGTCATCGAGGCTGAGCGGGTCACCCCCGCCAGCCGCACGGCACTGCTGGTCGGCCGTCTCGGCCGCGACGTCCTTCAGCTGTTCGTGCAGGCGCTGCTGCTGGTCGTCCTCGGCTTCCTTATGGGCATGGACGCCTCACCGATCGGCATGGTCTACGGCGTCATCCTCACCCTGCTCGTCGGCGGTGCCTGCGCCGCGGCCTCCAACGCGCTGGCGCTCACCACCAAGAGCGAGGACGTGATGGCCCCGGTCATCAACATGGTGATGATGCCGGTCCTGCTCCTCTCCGGGATCCTGCTGCCGATGACCATCGGCCCGGACTGGCTGCAGCGGGCCAGCGACTTCATGCCCACCCGGCACATCGTCGACGCCGTCCGCGGCTCGTTCCTCGGCGACTTCGCGGCCAGCGCACTGCTCTGGGGCACGCTGTGGACCCTGGTGCTGTTCGGCCTGGCGCTGTGGTGGGGCACCCGCACCTTCCGCAAGGAGAACGCCTGACCTGACGCCCGGCAGGCGCTCACGCCGCGTGTCAGCATGACGACCGGCCGTACGAACCGGCACGGACGGGCCGCGTTCGTGGATACTGAGTTGCATGGCAACGGTGAAGGGGCGCGACCTGTGGTTCGTCGCGTCCCTGCTCGTCGTCGCTCTCATCGCCACGGCCGACCTGCTCGACGCGACCAGCAGCATCGTCGGGTCGTTCGCGATCGCGCCGTTCATGGCCTGCGTGCTGTGCTCGCCCAAGCGCACGGCGATCGTGTCCGTGGTGAGCCTCGTGGTCGGGATGTGGCTGCTGGTCACGCCGTCGGACCAGCCCGACCCGCTGACCGTCGCCGTGCGGGCCGGAGTCCTGGTCGCCGCGGCCGTCGGTGCACCCCTGCTCGCCCTGGCACGCACCCGGCGTGAGCAGCGGATCAAGGACCTGACCCGGGTCGCCGAGGTAGCCCAGCTCGCGGTGCTCACCCCGATCCCGCCGGTCGCCGGACCCACCCGGCTGGCCTCGGCGTACCAGTCGGCGAGCCGCGAGGCCCTGATCGGTGGCGACCTGTACGGCGTGGTCGAGACGCAGCACGGCGTCCGGCTGATGATCGGTGACGTACGCGGCAAGGGCATCGACGCCGTCCGCATCGCCGCGGTGGCGCTGGCGGCCTTCCGCGAGGGCACCCACCAGC
Source organism: uncultured Propionibacteriales bacterium (assembly GCA_965653225.1). GTDB lineage: Bacteria > Actinomycetota > Actinomycetes > Propionibacteriales > Nocardioidaceae > JALZDI01. Next base: position 1,810 of record CBFGZI010000190.1, on the reverse strand, counting down.
AGCGCAGCCTGATCGAGCTGGCCCACCACTGCGACCGCGAGCTGCGCCCGCACCTGGTGGTCGAGGACTTCGTCACCGCGCTGTTCGCCGACATCGACAACACGGGCGATGTCGAGCTGATCTGCTGCGGCCACCCCGCGCCCATGCACGCCCACGGCGCGCAGTGTGACGGCCTCGAGGTCGACCGGCCCGGCACACCGCTCGGGTTCCCGGTCGACCTGCGCGTCGAGCCCGCGCCCTACCGCTTCAGGCTGCAGCGGGCCGATCGCCTGCTGTTCTTCACCGACGGCCTGGTCGAGGCGCGCAACTCTCACGGGGAGTTCGTGCAGGCCGACCGGGTGGTCGGCGACATCGGCACGGCCGACTTCGAGCACGCGCTCGGTGCGGTCGTGGCCCGGCTGCACTCCGCGGCCCCGGAGGTGCGCGACGACATGGCGCTGCTGCTGGTCGAGTTCACCGGGCCCGTCGTCGACCCCGACGACGCGACCGCACGAGGCGTCGACGAGGGGGAGCGGACGGCGGCCCATGCCGTGTGGCCCGGCAACGTCGCCCGCGTCCTTGCGCTTCAGCCCGCGGCCGGACCGCTCGTGCACGCCGGCGTCTAGCGCCGTAGCCGCATCCTCCAACAGTTATCGTCGCTATGACATACCGCTGACGGATGTCCAGGCGCGATCACTGCGTGCGCGCCTCCGCGGTCGCCTTCAGCCGCGCCAGGCCCTTCTCGAAGTCGGGACCGATCATCTTGTCCATCGAGGTGAACAGCCCCATGACCCTGGTCATCAGTGTCTTCCTGCCGGTGAGCGACCAGGTGACCCGGCAACCCGACCCGGACTGCTCGATCGTGAACACGGAGTCGTTGCGCGCCTTGAACGGCTTCTCGAACTGCAGGTCGATGCGCACCGTCGACGGGTCGGTCGCCTCGACGATCTCCATGCGGCCCTGGCCGGCCTTGCGGTTGCCGGACCACGCGTAAACCGCGCCGACCCCGGACGCGGCGCCGGAGTACGTCCGTTGCAGGTCGGGGTCGAGGTCCTCCCACGGCGACCACGCGGTCCAGTTGTGGAAGTCGGCGATCTGCTCGTACACCCGGCTCGGCGGCGCCTCGATGGCGGCTGCACGCTCGACGGTGTAGGTGTCGTGAGCCATGCGGCCGAGGTTAGCCCGGTTGCGGCTCGGTGTTCGGCAACGCCCTGCACACGCAGGTGCCCCGCCTCACGGCGGGGCACCTTCGGTGACCTGCGGCGACTGCGCAAGGGCCGCTGGTCGGTGACCGATTCCGCCCCCAGGCACCATCTGGTCGGCGGTAACTTCGATGGTGCCACCGCCCCTCACCCGGCGTCGACCACCGTTCACGAATCAACCAAATTCACTGCGTATCCTGGAATCCCGACCTGGCGGTCCCGGAGAGGCGGAGTCGATGACCCACTGGCCCGAAGATCACGACGCGGCGGACTTCGAGGGGGCCTGGTACCGCGTGGACCCCGTGTCCGGCTGCGCGGTCGTCAGCGCGGGCGGCGAGATCGACGTGCAGACCTCCCCGGGTCTGCACAAGGCCGTGGAGGCGGCGCTGCGGTCGACCAGCTGCATCGTGTTCGACCTGAGCCGGGTGTCGTTCGTCGACTCCAGCGGCTTCGGCGTGCTCATCGTCGCGTCCAACCGTGCGCGCCAGCTCGGCGGGTCGGTCGTGCTGGTCAACCCGCCGGAGATGGTGCGCAAGATCCTGGCGGGCACGCAGCTGCAGCAGACGTTCAGGGTGCACGACACCATCGAGGACGCGTTGGCCACGTTCCCCGGCACCTGACGCCCAGCG
>CBFGZI010000189.1:0-4973 GCA_965653225.1 uncultured Propionibacteriales bacterium | reverse complement strand
ACCACGGACGTCACCGGCGTCGTCACGCTGCCCGAGGGCACCGAGATGGTCATGCCGGGCGACAACACCGAGATGTCGGTGGAGCTGATCCAGCCGATCGCCATGGAGGAAGGCCTCCGCTTCGCGATCCGCGAGGGCGGCCGTACGGTCGGCGCGGGACGCGTCGTCAAGATCGTCAAGTGAGCTACGGGCCCGGGACCCGCACAGCGCGGGTTCCGGGCCCGCAGCCTGACCACATCCGACCAAGTCGGGCGTGGCCGGTCACACGGCCGGCCGGCCCGTCCCGATTGGCCAGAGACAGTACGCCTCTGGCATACTGACCAAGTTGCTCCGAAGGGGTTGCCGGGGCACGTCGGCAGGGTCCGCCGTCGGGCGGTTATCCGCCGGCAGTGCCGCACCAGGAGGCCCCCGAGCCCGGACCAGTTCCGGGCGTCATTCCCAGCCCGATCGACTTTCCGTGGTTGTGTTGCGCTGCGACAGCTGCCGACACACCCGACCTCGGGGGTCGGCCGCGGTGCCGCCGCAGGGGGAGTGGGGGAGCACGCGGAGTGCCTCGAGGGGCACGACGGCGGTGGTCCGGCAGGGCACACCGGAAGCAGCGGTACGAGTAGAAGGACGAACGCAGACCTATGGCGGGACAGAAGATCCGCATCAGGCTCAAGGCCTACGACCACGAGGTGATCGACACCTCGGCGCGCAAGATCGTGGACACGGTCACCCGCACGGGCGCGACGGTCGCCGGCCCTGTGCCTCTGCCGACCGAGAAGAACGTGTACTGCGTGATCCGCTCGCCTCACAAGTACAAGGACAGCCGGGAGCACTTCGAGATGCGGACGCACAAGCGTCTGATCGACATCATCGACCCCACCCCCAAGACGGTGGACTCGCTGATGCGGCTCGAGCTGCCTGCCGGTGTCGACATCGAGATCAAGCTCTGAGGGACGCACACCTATGAGCAGCGTGAAGAACGTCAGGGGACTGCTGGGCACGAAGCTCGGCATGACCCAGACCTGGGACGAGAACAACCGCATCGTGCCCATCACCGTCATCGAGGCCGGCTCCAACGTGGTGACGCAGGTCCGCAGCGAGGAGACCGACGGCTACACCGCCGTGCAGGTCGGCTTCGGTGCGGTCGACAGCCGCAAGGTGGTCAAACCGGCCCGCGGTCACTTCGACAAGGCCGGCGTGACGCCGCGCCGGCACGTGGCCGAGATCCGCACCGCCGACGCCGCGTCGTACACCCTCGGCCAGGAGCTCAGCCCCGAGCTGTTCAGCCCGGGGGAGATGGTCGACGTGTCGGGCACCAGCAAGGGCAAGGGCTACGCCGGTGTGATGAAGCGGCACGGCTTCCGCGGCCTGCGCGCCAGCCACGGCGTGCACCGCAAGCACCGCTCGCCCGGCGCCATCGGCGGCTGCGCCACCCCGGCGCGGGTGTTCAAGGGCATGCGGATGTCCGGCCGGATGGGCAACGAGCCGATCACCACCCAGAACGTCACCGTGCACGCGGTCGACGTCGAGAAGGGGCTGATCCTGCTCCGCGGCGCCGTCCCCGGCCCCCGCGGCAGCCTGGTCCTCATCCGGAGCGCGAGCAAGGCGAAGGGAGCCGACCAGTGACCACGATCGACGTCCTCGACGCCAAGGGCGCCAAGTCCGGCACGGTCGACCTGCCCGCCGAGATCTTCGACACCCAGGTCAACGTGCCGCTGATCCACCAGGTGGTCGTGGCCCAGCAGGCCGCGGCCCGGCAGGGCACGCACAGCACCAAGGGCCGCGGCGAGGTCGCCGGCGGCGGCAGCAAGCCCTACCGCCAGAAGGGCACCGGCCGGGCCCGCCAGGGCTCGATCCGCGCCCCGCAGTTCTCCGGCGGCGGCATCGTGCACGGCCCCGCGCCGCGCAGCTACGCCAAGCGCACGCCCAAGAAGATGAAGGCGGCCGCCCTGCGCGGTGCGCTGTCCGACCGGGCCCGCGCCGGCCGCGTCCACGTCGTCGACGCGCTGGTGTCGGAGGACAAGCCGTCCACCAAGACCGCCCTGGCCGCGCTGGTCCGGCTGACCGAGCGTCCGCGGGTGCTGGTGGTGCTCGAGCGCGACGACCACCTGACCTGGCTGAGCCTGCGCAACCTCGACACGGTGCACGTGCTCACCGCCGACCAGCTCAACACCTACGACGTGCTGCTCAACGACGACGTGGTGTTCACCCGCGCCGCGTTCGACCGCTTCGTCGCCGGCCCGCCCAAGGGCCGCTCGGTCAAGGCCGTCGGCACCGACACCGCTACCGAGCAGGAGGAGCAGCAGTGAGCACCCTCCACAAGGACCACCGCGACGTGCTCATCGCTCCCGTAGTGAGCGAGAAGAGCTACGGCCTGATCGACCAGAACAAGTACACCTTCCTGGTGCTCCCCGACGCCAACAAGACCGAGATCAAGATCGCGGTCGAGAAGGTGTTCAAGGTCAAGGTGACCGCCGTCAACACCGTCAACCGCCAGGGCAAGAAGCGCCGTACGCGCTTCGGCTGGGGCCAGCGCAACGACACCAAGCGCGCCATCGTCAGCGTGGCCGAGGGCCAGCGGATCGACATCTTCGCGGGCTCCTGAGCGGCGCGGAACGAGGACTGAGGAACCATGGCTATCCGTAAGCACAAGCCGACCACGCCGGGCCGTCGCGGCTCGAGCGTCGCCGACTTCGTCGAGGTCACCCGCACCACGCCGGAGAAGACCCTGGTCAAGCCGCTGCCGAAGAAGGGCGGCCGCAACAACCAGGGCCGCATCACCACCCGGCACCAGGGCGGCGGGCACAAGCGCGCCTACCGGATCATCGACTTCCGGCGCTACGACAAGGACGGCGTTCCGGCCAAGGTCGCGCACATCGAGTACGACCCCAACCGCACGGCACGGATCGCGCTGCTGCACTACGCCGACGGCGACAAGCGCTACATCATCGCCCCGCGCGAGCTGCGCCAGGGCATGCGCGTCGAGGCCGGTCCCCGGGCCGACATCAAGCCCGGCAACAACCTGCCGCTGCGCAACATCCCGGTCGGCACCACGATCCACGCCGTCGAGATGCGTCCCGGCGGCGGCGCGAAGCTGGCCCGCTCGGCCGGCAACAGCGCCCAGCTGGTGGCCCGCGAGGGCAACCGCGCGCAGCTGCGGCTGCCCTCGGGCGAGATGCGCTACGTCGACGTGCGCTGCCGCGCCACGGTCGGCGAGGTCGGCAACTCCGAGCAGACCAACATCAGCTGGGGCAAGGCCGGCCGCATGCGCTGGAAGGGCAAGCGTCCGACGGTCCGCGGCGTGGTGATGAACCCGGTCGACCACCCGCACGGCGGCGGTGAGGGCAAGAGCTCCGGTGGCCGGCACCCGGTGTCGCCGTGGGGCAAGCCGGAGGGCCGCACCCGCAGGCGCAAGGCGAGCGACCAGCTGATCGTCCGTCGTCGCAAGACCGGCAAGAGGAAGTAGCCAACAGATATGCCACGCAGCCTGAAGAAGGGCCCGTTCGTCGACGACCACCTGATGAAGAAGGTCGACGAGCAGAACGACAAGGGCACCAAGAGCGTCATCAAGACGTGGTCGAGGCGCTCCATGATCGTGCCGGCCATGATCGGCCACACGATCGCCGTGCACGACGGCCGCAAGCACGTCCCGGTCTTCGTCCAGGACGCGATGGTCGGACACAAGCTGGGGGAGTTCGCGCCCACGCGGACGTTCCGCGGCCATGAGAAGGACGACCGCAAGAGCCGCCGCCGCTGACGGCCGGCCCAGGAAACGACGAGAGAAGTTCGAGAGATGAGCGTTATGGAGCGTAAGCGCGTGAGCGCTCGGCGCGAGAGCCTGCTGGGCGACGAGCCCGGCGCCTTCGCCGTCGCGCGCTTCGTCCGCGTGTCGCCGATGAAGGCACGTCGCGTCGTCGAGCTGGTGCGCGGCCTGGACGTCGACGATGCGCTGGCGCTGCTGCAGTTCTCGCCGCAGTCGGCCAGCCAGCCCGTCCACAAGGCACTGGAGAGCGCGGTCGCCAACGCCGAGTCCGGCGAGGACCTCGAGCGCGCCACCCTGGTCGTGTCCAAGGTGATGGTCGACGAGGGCCCCACCATGAAGCGGTGGCGTCCGCGCGCCCAGGGCCGCGCCGCGCGCATCAACAAGCGGACCAGCCACATCACCGTGGTGGTGCAGCCGCGTCCGGAGCAGCAGGGGCAGCCGCAGCGGCAGCGGGGCGGTCGCACCGGGAAGAAGGAGAAGCGCTGATGGGTCAGAAGATCAACCCGAACGGCTTCCGCCTCGGTATCTCCACCGACCACAAGAGCCGGTGGTACGCCGACAAGCTCTACAAGGACTACGTCGGTGAGGACGTGCGGATCCGCAAGATGCTCAGCAAGGGCATGGACCGCGCGGGCATCTCCCGCGTCGAGATCGAGCGCACGCGCGACCGCGTCCGCGTCGACATCCACACCGCGCGTCCGGGCATCGTGATCGGCCGCCGCGGCGCCGAGGCCGACCGCATCCGTGGCAACCTCGAGAAGCTCACCGGCAAGCAGATCCAGCTGAACATCCTCGAGGTCAAGAACCCCGAGATCGACGCTCAGCTGGTCGCCCAGGGCGTCGCCGACCAGCTCGCCGGCCGCGTCGCGTTCCGCCGCGCCATGCGCAAGGCGCTGCAGACCGCGATGCGCTCGGGCGCCCAGGGCATCCGCGTGCAGGTCTCCGGTCGCCTCAACGGCGCGGAGATGTCGCGCACCGAGTTCTACCGCGAGGGGCGGGTGCCGCTGCACACGCTGCGCGCCGACATCGACTACGGCTTCTACGAGGCCCGTACGACCTTCGGCCGGATCGGCGTGAAGGTCTGGATCTACAAGGGCGAGGTGCCCGGCTCCCGGGCCGAGCGCGAGGCGCAGGCCGCTGCCCGCGCCGCCGCCGGCGGTGGCCGCAGCCGTCCGTCCAGCCGCCGTCGCCCGGAACGGGGATCGGACCGCGGGTCGGACCG
>CBFGZI010000188.1:0-5006 GCA_965653225.1 uncultured Propionibacteriales bacterium | reverse complement strand
CCCGAGGGCCGTCAAGCGCGGCCGCCGGCGGAAGGAGCACGCGTGTTTTCACCGGTCGAGCCGGTGCGGGCCTACCAGCGGATCGTCGAGCAGATCGAGTCCGCGTTGCTGTCCGGCGAGCTCTCCCCCGGAGCGACCCTGGCAGCACATCGCCGACGCCTCCGACAGCGCCGAGCTCATGCAGGTCTGGCTGCGCGCGCACACCAAGCTGTTCGAGGCCATCCGCGACGGCGACGCCGACGTCGCGGCGCACCGCATCCGCAAGGACCTCTTCGACCACTACCAGCTGCAGGCGGCTCCGGAGCGGCGGGAGGTGCTCGAGCGGATGCTGCGCAGCGGCTCGTGAGGCCGACCATCGGGGCCGTTAACATCCGGTTCACCTGAGCCGGTCAACCTGCCCTGGTGGCCGGTCGTTTCGTCGCCCTCGGGGACTCGTTCACCGAGGGCGTCGGCGACTGGAACCACCGCTACCCCAACGGCGTACGCGGCTGGGCCGACCGGGTCGCCAAGCAGCTGAGCAAGAGCGACCCCGCGTGGGAGTACGCCAACCTCGCCGTCCGGAGCCGAGTGCTCGACGAGATCGTGGAGACCCAGCTGGGCGCGGCGCTGAACCTGCGACCGACACTCGTGTCGTTCTTCGCCGGCGGGAACGACATCCTGAGGCTGCGCAGCGATATGGACGGCCTCATGCAGCGGTTCGAGGATGCCGTCGCCCGGCTCTCGGCGTCCGGTGCCCGCGTCATGCTGTTCACCAGCTACGACCTGAGACTCTCCCCGCTGCTGGAGCCGCTCCGCCGGCGCAACACCGCGTACAACGACAGGGTCCGTGTGATCGCGCACGACTACGACGCCCTCCTGGTCGACCACTGGGCGATGCGGGCCTACCGGCACCCGCGGATGTGGGAGCCGGACCGGCTGCACATGTCGCGACACGGCCACCGGTACCTGGCGGCGGAGATCCTTCGTTCCCTTCTGGTCGACCACTCGATCAGCATCGAGGACCTCGGTCACGTGCCGCCGAGAACGCGCCGGCAGGCGCTCACCGACGAACGCGACTGGTGGAGCGAGTGGGTGATGCCTTCGCTGCGCCGCCGGATGCGGCGTGTCCCGCGCAGCGACGGGGTGAGCGCGAAGTGGCCGGAGCCGATCCGTCCCGCCGACGGCATGAAGCGGATCGCGCGACGCAGGCTCAGCGCGAGCGATGCGCCGGCGTGAAGTGTCCGGTGGTGGCGAGCTCCTCGGCACGGATGAGGTGCACGAGTGCGTTGATGAGCGCCAGGTGCGTGAACGCCTGCGGGAAGTTGCCAAGGTGTCGTCCGCTCGCGGGGTCGAGCTCCTCGGCGTACAGGTCGAGCGGGCTGGCGTACGACAGCAGCCGCTCGCACAGCGCCCTGGCCTGCTCCACCTCCCCGATCTCGACCAGCGCGGAGACCAGCCAGAACGAGCAGATCGTGAAGGTGCCCTCCTCACCGCTGAGCCCGTCGTCGGTCTCTTCCACCCGGTAGCGCAGCACCAGGCCGTCCTGGGTGAGCTCGTCGGCGATGGCCAGCACGGTGGCGCGCACGCGTGGGTCGCTCGGCGGCAGGAACCGCACCAGGGGCGCCATCAGGAGCGATGCGTCGAGGGCGGTGCTCCCGTAGCGCTGCACCAGCACGCCTCGCTCGTCCACGGCGTTGGTGCAGATGTCGTCGTGGATGTCCTGGGCGATGGCCTCCCACTTGTGCGCGTACTCGTGCTGGTCGTGCAGCTGGGCGAGCCGCGCACCGCGGTCGAGCGCGACCCAGCACATCAGCTTCGAGGACGTGAAGTGCTGCGGCGGTCCGCGCATCTCCCAGATGCCCTGGTCGGGGTCTCTCCAGTGGGTCGCCGCCTGCTCGACCTGCCGGAGCAGGATCGGCCACAGCGACTCCGGCAGCTGCTCGCGCGACTTGGTGTGCAGGTACACCGAGTCGAGCATGGTCCCCCAGACATCGTGCTGGCGCTGGTGCACCGCCCCGTTGCCGATGCGCACCGGCCGCGCGCCCTCGTAGCCCGACAGCTCCTCGATGACCTGTTCGGGCAGGTCGCGCTCACCACCGATCCCGTACATGATCTGCAGGTCGTGCTCCCCCGCGACGTCTCGGATGAAGGCGAAGAAGTCGTTGGCCTCGCGGTCGAGCCCGAGGGTGTACAGACCCCAGAGGGCGAACGTCGAGTCCCGCACCCACGCGTACCGGTAGTCCCAGTTGCGCCCTCCCTTGGGTGTCTCCGGCAGAGATGTCGTCGCTGCGGCGAGAAGAGCCCCGGTCGGCGCGTACGTGAGCCCCTTGAGCGTGAGCGCGCTGCGCTGCAGCTGCGCACGCCAGGGATGGTCGGGAAACTCCCCGACCGCGATCCACTGACGCCAGTACTCGGCGGTCTGCCACTGCTTCTGCGCTGCCTCGTCCCACGTCATCGGTGGCGGCAGCCTTCCCCAGCTGAGGGCGACGAAGGCCTCGTCGCCCTCGCTCATCCGGGTACGAGCGTGCGCTGCCGTGCCCTCGATGCCGATGCGCAGGTCGGTGGTGAGCCGCAACGTGGGGCCCGCGCTGTCGGGTGCGCAGACGGCGACGGCGCCCCCGTAGCCGGGCCCGGTGTACCTCCACTCGGGCTGGTGCCGGCCGTAGTCGAAGACCGGTTCGCACTGCACCGCGAGGTCGACCGTCCCGCTGACGCACTTGACGGTGCGCAGCAGGCAGTGCTCGGCCTCGTAGTCGTTGGGCGAACGGCGGTAGGTCGGTGACCGCTCGTCGATGTGGTGCCAGGGGCCCATGACCAGCGAGTCGCGGACGATCAGCCACCCGGTGCGGGTCTGCCAGGTCGTCTCGAGCATCAGGCTGCCCGGGAGGTACCGGCGCGATGCCGGTTCACGCACGCCGTACGGGGCGACGGCGAACTTCCCGGCGCCGCGGTCGAGCATCGCCGCGAAGATGCTCGGCGAGTCGTGCCGCGGGACGCACATCCACTCGACCTGGCCGCTGGGCGCGATCAGGCAGTTCGCCTCGCAGTCGGACAGGAACGCGTAGTCGGCGATCGGCGGGAAGGGGCTGCGGCCGGCGGTATCAGGCTCCCGTCGCACGCGCGGTCCGCTGGCTCGGCTCACGCCTTAGAGCATGCACCTGTACGCGTGGGGCCGCTACCGGCCGCCGTCCGTCGGCTCGAGGACGAAGTCGTAGTCCAGTCGCAGCCCGCCCTGCCCGTCTCCCTCGGGGCTGAGGATCAGCTCGGGCTTGGTGGCCTCGGCGATGTCGGTGCCGAGCCACTCGCCGCCGGCGAAGTACAGCTGCGTCGTGAGCGTACGGTGACCGGCCGCGCGCACCATCGCATGTAGGTGAGCGGGTCGCCACGCGTGCCAGCCGGCGGCGGCGATCATCTTGCCGGTGGGGCCGTCGGTGGGGATCTGGTACGGCGCAGGCTGCACGGTGCGGACCTCGAACCGACCCTCGTCGTCGGCCACGACCACCCCGCGCAGGTTGCCTTCGGGAACGTGCGGAGCGAACCCGGAGTAGTAGCCGTCGGCGTCGGCATGCCAGATGTCCAGCTCGGCGCCGGCCAGCGGTCGGCCCTCCAGATCTCGAACCTGCCCCATGAGCAGCAGCGGCGTCCCCTTCTCGTCATGACGACGCGGAAGGTCCGCGCGTGCGGGAAGGCGTGGCTGGTTGGGCAGGTAGTACGGCCCTTCGACGGTGCCCTTGGTGCCGTGCTGCCTGCGCGCGGCCACCTCGTCCACGGAGTGCTCGACGAAGACGTCGAGGAACAGCGGCCACTCGTTCCCCTCGCCGACCTCCATCAGCCAGCCCTTGACAGTCTGGAACTCCGGATAGCTGACCTCGTGCTCGACGATCACGTCGTGCAGAGCGTCCAGCAGGGCCCGGAAGACGGTCCCGGCGCGCTCGGTCGAGGTCTCGACCGCTCCGTGGCGCTCCTTGCTCGCCCGGAAGGCCTCGCTGGCCGAGGCACCAGAACCGGCGGCGGTGGGGGGTTCGTGCGTAATGCTCATCGTGGTCACTCCAGCCTGCGGTCGGCGGGGACTGACGATCCCGTACCTCCAGTAGAGCACCATCCGGGGCGCTTGGGGACCCGGCGCAGACGACAGTTAGGCGGCGTGCGTGGAGGCCGGGGCGACGACGACCTCGAACGTCAGCCCACCGTCGTCGGCGGTCCCGACGACCACACGCCCACCGGCGACCAGGCGGCCGTCGAGCAGCAGGTCGGCGATCCGGTCGTCGACCTCGCGCTGGATCGTTCGCCGCAGCGGCCGGGCGCCGAACGCCGGCTCGTGTCCGCGCTCGGCGATCCACGACACGGCGTCGTCGGTGTAGTCCACCGTGACCTCCTGCGCGGCGAGCCGCTCGGTCGTGTGCCTCAGCAGCAGGCGAGAGATGCTCCGCAGCTGGTCGGGCTGCAGGCGTCCGAACGTCACGATCTCGTCGATCCGGTTCAGGAACTCCGGCCGGAACGCCTCACGCAGCTTGGGCATCAGCCGGTCATGCAGCGCCCCCACGCTGTCGGTGTGCCCGTGCGAGCTGAACCCCAGCCCTGCCGTGGACGCCGAGATGGTGTCAGAGCCCACGTTGCTGGTCATGATCACCACCGCGTTGGTGAAGTCCACGGTGCGGCCGGAGCCGTCGGTCAGCCGACCGTCCTCGAGCACCTGCAGCAGCGTGTTGAACACGTCGGGGTGCGCCTTCTCGACCTCGTCGAAGAGCACGACGCTGAACGGCTTGCGGCGCACCTTCTCGGTCAGCTGGCCACCCTCGTCGTAGCCGACGTAGCCGGGCGGGGCACCGACGAGCCGCGAGACGGTGTAGCGGTCGTGGAACTCGGACATGTCTAGTTGGATCAGCGCGTCGTCGTCCCCGAAGAGGAACTCGGCGAGCGCCTTCGAGAGCTCGGTCTTACCGACCCCGGACGGGCCGGCGAAGATGAACGAGCCGCCGGGTCGCTTGGGGTCCTTCAGGCCGGCACGGGTGCGCCGGATCGCCTGG
>CBFGZI010000187.1:0-5017 GCA_965653225.1 uncultured Propionibacteriales bacterium | reverse complement strand
GTCTGCGGCGACACGCGGATAGCGGGCGATAGCGAAATCTACGGAATCGGCTAGACCGGCCCATAGAGTCGCATCGTGGACCCGGTACGCAACCCGTACGCCCCCGGCGCCGGCCAGCGCCCGCCCGAGCTCGCCGGCCGCGACCGCGAGATCCGGCAGTTCGACGTGACGCTGGAACGGGTGGCCGCCGGCCGCCCGGAGCGCTCGATGGTGCTGTCCGGGCTGCGGGGCGTCGGCAAGACGGTGCTGCTCAACGCGCTGCGCAGCCGCGCGGTGCAGCGCGCCTGGGGCACGGCCAAGATCGAGGCCCGGCCCGACCAGAGCCTGCGGCTGCCGATCGCGCAGGCCACCCACGCCGCGGTCCGCGAGGTCGCCCACCGGCACCGCAACCCCGACCGCGTCGACGAGGTCGCCGGGGTGCTCAAGTCGTTCGCGCTGCGCACCCGGATGGAGGACCGCAAGGGCGTGCGCTGGCACCCGCCCACCGACGTGCCCGCCACCAAGGGGCGCGCCGACTCCGGCGACTTCGAGCTCGACCTGATCGAGCTGTTCACCGACGTGGCCGACCTCGCTCTCGACCTCGGCGTCGGCGTGGGCCTGTTCGTCGACGAGATGCAGGACGTGCCACCCGACGAGCTCGCCGCGTTGTGCGCGGCCTGCCACGAGATCAGCCAGCAGGGCGCGCCGCTGATCGTGGTGGGCGCCGGCCTACCGCACCTGCCCGTCGCGCTGTCGGCCAGCCGGTCCTACGCCGAGCGGCTGTTCCGCTACGTCGTCGTCGACCGGCTGCCGCGCGAGGCGGCCGACCGCGCGCTGCGGATCCCGGCCGCCGGGGAGGAGGCCGACTTCGAGGACGACGCGCTCGACGAGCTGTACACGCTCACCGACGGCTACCCGTACTTCGTGCAGGCCTACGGCAAGGTCGCCTGGGACGCCGCCCCCGACTCGCCGATCCGTGCCGTGGACGTGAAGGAGGCGGCGCCGGAGGCGGAGGCCGAGCTCGCCGTGGGGTTCTTCGGCGCGCGGTTCGAGCGGGCGACCCCGGCCGAGCGTGACTACATGCGCGGCATGGCCGACTGCGGCGTCGACACCGGCGACGGTCCGGTCACCACCGCGGCCGTGGCCTCCGAGCTCGGCCGCAAGCCGCAGAGCCTCTCCCCGGCCCGCGACGGGCTGATCAAGAAGGGGCTGGTCTACGCCGCCGAACGCGGCTCGGTCGCGTTCACCGTGCCGCACTTCGGGCGGTTCCTGCGCTCCTACCACCGGTGAGGATCCGCCGCGCCGTACGGTGGAGATATGGCACAGCCGCCGGTCGATCCGGATGGTGCTGACCCGACGGTGCCGATGAGTCCGCGGGCGGGCCGGGTCCTCGGTCCCCCCCGCGTCGTGGCGCACCGCGGGGCCAGCCACGACGTCCCTGAGCACACCCTCGCGGCCTACCGGCGGGCGCTGGCCGACGGGGCCGACGCACTCGAGTGCGACGTCCGGATGACGCGCGACGGGCACCTCGTGTGCGTGCACGACCGGCGCCTGGAGCGCACCTCGGACGGCCGCGGCGTGGTGTCGACCAAGCGGCTCGACCAGCTGCAGAGCCTCGACTGGGGCTCCTGGAAGAACCCGTGGGCCGACCTCGACGACGAGGCCGACCTGCCGGACGACAGCGTCCGCACCCTTCTCACGCTGCGTGAGCTGTTGCGTCTCGTCCGCGACGATCCACAGCCGGTGGAGCTGCTCATCGAGACCAAGCACCCCACGCGTTACTCCGGTCTCATAGAGCAACGCCTGGTCGAGCTGCTCGACCGGCTGGGCTGGGCCGCGCCGGGGTCGGGCAGGCCGGTCGCGCCGGTGCGGGTGATCAGCTACTCGCAGCTGTCCCTGCGGCGGATGCGGCGGTGGGCGCCGTGGGTGCCGCTGGCCTGGATCATCAGCCGGGAGGTGCCCCAGCGCGTACGCAGAGGCGAGCTGCCCAGGGGCGTCGACGACGTCGCGGCGTCGTGCGACCTGGTCCGCAAGGACCCCGAGTGGGTACACCGGCTGCACGCGAACGGCTACGGCGTCTACGTGTGGACCGTCAACGACCCCGACGACATGCGGCTGTGCCAGGCGCTCGACGTCGAGGCCGTCATCACCGACCGGCCCCGGCTCGCGCGGCAGATCCTCGACCACGACGTCGCGCACTGACCTGCCCACGACCCGGACCAAGCGTGGCGCGGATCTCCGTCCCGGCGGGTTTCACCTCCGTCGCCAACGGGCACTCTGAGTGACGGCAGCGCTTGATTGATAACCGTGGGGTCGCGAAATGACAGCCGTGATCGCTCCGCAAGACGGGAGCGCCTCGATGAGGCTGGACTTCCACGGCGCCAGCGTGCGTGCTGCCCGCGACCGGATCAAGGGTGCTCTGCGCGACCGGTGCCCCGACACCCGCCTCGACGACGCCCGGCTCGTGATCAGCGAGCTGGTGGCGAACTCGCTGCGCTACGCCCGGCCGCTCGACGACCACACGATCAGGGTCGGGTGGAGCCTGCGCACCGGCGTACTCCGCCTCACCGTCACCGACGGCGGCTCGACGTCCAGCGCGCCCAGCCCGCGGCGGCCGGACGAGATGGCCACCGGCGGCCGCGGCCTCAAGATCGTGCAGGCCCTCGCCGAACGCTGGGGCGTCGACCGCAAGGGCAGGACCACCACCGTCTGGGCAGAGCTGGCCGTTCGCTAGGGACACAGTGCCAGCCGGCCGCGCCCACCGGTAGCCTGCGTCGGGACCCCGACCTGAGGATGGGTACGACGCATGGGCAAGAGCGCACGCGCCAAGCAGGCACGCCGGGCGCAGCGGTCCGCCGCTCCGGCGAACGGGTCCGGCCAGGCCGGCCAGGCCGGCCAGACCAGCCAGTCCGGCCAGGGCGAGGTCGGGCCTCGTCAGCCGTGCCCGTGCGGCTCGGGGCGCCGCTACAAGAACTGCCACGGCGGCGCCGAGGGCGCCACGACGCCGTTCGTGTCCCGCACCTTCGAGGGCCTGCCCGGCGAGTGCGACTGGGTGGCGCTGCGCGAGTTCGTGCCCGCCGCCAGCGCCCCGCTGCAGCTGGCTGACGGCGACCGCGAGGTCAAGGTGTGCAGCCTGCTGCCGATGACCTGGCCCGGGCTGGTACGCGACGACGGGTCCATCTGGCTGGGGCTGCAGGTGCAGCACGACTCCGGCGACGCCAGCCGTGACCTGGCCCGGATCACCGAGCTGGCCATGGAGACCGAGCCCGGCAACCCCGTCGCGATGCCCGACCTGCCGGGGCCCGGACCACGGATGCAGGACCTCGTCGCCGACGACTCCACCTTCGAGGTGACGGTGCACGACGGCTTCGACTTCTGGGTCGCCGACGTGGACGACCCCACCGGCGAGGTCGCCGCCTCGCTGCAGAACGCCAACGCCGCGATGACACCGACCCATCGGCTGGAGTCGGTCGAGGCGGCGTACTGGTGCGACGTCGGCAGCAAGGAGCACCTGCGCTGGGTGATGCCGCACGCCGAGGACACGATGCTGGACGCGCTGGCGCGGCTGCACGCCAAGGAGGCCGACTCGCTGGTGGAGGGCAGCCGGCTGGTCGGCTCGTTCCGTGCGCACGGCCTGCTCGTCCCGGTGTGGGACCTGCCGGTCGGCACCGGGGCCGCGGTTCTCGAGGAGCCGGCCACGGCGTTCGCCGCACGGCTCGGCGACGCCCTGGCCGACACCACCGCGCTGAGCTCGGAGGAGCGGGCGGCCCGGGCGGGGTTGCGCAACCGCCAGCTGACGATCCGCTGACGACCGGGCTGGCCACGCTGTGTTGTGCGTCGGCTGACCAGGTCCGCCCGACCGTCGGCGCACATCCACGGACGCGAGAGGCTCCGGCAGCTCGCGGCGGTGACATGTGTGCCACTCGCAGTGACAACAGGTGTGACACCCACCATGTTCGCTGCTCCGCGACTTGTGGGCTCGCTAAGTAAATGGTTAAGGTTTCACCTAGAGCTCGGTCGTTGCTGTGTCCCCCGTCGGCAACGACCGGGCTTTTCCAATGCTTGTGCGTTTATGCACAAGGTCCCGGCGGTTCAGGTTGACGTCACCGCCCGTGTTCGGCGTAAGGTCCCCCGAGATCCGACAGATCACGCCCGGGCGGAACGCCGAGTCCCACCCGTCGCCCCGGGCCCCGTGTGAGAGATCCGATCGGGTGGGAGCGGGGGAACCAACCGGGTAACGCCGACGCCTTCGGCGTGCCCACGGGGTGAAGCCGCCACCAGCGGCCGGGCACTCTCCGCCCGAACCCGTCAGCTCACCTCGCAGGCGTCGGAGAGGGAGCACCCATGGCCTATGTGCCACGTCATCGCGCCACCAGCCCCGCCGGCCGCAACACCCGCCGGATCGCCGCCACCACCGCCACGCTCGCCGCCGCCGTCGGCGCGCCGATGGTGACGGCCGGCTCCGCCTCGGCCGCAACCGACGCCACCTGGAACCGCCTGGCCCAGTGCGAGTCCAGCGGCGACTGGCACATCAACACCGGCAACGGCTACTACGGCGGCGTGCAGTTCTCCGACTCCACCTGGGACGCCTACGGCGGCGAGCGCTACGCCTCCACCGCCGACCAGGCAACCCGCGAGCAGCAGATCGTGATCGCCGAGAAGGTCCTCGACGCGCAGGGTTGGGGCGCCTGGCCGGCCTGCTCGAGCGAGCTCGGGCTCGGCGCGTCCGACGCCGCCGGTACGCCAAGCGCGCCGACCACCACCAGCCGCAGCGCCGATCGTCAGTCCATGTCCAGCGGCAGCGGCACCTACACCGTCCAGTCCGGCGACACGCTCTCGAAGATCGCCGACGCTCAGGGCGTCAGCTGGCGCGCGCTGTGGCGTGCCAACGCCGACCAGGTCAGCGACCCGAACCTGATCTACGTCGGCCAGGTGCTCGAGCTGCCCTGAGTCGGCTGTCCTGAGTCGGCTTCCCTGAGCCGGCGCCGGGACCGGGGCTGGCCGCCGCCTGCTGGACCAGCCCTGGCCCGGCACCCTG
>CBFGZI010000186.1:0-5210 GCA_965653225.1 uncultured Propionibacteriales bacterium | reverse complement strand
GACCCGGCGCCCGACCCGGCGCCCGACCCGGCGCCCGACCCGGCGCCCGTAACACCCGGCCACATGGCTTGTGGGCGCTTCCCGAGGCTCACAACCCGTGGGGAGCGCCCGCCAGACCCGGTTACATGGCTTGTGGCAGCGCCCGTCAGCCGCGCGCGGCGGCCTGCTTCCGCAGCTCGGCACGGGCCAGCGCGGCCTTGTGCACCTCGTCGGGGCCGTCGGCGAACCGCAGGGTGCGGATGCCGGCGAACCACCCGGCCAGCGGGAAGTCCTGGCTGAGCCCGCCGGCGCCGTGCACCTGGATCGCCTTGTCGAGGATCCACTCCACGGTCGCCGGGGTCGCGATCTTGATCGCCTGGATCTCCGTGTGCGCGCCCTTGTTGCCGACGGTGTCCATCAGCCACGCGGTCTTGAGCACCAGCAGCCGCAGCTGCTCGACCCGAACCCGCGCCTCGGCGATCCAGTCACGGACGACGCCCTGCTCGGCGATCGGCTTCCCGAACGCCACCCGCTCCGACGCGCGTGCGCACATCAGCGCGATCGCCCGCTCGGCCATGCCGATCGAGCGCATGCAGTGGTGGATGCGGCCGGGGCCCAGCCGGGCCTGCGCGATCGCGAACCCGTCGCCCTCGTTGCCGATGAGGTTCTCCGCGGGCACGCGCACGTCGCGGAACTCAAGCTCGGCGTGGCCGCCGTGGTCGTTGTCGTCGTAGCCGAACACGGACATGCCGCGCTTCACCTCGACGCCCGGGGTGTCGCGCGGAACCAGGATCATCGACTGCTGCCGGTGGCGCTCCGCGGACGGGTCGGTCTTGCCCATCACGATGAAGATCTTCGCGTTGGGGTTCATCGCACCGGTGATCCACCACTTGCGGCCGTTCACCACATAATCGTCACCCTGACGCTCGATACGGGTGGCGATGTTGGTCGCGTCGGAGGAGGCGACGTCGGGCTCGGTCATGGCGAACGACGAGCGGATCTCGCCGTCGAGCAGCGGCTGCAGCCACTGCTTGCGCTGCGCCTCGCTGCCGAACATCGACAGCACCTCCATGTTGCCCGTGTCGGGCGCCGCGCAGTTCAGTGCGGGCGGGGCGAGGTGGATGCTGCGGCCCGTGATCTCGGCCAGCGGGGCGTACTGCAGGTTGGTGAGCCCGGCGCCGTGCTCACCGGGCAGGAAGAAGTTCCACAGGCCGCGCTTGCGCGCCTCTGCCTTGAGGTCCTCGACCACCGGCGGCGGTGTCCACGGCGCGGTGTGGTCGAGCTGTTCCTCGAACACCGCCTCCGCCGGGTAGACGTGCTCGTCCATGAAGGCCTGCAGGTCGGCGATCAGCCCCTGCGTGCGCTCGTCGTATCCGAAGTCCATCACGCCTCCTGTTCACGCCTCCTGGTCGAAGGAGCCCAGCCCGGCGGACACCAGGGGCTCGACCATGCGCCCCACGTCCTCGAAGCCTGCTCCGACTGTCTTTCCCTGTGTGTAGCGGTAGTGGATCCCCTCGAGGACCACGGCGAGCTTGAAGTAGGCGAGCGCGACGTAGAAGCTCATCGCCGACAGGTCACGGCCGCTGCGCTCGGCGTAGCGGCCGAGCATCTCCTCGACGCTGAGGAACCCGGGCGCGCTCGGCGCGTCCGCCACCGCGCCGGTGGTGTCCTCCTTGGCCACGCCGCGGTAGACGACGAGCAGGGCGACGTCGGTGAGCGGGTCGCCGACCGTGGCCATCTCCCAGTCGAGGACCGCGGTCACCTCGTCGTCCTCGCTGACGAGCAGGTTGTCCAGCCGGTAGTCGCCGTGCACGATCGAGGGCGCCTGCTGCTCGGGCACGTTCGCCTCGAGCCGCGCGTGCAGCTCGTCCATACCCGGCAGGTCACGGCTGCGGGAGGAGTCCAGCTGCTTCTTCCAGCGGCGCACCTGCCGCGCCAGGAAGCCCTCGGGCCGGCCGAAGTCGCCCAGACCCACCTGCGCCGGGTCGACCTCGTGCAGCGTCGCGAGGATGTCGACCATCCGCAGGCAGATGTCACGGGTGCGTTCGGCGCCGATCTGCTCCAGCTGGGCGGCGCGACGGTACGGGATGCCCTGGACCTTCTCCATCACGTAGAACGGCGCCCCCAGCACGTCCGGGTCGTCGCAGAGCAGGATCGTGTGCGGCACCGGCACGTCGGTCGGCTCGAGCGCGGAGATGACGCGGTGCTCGCGGGTCATGTCGTGCGCGGTCGCCAGCACGTGGCCCAGTGGCGGCCGGCGTACGACCCACGAGGTGTGCCCGTCGGTCACGTCGTAGGTCAGGTTCGACCGGCCACCGGCGATCAGCTCGGCACGAAGGTCCCCCTCGACCAGGCCGGGCCGCTCGCGGTCGAGGTAGCCGCGCAGCACCCCCAGGTCGAGGCCCGGTGTCTCGGCGTCGGAGCTCACGGAACGAGTACGACGACGGTGTCGGCCACGCAGGCCGGCTTCTCGCCGCCCTCGACCTCGATGGTCGTGCGGACGACCGCCTGCGCGCCCTGCGCCGTCGAGCTCATCTCGACCAGCTCGGCCCCGGCACGCACGCGGGAGCCGACCGGCACCGGCGCGGGGAAGCGCACCTTGTTGCAGCCGTAGTTGATGCCCATGCTCAGCCCGTCGATGCGGTAGATCTGCGCGTTGAGCATCGGGATCAGCGACAGCGTCATGTAGCCGTGCGCGATCGTGCCGCCGAACGGGCCGGCCTTGGCCTTCTCGGTGTCGACATGGATCCACTGGTGGTCGCCGGTGGCGTCGGCGAACTGGTTCACCTTCTCCTGCGTCACCGTGTGCCATTCACTGTGGCCGAGGTGCTCGCCGACGACCTTCTCGAGCTCGTCGATTCCGTTGAAGACGCGCATGGGTGCTCCTGTCGGTGGGATGGCTGGGGCGGTCGGCCGGGCCTGCGCCCGTCAGTCGACGGGGCCGCCGGCGACGTAGATGACCTGGCCGGACACGAAGCCCGCGCCCTCGCTGGCCAGGAACGCCGCGGTGTGGGCGACGTCGTCCGGCTCGCCGACCCTGCCGACCGGGGTCTGCGACGCGGCGGCGGCCTTGAAGTCCTCGAACGAGGCACCGACGCGGGCGGCGGTGGCCTCGGTCATCTCGGTGACGATGAAGCCGGGCGCGATGGCGTTGACCGTGACGCCGAACTTGCCGAGCTCGATCGACAGCGTCTTGGTGAAGCCCTGCAGGCCCGCCTTCGCGGCCGAGTAGTTGGCCTGCCCGCGGTTGCCGACGGCGGAGCGGCTGGACATGTTGACGATCCGGCCCCACTTGGCGTCGACCATGTACTTCTGCACCGCCCGGGTCATCAGGAACGACCCGCGCAGGTGCACGTTAATCACCGCGTCCCAGTCGTCGGCGGTCATCTTGAACAGCAGGTTGTCGCGGGTGATGCCGGCGTTGTTGACCAGCACGGTCGGCTCGCCGAGCTCCTCGGCCACGCGGCCGACTGCGGCCTCGACAGCGGCCTCGTCGGACACGTCGACGCCGACCGCGAGCGCGGAACCGCCGCCCTTCTTGATCGCCTCGACCGTGTTGGCGCACGCGGACTCGTCGAGGTCGAGCACGCCCACGGCGAAGCCGTCCTGTGCCAGGCGCTGGGCTACGGCACTGCCGATGCCGCGGGCGGCGCCGGTGACGATCGCGGTCCGTCGGGTCTGGTCCGTCACGTTTGTCTCCTCGAAGCTCCGGGGCTGACGACCGCGAGGCTAAGCGGTCGCTTAGCAAGGTACTGCATGCGTTCGAGCGCCGGTTGTGAGGACCCTCACCTACTCCCCGGTCGCCCCCGCATGGTCTGACAGGATCGCAGGCGTGCGTCACGTGTACTACTGCCCCCTCCGCTGGGCCGACATGGACCCGCTCGGTCACGTCAACAACGTGACCTACGTCGACTACCTGCAGGAGGCACGCGTCGACATGCTCGACGTGCACGCCCCGGTCACCGGCGGCGAGGCGCTGGCCGAGGGCGTCGTGGTGGTCCGGCACGAGGTCGAGTTCGTCGCGCCCCTGCAGTTCCGTCGCGAGCCGGTACGGATCGAGACGTGGGTCGGCGCGATCAAGGCGGCCTCGTTCACCATGCGCTACGAGATCCTCGACCAGACCGACGACGGCGACCGGCACGTCTACACCCGCGCCTCGACGGTGCTGACGCCGTTCGTGTTCGCCACCGAGCGGCCGCGCCGCATCCGCGCCGAGGAGCGCGCCGTGCTCGAGCAGTTCCTGGAGAAGGAGAACGCGGAGCAGGAGGCCAAGGTCTGATGGCGGCGCAGTCGGCAGGGGCGTCGGTGCAGGCGTCGGGCTCCTCCAAGCGGCACGTGTACGACTGCCGGGTCCGGTGGTCTGACGTCGACTCCTACGGCCACGTCAACAACGTGAAGTACTTCGAGTACTTCCAGGAGGCGCGGATCGCGTTCCTGAGCGGGCTCGCGGACGGTCTGCCCGGCACCGCCGGCCGGGGCGTCGTGGTCGCCCGGATCGCGGTCGACTACAAGCGCCCGATCCTGTTCCGCACCGAGCCGTTCCAGGTCGAGACCTGGGTGTCGCGCGTCGGCACCTCGTCGTACGACCTCGAGTCGGAGATCAAGGACGGCGACGAGGTGCTGTCGCGGGCGCACGCGGTGGTGGTGGCCTTCGACCGCGACCGCCAGCGGTCGCGCCGACTCACTGACGTCGAGCGCAGCCACCTCGAGGACCTGCTCGTCGAGTAGCGGTTCGTCTGCGGTCGCTCGCCGTGGAACACCGAGCCGTCGCACACGGATCAGGGGTCAGGCGGTTGGCTCCTCGAAGGTGTTGACCATGAAGTTCGCGGCGTGCTCGAAGTAGGCCCACAGCTGCTGCTCGAGGTCGGGTGCGAGGGTGCCGTCCTCGACGGCCTCGTCGACCGCGGCCCGCATGTGCGTGAGCCAGTGGTCGCGCGCCTTCGGTGACACCGCGAACGGCGCGTGCCGCATCCGCAGCCGCGGGTGCCCGCGCTGCTCCTGGTAGGTCTTCGGGCCGCCCCAGTACTGCTCGAGGAACATCCGCAGCCGGTCCTCGGCGTCGTCGAGCTCGTCCTCGGGGTAGAGCGCGCGCAGGAACGGGTCGTCGCGGACGCCCTGGTAGAAGCGATGCACGAGGCGCTCGAAGAAGGCGTGCCCGCCCATCGCGTCGTACATCGTCACCTCGGCCGGTCGCTCAGTCACGCGGCCCATTGTGGCAACACACGGGGGGC
>CBFGZI010000185.1:0-5240 GCA_965653225.1 uncultured Propionibacteriales bacterium | reverse complement strand
ATGATGCGCGACGCCAAGATCACCCAGATCTACGAGGGCACCAACCAGGTCCAGCGGATGGTGATGGCGCGCAAGCTGCTGGAGCGCTGACCCGACGGCGCGGCGTCAGCGAACCCTCACGGTGGTCACGTTGGACACCGAGGGCGCGAACGCCGTGCCGCCCTTGAACACCGCTTTGTAGGTCGAGGTGCGCGACGGCTTCACGTAGGCCTGGTACCACCCGCTCGGCGACAGCGTCTGGGTGCGCTCCACCAGCGTCCACCGGCGGGAGCCGGCCGGTCGCTGGTAGAGGTACATGGTCCTGCCGGCGACCGCCCGGCCCGACCTGGTGAGCAGGTGGCCGTACACCTTCGCGGTCCGGCCGCGACGCGCTCTCGTGTCCTCCGCCAGCGTCGGTGCGGTGAGGATCTTCGGCCGGACGGTGAGGCTGCGCCGGGCCGAGGCCGACTCGGCGTAGCGGGTCGTGCCCGCGTAGGTCACCCGGAAGTCCGCCGAGCCGCTGGCGGAGAAGGACAGGGCGTAGTGCCCGTCGGTCCCCGTGGTGGGGGTCGCGATCCTCTTCCAGGTCGAGGTGCCGCCGGCCCGCCGGTACAGCGCCACGTGCCTGCCGGCGAGCGGCTCACCGGTGGTGGTACGCAGCCGGCCGGCGAAGTCCACCGTCTGGCTGGAGAAGACGCTTTCGGCGCTGAGGTTCAGCGACACGGCGGTGGCGGTCTTCGCCGGTGCCGGCTGCGGGGCCGGCTCCGTGGGTGTGCCGGGAACGGGGCCGGTGGACGGGTCGCCGGTGCCGTCGTCGGTGCCGGGCGTGCCCGGGTCGGGACTGGTGCCGGTTCCGGGGTCGGTGCCACCGCCCGTGCTTGCCGCGTGCGCGAGCGCGGCCAGCTGGGCGTGGGTGCCGTTGAAGCGGTTGATGTCGACCGCTCCGCTGATGCCGCTGATGCGGCCGGTGCTGCTGCGCTGCCAGAAGGTCCAGGTCTTCCAGCCGCCCGGCACGCGCGGGTGCGTGGTGCCGTAGTGGGCGATCCAGAGCCGGTAGTCGGTGAAGTTCGAGGCGTTGCCCAGCGCGGACTCCCAGAAGTACGGGGAGGTGTAGATGATCGGCTTGCGGCCGGTCAGCCGGGTCACGGTCTGCAGCCAGGTGCGGGTCCACTCCCGCAGCGACGCGACGCCGAGGCCACCGGTGGACTCGAGGTCGAGCACGGGCGGCAGCACGCCGCGGCCGGCGAAGGTGCCGGCCTGGTGAACGAAGTAGCGCGCCTGCCGGGCCGCGGAGCCCACGCTCGGGCGGGCGAAGTGGTACGCGCCGCGGTAGACGCCGGCGCGGTGGGCGCCCTCCCAGTCCCCCGCGAACCAGGGGTTGGTGTAGTTGGCGGCCTCCGTGGCCTTGATGAAGGTGAAGGTCACACCGTCGGCCCGGACCTTCTCCCAGTTCAGTGAGGTGGTGGGCCCGTCGTGCTGCCACTTGGAGACGTCGATGCCGGGGGTGTCGGCGTAGGCCGCACCTCCGAGCAGCGACGCGACGGCGGCGGTGCCGGCGACGACCTTGGTGGCGAGACTGCGCAGACGGGTGCGGTCGGCGAGAAGCAAGGGAGTCCTCCGGGTCAGGGGGTGGCCTTCCCCTGCCAATCGGCCGTACCGGAGGGTTCCTGAGGTGGACTGCGAAAAAAATGCCCGTTCGGGCGGAAAGTCTGGCTAGAAGCGCGGGACGACGGCGATGTCGCCGGTCTTGTCCACCACGGCGTACTTGATCTGCTCCATCCGCTCGAGGCCCTGCGCCCGACGGGCCTCGTTGAGGATGTCCTGCTCGGTCACCCGTGCCGTGACCATGTGCTCGGGCAGCGGCTCGCCGTCCTCCACCAGCACGATCGGGCCGTTGTGGTAGCGCACGTCGTCGCGGCGCGCCCGCATGCCGAGGAAGTCGGAGATCCGGATGAGACCGATCAGCAGCACGATCAGCACCGCCATCACGATCAAGGACTGGTTCTCCCGGCCGAGCAGCGCCTGCTGGATGCCTTCGCCGAGGACGATGAGCAGCAGCAGATCGGAGAGCGAGGCGTCCTCCATCTTGCGCCGACCGGCCAGTCGGAAGAGCAGGATCAGCACGACGTAGATCGCCACGCCATGAAGGACGGCCTCCAAGGCTCCACTCCTGTCCGTCACGAAGGTGCTCGCGGTCCGGGGCTTGGGCAGGAGGCTACACGGTCCAGAACAACTCCGGGTGTATCGGGACGACTCAGGCGAACGGAGTCTGCGGAGGCTGCTGCAGCTCGCCGTCCAGGTACAGGTCGACACGCTCGTTGTAGAACGCGACCAGCCCGGTGATCTTCTGGCTCTCCGGCGTGGGTGCGCGGTACATCCAGGCCAGGTCGTCGTACCGCCGGCCGCGAGTCTCCAGCGACCACCAGGTCGCGTCGCCCTTGTACGGGCAGCGGGTGACGGTGTCGGTGGGAACGAGCAGGTCCATGCGCACGTCGGTCGGCGGGAGGTAGTAGCGCGGCGGGAGCCCGGTCTCGAACAGGATGCGTGGCTGGGCCGACTCGGCGACCGTCACGTCGTCGACGACGACGCGTACGTGCTGTGAGCTGGCCAGGATGTCGACACGCTTGTACGGGTCGCGCGGGTGCACGTAGACCGGCTCGTCCTCTTCCAGCCACTCGTCCATCGCGTCCCACTTCACGCGTACGGCCCGGCGGAGGGTGTCGTCGCGCGCGTCGGGAAAGGCCAGCGCGGCACCTGGCCGCTGCTGCCCGCCGATGCGTACGTCGAGGACCCGGGCCTCCCCCAGCGCTGGGTTGGTCGTTCGGCCCGGTTTGTCGGCCGCTTCCACCAGCTCCGCCCGCACGTCGTCGGTGGGGATGTAGTAGGTCGGGTAGTACGGGTGCTCCCACACCAGCAGCGCGGACCGGGTGTCGAAGACCGGCTGCCCGCCCACCAGGGCGCGCACGCGCTTGGGCGACAGCTCGACACGCAGGGAGTCGGCTTCAGTGCTCATCGGGTGCCTCCTCGACCGGCCGGGTCTCGGCGCCGGGCGTGACCATCTCGGCGTCGTTTCCAGTCTCTCCCACCCGAGGTAGCCATTGCCCCGGATCACCCACGGGCGCACAATCGCGGCAGGCACCGGGGGGACAGCGTGCCACACGGGAGGGAACCGGCCATGTCGGACACGTTGTCGCGCCCAGCGCCACCAGTAAGCGACCCCGCCGAGGAAGTCTTCGCGTGGTTCCGGACCATGCGCGCGCAGGCACCGGTGTACCGGGGCACGGCGCTGACCGACCGCGAGGGTGTGGAGCACGACTTTTGGCACGTGTTCGACCACGCCGATGTCACGCGGGTGCTGTCCGACCCCGCGACGTTCTCCTCCGACGACCGGGACTTCAACCCTGCGAACGCGGATATCGACCTGTTCGGGCGCGGCAACATCGTGAGCATGGACCCGCCGCTGCACCGCAAGCTGCGGCGGCTGGTCAGCCAGGTGTTCACGCCGCGCGTGGTGGCGGGGCTGGAGGACCGGATCGCGGCGATCACCACCGAGCTGCTCGACCGGGTCCGTGGCCAGGACCGCTTCGACCTCGTCGACGTGCTCGCGTACCCGCTGCCGGTCACGGTGATCGCCGAGCTGCTGGGAATCCCGGCCGCCGACATGCCGGTGTTCCGGCGGTGGGCGGACGGGCTGTTCGACATGGAGGACATCACCAGCGAGACGCTGCCCAGCGAGGAGATGAACGCGCGGGTCGCGCCGATCATGCGGGAGATGAACGACTACCTGCTCGAGCACATCCGGATGCGACGCACGCGTCCCACCGACGACCTGATCGGCCGGCTGACCACCGCCGAGGTCGACGGTGAACGCCTGATGGACGAGGAGATCGTCGGCTTCGCCGGCCTGTTGCTTCTGGCCGGCCACATCACCACCACCGCCTTGCTCGGCAACTCGGTGCTGTGCCTGGACCGCTACCCCGACACCGCCGCTGAGGTACGGGCCGACCGCGGGCTGCTGCCGCCGGCGATCGAGGAGGTGCTGCGGTTCCGCTCGCCGTTCCCGCGGCTCGGGCGCGTCACGACCGGCGAGGTGAGCC
Source organism: uncultured Propionibacteriales bacterium (assembly GCA_965653225.1). Classification (GTDB taxonomy): domain Bacteria; phylum Actinomycetota; class Actinomycetes; order Propionibacteriales; family Nocardioidaceae; genus JALZDI01. The sequence continues at coordinate 1,164 of CBFGZI010000185.1, read as the reverse complement.
TCGGCGGCCAGGTCATCCCGGCGCGAAGCCTGGTCATCCCGTGGGTGGGCGCGGCCAACCGCGACCCGGGGAGGTATGCCGAGCCGGAGCGGTTCGACATCCACCGTGCGGACGCCGGACACCTCGCGTTCGGGCACGGGATCCACTTCTGCATCGGCGCGCCGCTGGCCCGGCTCGAGGCCCGCATCGGTCTCGGGCTGCTGATGGACCGCTACCGCGACATCGCCGTGGACTGGTCGGGGGTCGAGTACCAGAACCCGTGGGTCATGATCGCGGTCCGCCAGATGCCACTGCAGGTGACGGCGTAACGCGACGGCGCGCCAGTGCCACCCACGGCCAGGTCACGAGTGCCCATACCGTCACGGCGATGACAGCCGCGACCAGGATGTACCACGGCCAGGGACCCAGCAGGTCGAGGATCGACGCCGTAGGCGGCTTGGCGTTCAGGAAGCCGTAGTTGGTGCCGGCGACCTCATTGAACGCGAAGGCGGTCACGGCCCAGGCGCTGGTCAGCACGATCGCAGTGCGGTAGCTGCGCCAGTCCGGCGTGACTCGTAGGCCCCAGGTGACGTAGACCGCTGCCCAGACGATCAGCAGGTGCATGGCCCAGAACACCAGGAAGGCCGGGTCGGGGAAGTCCTTGGCCAGGTCGGGCGTGATCACCGCCTGGGTGCTCAGCGTCAGGCCCCAGTAGTAGGTGAGCGCGACTGCCCACCGCCGGTGCGTCCAGAGCGCATAGGCCGACACCATCCAGGCGAGGTCGCAGAGGGTCAGCGGCAGTGTGCGCGGCAACGACCAGTACGCGGGTGTGAGGTAGAGGACCTGCGGCGGGACCATGAACGCCAGGATCGCGAGCGCGAGTGCCTTGCCCAGGCGGTCGGCGCCGTGTTTGCCGGGGTGTGACCGGGCGAATCTCACCAGCAGGACTGAGCCGAGCAGGAGTATGGCGAGAACTACCAGGTGGGAGGTTCCGTATGCGTGGAACCTTGCCGCGCTATCGGTGACGTACATCGGCGGGTCGTCCTTCGGGGCGTTGTTGCTGTTGCCCTCTCTTCTCTTCGATTATCGCCGCGTTGGTGGGGTTCCGAAGGGCGGGACGCTTCGTCGTTTGCCTGTGAGGTTGCGGTCGTCTTGGGGTGGCGTTTCGCTGAGGGCAGTTAGAGG
>CBFGZI010000184.1:0-5275 GCA_965653225.1 uncultured Propionibacteriales bacterium | reverse complement strand
GGTGACGGCGACGAGAGCCCCCGGCAAGGAGGCGCGCCTCCTGGTGGTCAACCGGTTCCCGACCAAGGCGGTACGCGCGCGCGTGAACCTGCAGGGGTTCGTCAGCCGCGGCCGCGCGTTCCTCAGCCGAGTCAACGGCGCGAACTTCTGGTCCTGGAACACCGCGAGGGCGACCCAGGTCCACCTGCGAACCGACCGGCGCCGCATCGGGCGCAACGCCTTCACCGAGACGTTCCCCGCCCACTCGGTCACCGTCATCCGGGTACCTTCTCGCCGCTGAGCCGGGCCGCCGAGTCCCGGCTCTCGCCAAGGTCAGGCCCCCGGTCTGAGGTTCGAAGAGGCAGGCTCCGGTCCGATGAAAGTATCGACGACGAAGGCGCTCCACGCGCCGAAGGCGGACGTTCACGTAGGCAGGGCGAAGGGAGCTGCCCTTCGGTGCAGTGGGCCAGTGCGGCCTGACCGCCACGCGCACGTTCATGGCCTTCACGACGCCACCCGTGGGGCATCATGAGGGCGCATGAGTGGCTCCGAGCCAGGTTCCGCGCCGCTGTTTCCACTAAGCCGGTGGCGTATGGGCTATGACCGCGCCGAGGTGGACGCGTTCGTCCGGCGCCTACGCACCCGCTCAGCTGGAGGAATCTCGGCGAATCAGGTGCGCTACCAGCAGTTCTCCCCGGCGCGGTTGGCGAGGGCCGGCTATGACGTGGTCGTCGTGGATGCCTATCTAGAGGCCGTAGCTGGCTGCGTGGAAGGGGGTGGTTCGCCGGATGGCGTTCCGGTGCCAGGACCGGGACGCTGAGCCCTCTCCAGACGACCTGGTCGCGGCGAAGTAGTACGTCAGCCTTGCCGCGGTAAGGCGCTCGAACTGGTCTCGGCCGTGCTGCCTGAGCATGGCCTCCGCCACCAGACCACTAGCCCCAGCAATGCGACGTTGATCAACACGCAGGTGAAAAAGACGAGCTCCTGGGTGTCATTACTCGCAGGTCCATCCAGGCTCAGCCAGGGCCAGATACTCCACGGCAGCCCCCACAGGGCGGTCCACATCATGGCGAGACCAGCGCCGATGTTGGCACCGAGTCGCCAGTAGCGTGCTCAGGTCCGCTTCGTCATCGCGAGCAACGGCATGCTGGGGCGCGCGGAGCCTCCGTCGCGCTCCATGGTGAGCGCGATGTGGTCGCCTGGACGAACCCCCTCGAGCATCATCGGCCCCGTGTGCTGAGGGCGCGAGCCGTCGATGAGCATGCCGGTGGAGCGGGCGTTGCCGGCACGGTCGATGAGCCACAGCTGGTAGTCGTGGTCACGACCGACCGGGGGCAGCCGGTCCCCCATCACCACGGCTGCTGCCATCGTCCGCGAGCTGATCACGGTGATCGACCCGCCGCCGCGCACGTCGGTCGTGGAGGTGCGAGCGTCGGGGGCGTGCATCACCGCCATCACATGGTTGTCCGCCTCGGTTGTGGCGCTGTGATCGAGAACGGGCCGCAGGGCGAGCGCGCCGAGCCCGAGGATGACCAGGACGGCCGCGGCCGAGAGCAGCAGGTGCCTGGCGCGCGTGCTGCGACCCAACGGTGTGGCGGCCTCGCCCGCGCCGGCGTCGGCTCTCTGCTGGTGCGTCAGCGGCGGGGACTGCCGCGTGTTCCGCACGACGTTCATCACCCTCGCACGCAGGCCCGCCGGGGGTTCCTCGGCCACGGCGGCACCGAGCCGCGCCGCCGTCGCCTGCAGGTCGGCGACGTCCAGCTGACAGGGCACGCAGTCAGCAAGATGCACGGCGAACGCAGCAGCCTCATCCGGTGGCAGCGCGTTGAGGGCGTAGGCGCCGACGAGGGCGTGAACATCGACGCTCATCAATTCCCTCCCAGACAGTCCCGCAGGCGCACCAGCCCGTCCCGCATCCTGGTCTTGACCGTGGACAGGTTCGCCTGCAGCAGCGCCGACACCTCGGCGTAGGTGTGGCCGCGGTAGTACGCCAGCATCACGACTTCGCGCTGCACCTCGGTAAGGGCGCTCAGACAGCGACGCACCTGCTCCCGCTCGATGTGCGTGGCTGCCTGTTCGTGGACAGCGTCGAAGGGTGTGTCGTGGGTTGCGGTGTTGTGTTCGCGCCGGGATGCGGCCTCATCGGAGCGTACGACGTCGACCGCGCGGCGATGCGCCAGCGTCAGGACCCACGTCTGGGCAGAGCCTTTCGCCGGGTCGTAGCGATTGGCTTGTCGCCACACTGAGGCGAACACGTCCTGGCTGACGTCCTCGGCAAGCGTGCGATCGCGGACCACTCGCCTGGCCAGACCGAACACCATCGGGACTAGCCGGTCGTACACCTCGGCGAAGGCGGCCTCGTCACCACGCCCGGCCGCCACCAGCAGGTCATCGAGGCCGGGCAGCCCGCTGTCCTCCCGCGTCTGCACGGGGAGGACGCGGGGGCGCGCCGGCTCTTCGGGCATGGCACCACCTTCGCAGGTGTGATCCGGTTGTCTACATCTGTTTGTGCGTGCCGCGCTGCATCTGCTGGCTCTCGTCGCCCTTCATGGACTCGTGCCGGCTCTGCATGCGCTCGCGCTTGCTCATCATGGACTCGTGTTTGCCGCCTTGCCTGGCAGCACCCTTGTCGCCTCGCATGGCCGGACCCTTGTCGGTGTGCATGCCCTGCTGCTTACCCTGCATCGGCGTCGGTGTCTGCTTCATCGGCTGCTGCTGGTTCGCGGAGCCGCCGTTGCCACCTGCTGGGCTCGCGGCCTCCCCGCTGGCACAGCCGGTGAACAGCAAGCTCGCAGCGAGCGCCGCGACGACAGTCTCGGCCGCGCGTTTGGTGACCATGGAAGTCCCCTTCCGTCGGTGCGTTATCAGCGGACGTCGACCGTGACGGTGTGCCATCCGGTCGCCCCGTCGGGCGCGACTGGCTCACGACGGGATGTCTGGGTGTAGCCGGTGCGGTCGGTGGCACGGACCTGCAGCCGGTGAGTCCCCGGAGTGGCGTCCCACGTCCAGCGCCACTGCCGCCAGGTGTCCTCGTTGTCCTCGGCCGCGAGCTCGGCCCGCTGCCAGGCTCCGTCGTCGACCCGCACCTCGACGGCGTCGATCCCGCGGTCCTGCGCCCACGCGAGCCCCGCGACCGTGGTGCGGCCCGCCTTCAGCCGCGCGAACCCGCGGGGTACGTCGATGCGGGAGGACGTCTTGATCGGCGCCTGTGCGGCGTAACCGCGGTCGGTCCAGTAGGCGCTGAAGTCGGCGAACCGGGTGACCTCGAGGTCGACCAGCCACTTAGTCGCCGACACGTAGCCGTACAGCCCGGGCACCACCATGCGGACCGGGAAGCCGTGCTCCACCGGCAGCGGCTTACCGCCCATGGCGACGGCCAGCAGCGCATCCCGTCCGTCGGTGAGCGCCGACAGCGGGGTGCCGATCGTCATGTCGTCGGCGCTGGTCGACTTCACCGCGTCCGCGCCGTCGCGTACCCCCGCCTCCGCCAGCAGGTCGGCGACCGGCACCCCGATCCAGGTGGTGTTGTCGATCAGGTCCCCGCCGACGGGGTTGGACACGCACGTCAGGGTGACGCGTCGCTCGACGAGGCGACGTGACAGCAGATCCGCATACGACAGCTCCAGGGGTTGGTCCACGAGACCGTGGATCCGCAGCCGGTAGTCCACGGGCGCCAGCTGCGGCACCACCAGCGCCGTGTCGACGCGGTAGAACGCCGCGTTGGACGACAGGTAGGGCGCCAGGCCGTCGATGTCGAAGGAGGCACCGGCCGGAACCGGCGGCGCGGCACGGGTCGGCCTTGGTACCGCAACGGCTGACCGTGACCGCCCCACCCCGCTCGGAAGCCGTGAGACGACCACGCCCGCGGCCGCCACCGACCCCACCGCCAGCGCGGTCACCATGAACCTGCGCCGGTCGAAGGTGGCAGGGAGATCGTCGCCCTCGACACGGTCGGGCAGGAATGCGTTCGGCCGCGGACGTAACGCGTGCAGCATCAAGACCAGTGCCGCAACGCTGACCACGAGCCCCACGGCCGGCGCGGCCAGGCGTACCGCGACCGAGGCGTCCGCGGTGCGATCGGTCGTCGTCGCCGCCATACCCAGCAGGTTGAGCAGAACCATGCCCAGCAGGGCTGTGCGGGGCCGGCGGACTCCCCGCGCGCCGATCGCGGCCAGCAGGGCCGCGAGCACCACGACAACTCCGCCGAGCAGCACGGCCTTGTCGGCGCTGCCGAACGTGGCGACTGCCCACTCCTTCACCGGTCGGGGGGTCAGGTCGACGGTCACGTCGGCCACCGCCAGCAGCGGCGACGTCACACCGTCAAGAACGGAGGCGACGACCTCGGCTGCCGAGAGTCCGGCCGCGCCGGCGAGCAGGCCCGCTACGACGCCCGCGGCGGTCTGGTTTGGCTGACTGCGTCGTTCAGTCCCCACATTGGGTATTCGTAGCCCTCGGCCGCTCGGTTTGGTGCGATCTGCCGAACGCCCGCTCCAGCCGAGCGAGGACGCCCCTCAGCCGGTGGGAACGGGGCGACCTACGGTCGGCTCAGGACCGATGAACAGGTCCACCAGGTAGGCCCACCACTGCCCGCATGCGGCTCCTGACGTCGACGCGTCTCGGCGCATTTCACCCGAGAACACCCAGATCCACTGGGGAACCCTCACGGTGTGTTGATGGAAGTTTCAGGGTCGCCCGGCAGTGTTCTTGGTGCACGCAACAAACACCCGCGGACTGGGGCCGAACTCACGGGAGAGACCTATGAACCCACTCCTCAAGGGGCTCATCGTGACCATTGCGACCGTCTTCGGGTTCGCCATGGTCGCGGCGGGCGTGAGCGTGGAGCTCGCGCGGTCGGCCGATACGCCGTCGGCGGCCACCAGCCCGGTCCTGCACGACCAGGTCGTCGTCAAGCGTGCCGAGGACTCGCCTCCCGGCGCGGCGGTGATCGACGGCGACGACAGTCCCGGTGGCAACGGGCTCGATGCGCGGATGGGTACGCGTAACCGCAACCAGCACGGGTCTGGCGGTCAGGCGCGCGCCGGGGTCGCCGACGACCATGGCGGTCTGCGGGCTGCGGGCCAGAGCGACGACGCAATCAACATCAACATCGCGACCAGCGGCATCAACGCGATCACGGGTGGCGGCACTAACACGAACCCGGGTGGCGGCACCAACGCCGGCATCGGTGGCGTGGACGTCGTGGGCCGGAGCGTCCCCAGCGGCAACAGCCCCGCGGTCGTCAACAATGGCGGCGCGGCCGATCACCACGGCCACCAACGGCCGCCGAAGCCACCGA
>CBFGZI010000183.1:0-5415 GCA_965653225.1 uncultured Propionibacteriales bacterium | reverse complement strand
CCGCAGGTGACCTGGCAGGTGGTGCTCCGGGAGGTGCAGCGGATCGGGCTGCCGAGCCTGCAGGTACAGGTGCAGCCGGCGAACAAGACGCTCGTCAACTTCGCGACGAACTTCTACGCGACGCCGGAGGCGTTCGAGCGTCAGGTCACACTGCTCGGCCAGGACGTCGACGTGCGGGCGGAGCCCACCCGCTTCGACTGGACGTTCGGCGACGGTGGGACCGACCAGTCCGATGGCCCGGGCGGTGCATACCCCGACCTCGAGATCACCCACCGCTACACCGATGCCGACGTCACCGTGTCACCGAGTGTCGACGTCACCTATGCGGCCGAGTTCCGCGTCGGCGACGGCGAGTGGCAGCAGATCCCGCAGACCGTGACGATCAGCGGCACCCCGGTGTCGCTTCGAGTCGTCGAGGCGACGCCGGTGCTGTCCGGTGACGGCGTCGGCCGCTAGGCACCGCTTCCGCACGGACGTCTCGCAGCCCACAAAGAGGCACCAGCACAGGCAACGGAGAAAGATCCATGCCCGCGCATGGAAAAGACTCCGTCGCTCGGTCCGCCTGACCCATCAGCCCACATGAGCCCGCATCACCACGCATGTCACCACGCAGTCACCGGTCATGTCACCGGGCATGCGCCACGGTTAGGGTCTGCGCATGCAACAGCGACGCATCGGAGAATGGCAGGTCGGCGCGGTCGGGCTCGGCGCGATGCACCTGTCCACGGACCAGCGGCCCGACGAGGCGACGGCGATACGAGTCATCCACACCGCCCTCGACGAGGGTGTCACCCTCATCGACACCGCCGACGCGTACACACCGAGCGAGCGGGGCCTGGGCCACAACGAGGAGATCGTCGCCAAGGCGCTCAAGGAGTACGGCGGCAGCACCGACGACGTCGTTGTCGCGACCAAGGGCGGGCACACCCGCGACGGCGCCAGCTGGGGGTTGAACGGCCGCCCGGAGTACCTCCGCAAGGCCGCCGAGGACTCGTGCCGCCGGCTCGGCGTCGACGCGATCGACGTCTACCAGCACCACCGGCCAGACCCCGATGTGCCGTACGAGGAGACCATGGGGGCGCTGCGCGAGCTCGTCGACGCGGGGCTGGTGAAGAAGGCCGGCATCTCCAACGCCGACCCCGAGCAGATCCGTCTCGCGCACCAGATCGTGGGTGACGACCTGGCTGTCGTGCAGAACCAGTTCAGCCCCGTCTTCCGCAGCAGCGAGCCTGAGCTGTGGCTGTGCGACGAGCTCGGCATCACGTTCCTGCCGTGGTCGCCGCTGGGCGGGCTGCGTGGTGCCAAGGACGTGGGCAGCACGACCGCGGTGTTCGGCGAGGTGGCCGACAAGTACGGCGCGAGCCCGCAGCGCGTCGCGCTGGCGTGGATGCTGGCCAAGTCGCCGGTGGTCGTTCCCATTCCCGGCGCGAGCCGGCCGGAGTCGGTCAAGGACTCTGCCGCGGCGCCGACTCTCGAGCTGGCCGAGGACGACCTCGCCCGGCTGGACGCGGGTGGGTAGTTCTTACGTACGGGAGGTAGGTTTCGTCCAACCCATTGCAACCCGCAGTGCTCACGGCTGTCCGCGCTTGGCGTCCAGCCGCCACGAACCCAGGAGGAGCAACCAAACCATGGCCGACGTGATCCCCCGCCCGACCGAGGGTGACGTGATCGACCTGATCCTCGCCGACCACCGCCTGTTCGAGGAGCTGCTGCGACAGTTGCGTGACGAGACCAACGACCGCGACGGCCTGCGGACCATCATGTCCCGGGTGCTCGTCGCCCACGCCGAGGCCGAGGAGAAGGTCGTCTACCCGCAGTTCCGGCAGAAGCGGGCGATCGACTCCGACGACGCCGAGCACGGCAGCCACGAGCATGACGAGGGGCACGAGGCGCTGCTGCAGGTGCTGGAGATCAAGGACACCGACAGCGAGGAGTTCAGCGAAGCCGTCGGCACACTGTCGGGGGCCGTGCACCACCATCTCGACGAGGAGGAGCGCGAGATCCTCAACCCCGCGCGGCATGACCTCAGCGACCAGGTACGCGGCGAGCTCGGCGCCGCGTTCGCGCGTCAGCGCATCGCGCAGATGGACGACGACTGCGGAAACGTGAAGAACGTGCGCCGGCTCGTCGAGCGCGCGCAGGAGCGCGACGGCTGACGCGACCGGACTGGGGAACCGTATGTGCGCGGCCGCCAGTCGCGTGTCACTCTCGAGCACATCCGATGCGGGCGACCTGACACGCGATTCTGGGGCGTGGTGGCGGCGGTGCGGCGTCTGGGTCGTGTGTCGTTCCCGGACACATGCGGCGCGGGCGCTCTGACACGCGACGGGCCGGGGGTCAGCCGAGCAGCTTGGTCGCGGCGTTCTGCACGGCGCCGACGATCGGCTCGTGGCCGGGCGGGTAGTTGTAGTCCTGGCCGACGTTGACCATCGACACCAGGCTGATCCGGTCGCCGTTCTTGACGTAGCCGGTGGCGTCGAAGAACCCGGCGTTCGGGTCGCCCTTCACCGGGCCGTAGATCGCGAGCCGCCACTCCGCGTCGCCGCTGCTGACGTCGATCGGGGTCGGTGACGCGTCGACGCGCACGCGCTTGTGCTTCTGCTTGAGCTGGTCCTCGCAGCGGTCGCCCCACGACCGCAGTACGGCGAACGCGCGGGCCGCGCTCTGCGGATCGGCGAACGTGATCACCGCCGAGCGCGCCTTCGCGGAGTCGCCACCGCCTGGCTGTCCGACGAACCGTCGCACCCACACGTCGGTCGCGCCGATCGAGGAGAAGTCGGTCACCTGGCACGCCCACACCGGCTGCGGCTTCTCCGCGTGGGCCGTGCCGATGGTCTTCCAGGACTGCTGCGCGTTCAGCCCGGGAACCTCCGCGGCACGCAGCAGCATCGCCTCCGGGCTGCTGCCCTGCGGCGGGGGCTGCACCGACGCCGGCTCACTCGGCGTCTGCTCCGGCTCGCTCTCGGTCTCCGGCTCGGTCGACTCCGTGGTCGAGGGCGGAGTGGGAGACGGGCTCTCGGTGAGCGTGCTCGGCGCGGCGGTGCTCGGTGGCGGCGACTGCGTCGTCTGCTCGGCCGTCGGCGACGCGGCGGCCTGGTGGACGCTGTTCGGCTGGCTGGTGCACGCCGACGCGGTCAGCGCCAGCGCGGCGGCCAGAGCGGCCACGACCGGGCTGGTCAGGACTCGTGTGCGCGTAGTTTGTCGCATTCGCGAGCTCATTCAGCCAGGGTACGAACCGGGCGGCGGCTCAGACGCGGGGGCGCGCCGAACCCCGCACGACCAGGTCGTCGAGGAGGCGCTGGGTGGCGGCCGCGACCGCGTCGACGGCTTCGGAGAACGCCTCCGCGTTGTGCTCGGCCGGCCGGTGGAAGCCCGAGACCTTGCGGACGTACTGCAACGCCGCGGCGCGCACGTCGTCGTCGGTGGTCTGCTCGAGGTAAGGGGGTCTCAGCGTCTTGATGCTGCGGCACATGGCTTCAGGCTAGACGTTCAGCTCGCGGTACACGGCCGGAATGACCTTACGCAGGTACCGCCCCAGCCGGACGAACGACGTGCCCGACTCGCGGAAGGCGTACGTGATCGGCACCTCGGCGTACACGAACCCCTTGGCCAGCAGGTCCAGCGTGAGCACCTGCGCGTAGTTGTAGTCATGCACGACCTCGGCCTCGGCGGCTGCGCGGGGAGAGAACGCTCGGTAGCCACTCTGCCCATCGGTCAGGTCGCGGCGCCGGGTCATCCACCGGACCCACCGGGTCAGCACGCGGTTGCCGAACCGACGGTGCGGACGCATGGACCGGATGTCGCCGGCGAACCGCGACCCCACGACGTAGTCCGCCGATCCCGCCAGCACCGGGCCGGCCAGACGCGCGAGCTCGTCGGGGTCGTACTCCAGGTCGGCGTCGAGGTAGACGACGGCGGCGGGGTCCAGCGCGCCCGCCTCGGCCAGCCCCCGCCGTACGGCCGCGCCCAGACCCAGGTTGCGCGGCTGGGTCACCACCCGCGCGCCGGCCGCCGCGGCCAGCCGCCCGGACCCGTCGGTGGAGCCGTCGTCGACCACCAGGGCCACCACCTCACGTCCCTGCACCCGGCGGGGGAGGCGTGACACCACGGCGCCGATCGTGTCGGCCTCGTCGTGCACCGGGACCATCGCGACGACCGGGGCCGCGGGCTCGCACGGCCACGCGGCGGGGCGCACCGGCAGCCGCCGTGGAAGTCGCAGCCGGCCGAAGTACGAGGGCGCCGGGACCGCCAGCCCGACTCCGCCCAGCACGAGGCTGTAGACGGTCTTCACCGAGTGCGTCACGAACGCCACCGCGACCGCCTGGCCCGGGTCGACCCCGAGCGCGCCCATCGCGGCGGCGGCCGCGGCCTCGTAGGTGCCGAACCCGCCCGGCGTGACCGCGACGGTCTGCGCCGCGATGGTGACCGCGGTGACCGCGACCGCGTCGCTGGGGGAGAGCGCCACCCCGCTGACCCGCGCGACCTCGAACACCACCGCCGCCTCGAGCACCCAGGCAACCAGCAGCGACACGGCCACGCCGGCACCCGGCATCCGCGCCCGTACCCCGGCTGCGGGGCCCGCGCCAGCCTCCCGCCGGGAGAGCCGGCGCAGCCACACCAGCGCCGCGACCAGCAGCACCACGCCGCCGGCCAGCAGCGGCCAGGTCCACGCACCTCCCGCCGCCAGCACCACGGCCGGGGCACCGAGCAGCGCCAGCGCCAGCACCGCGAGCACGTCCCCGGTGCGCAGCGCCACCGCGGACGCCACGACCGACGGGGGGTCGAGGGGAGTACGCCGCAGCACGCTGGTCACCCGCAGCGCCTCACCCAGCCGCAGCGGCAGCACGTGGTTGCCCAGCAGGGACACGTGCAGCGCCGCCCAGGCCTGACCGGGCGAGAGGTCCGGCAGCACCCGCCGCCAGGCCCAGGTGCGCACCCCGAACGCGCCCGCGTACGCGGCCACGGCGAGCACCAGCCCGACCGGGTCGGCCAGCAGCGCGCGACCCGCGGCGGCCAGGGACTGCAGGCTCGCGACCCGGGCGACGTAGACGACGGCGACCACGGTGAGCACCAGCCCGAGCGCCAGACCGGCCGGGCGAAGCACGCGTCGCAGGGTGGTACCGTCCATGCAGGCAAGGCTAACCTTACCTATCCTCGGGAGGAGGCAGCGGTGTCCGTCGTGGTCACGGGAGCGGCCGGCTTCGTCGGCCAGGCGCTCATCCGGCGCCTGGTCGAGCACGGCCACCGCGTCGTCGCCGTCGACCGCACCTGGCAGCCGAACACCGCCGGGGTCACCGTGCTCACCGCCGACCTGCTCGACCGCGACGCGCTGGTCGAGGTCGCGCTGCGTGAGGCCGACGCGGTCGTGCACCTGGCCGGATGCCCCGGCGTACGCGACACCGCCCGCGACGTGGA
>CBFGZI010000182.1:0-5483 GCA_965653225.1 uncultured Propionibacteriales bacterium | reverse complement strand
CGCCACGTCCACCGGCGTGATCATGGCGACCTACCGTCCTTGACGGTCTTTGCTCACAGGACGGCTCGGTCACGTTTGGCCACCACCGCATTGTCTGAGCATCCGCCGCCGTGTTTCGGCCGTTCGACTCCGCTGAGGTGCGGCCGCTTGCGACTGCGCTCGCGGGCGGCCATAGTCGCTGCATGGCGCGAACGGACTCGGCATCGCGCGTCGTCCAGGCGGAGCCTGAGCGTGTGTTTGCCGCACTGGTGGACGCGGACGCGCTGACAGCCTGGCTTCCGCCCAACGGCATGACCGGCAATTTCGAGCGGTTTGACCTGCGCCCAGGTGGCTCCTATCGACTCGTCCTCACCTACGACGACGGGTCGCAGGGATCGGGGAAGACCACCGGCGACTCCGATGTCGTGGAGGCCCGGTTCATCGAGATCTCTCCAAACGAGCGCATCGTGCAGGAGGTGGACTTCGTGTCCGACGATCCAGCCTTCGCCGGCACCATGACCATGACCTGGGAACTGTCAGCAGAAGGCAGCCGCACACGAGTGAAGGTCCGAGCCGATGACGTCCCGACCGGGATCTCGCCCGAAGAGCATGCTGCAGGGCTGGAGTCGTCTCTCGCAAACCTCGCTGGCTTCGTCGAGAGCTAGGTAGCGACATCGCGCGCACACGCCGCCGTTAGCACGTAGGCGCCTCACCTCAAGGCCGGTTCGGGGTCATCAGTCCCAGCAGAGGCAGAACGGGTGGCCGACGGGGTCGAGATAGACCCGCCAGTTCGAGTCCTCATCGCTGCCGGGCTGCAGTTCGGTGCGGCGGGCGCCGAGGGCCAGGACCTGCTGCTCGCTCTGGTCAACGTCGTCAACGGTCACGTCGATGTGGAACTGCTGTCCGTGCTGCGCGCTGGGCCAGTCGGGCGGCTGGTAGTCCGAGACCCGCTGGAAACTCAGGAGCACGTTGCCGCCGTCGCGAAGGTTGACCCAGTCGTCGTCGGCGTACGTGACCTCGCCGCCGACCAGCGCGCGGTAGAACTCCGCCAGCGCTCGGGGGTCAGGACAGTCCAGCACCACTGCTCGCATCCTCGCGATCGCCTCCACGACCGGCCACCGTACCCGTCCGGTCCCGCGGCGCCGACGGTCGAGCTGGGGAGCACACTCTCGGCCCGCCGTTAGCGCGGTTGTCGATCGTTGAGCTCAGCGGCGAAGCCCTCGCGCTCACCTCGTTCATCTACATGACGGGCGGGCTTGCAGGAACGGGCGGGCAACAGTGTCAGAGCTCCCAGGCCTCGCCGTCAGGGCTGGCGACCGCGACGACGTACCCGTCCGGGTCCTTGATCCAGACCTCGCGGTGGCCGGGGCCGTTGCCCTCCCCCTTGGGCGGGTTGCGGTGCGGCTCTTTGACCACTTCGACGCCCAGCCGCCCTACCCGCTCGAGGAGTCCGTCGAAGTCGGTGACCTCGCCGAACCAGACCAGGACGCCGTTGCCCCGCGGAAGACTCGGGTCGCCGATCGGGCCGTGGTGGTGCTCGGTGCGCTGGTGGTGCAGCTGGAGGACGAGGTCGCCGTCGGAGAGCAGTCGCTCGTACTCCGGGCCGCCGTGGTCGCTGGTCAGCCCCAACACGTCCTGGTACCACCGGCTGCTCACCTCGACGTCGCGGACCATCAGCATCGTCTGCGGCCTTCCGGTCTGCACCTTCACCACGATGCCCAGCCGGTTGCCGCTCGGGTCGTCGATCTCGGCCAGCCAGCGGACACCCTGGTCCAGGTACGGTTTTCCGCGCACTCGTCCGCCATGGGCGACGACTCGGCTCAGCGCGGCGTACAGGCCATCGGCGGTCAGCCACAGCACCGGTCCGCCGCCGCCGGCAGGCGCGAGGTCAGTGGTCCATTGGCCAATCAGCCCGGGCGCGTGGAAGCTGCCGAACTCGGCTTCCCCGCGCCAGCCGAAGACGGCCGCGTAGAACGCGATCGACGCCGTGAGGTCGCTGGTCGGGAGCTGTAGGTAGGCGAGCGCGCCGGGTGCCGGCTGGCGGTGGCCGGACTGGTGCGTCAGGGTCATGGTGAGCCCTCCTGGGGCGGATAGTCGGGGACGAGCAAATGGCGGGCCGAGTCGGCGAACCAACGCCGGTAGCGGGCTGGATCCCAGCCGAGGCGTTGAACCAAGCGCTGGTAGATGGCGGGATCCATCAGCATCCACAGCGTGTCCACGGCCTCGGATTCGCTGCCACGTAACGGTGCGATCGAGGCGAGGACACGGACGATCCACGAGGCGGTCGCATATCGCTGTCGGATCATCTGGTCGGCGAGGGCATCGAGGTCGGGATCGGTGCCCGCACCCTCAAACACCGCCAGAACAAGTCCCGCCGACCGTTGCTGAGCAGGACCGATCACGTCCGCGACGGCGTCGAGGAGAGCGGCGGTGGTGGTGGCGGCGCGGGCGGGTCGGGTCCACTCACGTTCGAGGACGGGGACCGGCTCGTCGTCGCCGGCGATCGCCGTGTCGATGCACTCCTTGAGGAGGTTCACCTTGCTGCCAAAGTGCGCCTCGACGGTTGGCACCGAAACGCCCGCGGCCGCGGCGATCGCGGGAACGGTGCTGGCGGCGTACCCACGCTGCTGAAATCGGTTCGCCGCCGCCGCAAGCACCCGACGGCGGGTTTCCCGAGCCTGGATGGCCCGGCGCTCTGAGCGGTAGGTGCGCGGCACCCTTGCCATAATTCGCTATGGTTGCACCATAGTCAATAGCGACGCGACCGGGCCGCCCACGGTTGGGCAGATGTCAGGCTCATTCCATGCTCGCCACCGTCGCCACGTGCAATGGCCGAGGCGTCTATACGGCGCTCCACCCGGAGGGGCGGACCATCACGGGAAGATCGCGCGTCGGCGCTCGCCCGACAGCGGCGTGGATCGGGCATTTCGAGGGCGCCGTGCCCACCGGCCCCTCCACCGCCGGTAGCCACTGAGCGCGGTCTGTCCAGTTGGCGTGCCCCGAGACGAAACAACCACTCGGGCCGCGGCTCGCACTATGCGCCCGTCACCGGCAACGGGATTCGGAAGATACAGACGTACGGGTGCATGCCGCGCCCTGACTGCGAGTGTGCCCATCGACCTTGCGTCAGTTGGGGCTCGCGTCGAGGTTGCAGAAGCCAGCAACGCTCGCTCGTGTCTGCTTGTGCTGGTCAGTTCGGTCGGGTGTTGAAGGTCTTGGTGCCCTCGATCGTGACCGGGATGCCCTGCTCGACTTCGGCCTGGGCGTTGGTCACCGGCTGCCGTGCCGACTGCGGTGCGGCGAACGCATAGGCGGCCACCTCCTCGAGCAGTGCACTCGGCGCGGGGTCGCCAACTGCCTGCACCGGCACTGTGACGGTGTAGGTGGTGCCGCCACCGGGCGCGGGCTCGGTGCTGCCGGTGACCTCGCTGCCTCCGTTGGGGGGACCGGGGTAGGTGAGGTAGTGAGGTGTGCAGGCTGACACCGAGCACAGGTCGATGCTCTGTGTCTTGCCGGCAAAGTAACTTGTGGTGCCGCCGGTCGCGGGTTGTTCGACCTCGGCGTAGTAGAGGTCGCGGCCGTCCTGCCACCGCACGACCAGCTGCCCGAACGCGGCGCCCGCCTGTGCCGCTGCGGCGCCGAGGCTGTTCCCCGTCGTGGTGATCTTGACCTGCAGGTTGTCGCTCGCCCGCGACAGCGAGACGTCGGTGATGTCCGCGCCCGGCGCGTTGGTGCCGCCGAGCGGCTTGTTGACCAGCGCGTCGGCGACCGGGTCCGCGACACCGCTGACGGGGGTGGTGCTCTCGCCGGCCGGCAGCGGCTGCCCGGTGAGCATGTTCAGCCCACCGGTCTGGGTGGCCAGCGTGACCACCGGCGCGCCCGCGTGGTCGAACGCCCCGTTGCTGGGCTCGAAGCCCGGCTGGATCAGCCCGTTGGAGGTGTCGTCGTACGCAACGCGAGCCCGACCCTGGTGGTCGATGGTGACCTGGAAGAAGTCGGCGAGGTTGCGGTTGCCCTGCCCGGTGATGCAGCCGGCGCCGAGGAGGCAGATGTCGCCGTAGTGGTTCGGGTGCGGGCTCACCTTTGTCTGCTGGATCTGCGGATGGGCGGTGTCGGCGCTGCTGACCTGAGCCAGGTAGACGTTCCACGCCTTGTCCGGGTTCAGCGCACTCGGGTCCTCGCGCAGGTTGGTGCCGTACCAGACCACGTCGATCAGCCCGTCGCCGCCGGCGGCCAGCCATGGGAACACGTTGGTGTTCGACGGTGGGGAGTCCACCTGCGTCGGCGGCGACCAGTCCGTCCACCCGCTCGCGGCCGAGGCGGAGGTGTAGAAGACGTGGTAGCAGGTCGGCCCCGAGACGTCGCAGTCCTCGGCCCACGCGACGTAGAGGTTGCGTGCCTGGTCCTGTGCAACCACGGGGAACAGCAGCTCGGGATCGCCCGGGCGTGGTCCCGTGACCGCGTTGTAGTGGAAGGTCAGGTTGCCGGCCGCGTCCGGCTCACCGACGGCAAGCCCCAGCGCGTGCCCCTCGCCGACCACCGCGGCCACGGCATCGCCGGTCTTCTGGTCCACCACCAGGTTGCTGTCGGCCACCGAGTAACCCTCGGAACCGTCGGTGCCGTCACCGTACGTGCCGGCCTGGGTGAACGTCAGGCCGTCGACCGACTTGTCGACGCGTGCCTCGTCCTGCAGGTCGTCGTAGCTGAGGTAGAGCAACCGGCTCGAGGCCCGATAGGGCGAGACGGTGTGGTCGCCCGGCGCCGGGTCGTACAGCCCGTACCACTGCCGGTCGCCGCCGGGAAACGAGCACCCGGTCGGGGAGCTGTGCACGTTGGCACCGGAGTCGGTCACAACCGCCGCCTCGAAACAGGTCAGCGCATAGAGGTCGTCGTAGAACAGCGTGCCGTCGCGACCGAAGATCGCCTCCGTGTCCCCACCACCTGGCCCGTCGGTGGACTTGCTCGGCAGCTCTGCCGGCTGAGCGCCCTGAGGTACGTCGGCAACCACCCGGAACGAGTTGCCGCCATCGACCGAGTAGTTCAACACCGAACGCTGCGTACCTGTGCCGGCCGGACCCGACACGATCATGTCCGCCGTCCGGTCCGAGCGGGGCGGCCCGACTTTGACATCAGGCTCGCCGTAGGTGTGGATCGGATCCACGACCCGCGGGACACCGAAGGACAGCGCCGTTGGCTGGGGGGTCTTCTTGCCGGCGGCCACACCCGAGGGCGACGCGCCCACCGTGCCGATCAGCACGACCACCCCCACCACGACCGCGACGCCGAGGGCGCGGGCACGTGCACGGATTCGGATGCGACTGACGGCCATCTGACACCAACTCCAGAAACCGGCTCCAGCGGGCGGCGCGCCAGCCCCCGGCAACGCGCCCACCTCTCCAACGAGACGCACGCGCATCCGGTTACGGGGCGGTCGAGGCCTTCACCAGACCGCGATCACCAAGCTCACAGACTCCGGTGATGTTGATGGCGTTGACGCCGCGCGA
>CBFGZI010000181.1:0-5635 GCA_965653225.1 uncultured Propionibacteriales bacterium | reverse complement strand
TCCCGAGAGCAACGCCGCAAAAAGGTTGAATTTCGTACTGCGGCGACGTCACCAACAGTGACGGAGCGGGCGGGTGTGGCGGCAGACCCAACGGGGTGAACTTCGGATAGTCAGTTGGGACTATTCCGATTTGGGCGGCACGTACCGCCTGGTGTGTGGTAGGTGATCTGAGCGCGTACTCTCGTGCCATGCCCCTGCCCCAGCTGTCCGTGCGCAACTCCGCCGGCAAGCTCTCGCAGCTGACCGTTCTGGTCGGCGTCAGCGTGCTCACCGGAGTCCTGCTTGCGGGCCTGGCCATCCCGTTCGCCGGGCTGCTGGGCTACAGCGCGCACGAGGGCAAGAACGTCGTCCTCAACGAGCTGCCGCTGCAGCTGAACACCGAGCCCTCGCCCGAGCGCAGCCGCATCCTGACCCGGCGGGGCGCGACGCTGGCGACGCTGTACGACCAGAACCGGGTGGAGCTCGACAGCCTCAAAGACGTCTCCCCGATCATGCAGAAGGCCATTGTCTCGATCGAGGACTACCGCTTCTACCAGCACGGGGCGCTCGACATCCAGGGCACGCTGCGCGCGCTGATCGCCAACCAGTCCAGCGGCGAGACCGTGCAGGGCGGGTCGTCTATCACCCAGCAGCTGGTCAAGATGACCCTGATCGAGCAGGCCGACACCGAGGCCGAGCGGTTGGCGGCCACCGACGACACCTACGCACGCAAGGTGCGTGAGCTGCGCTACGCGCTCGGGGTCGAGCAGACGCACAGCAAGCGCCAGATCCTGCTGGCCTACCTCAACATCGCCTACTTCGGCGACGGCGCCTACGGCATCGAGGCGGCCGCACAGCACTTCTTCGGCATCCCGGCCAAGAAGCTCAACACGCGGCAGTCGGCGCTGCTCGCGGGCCTGGTGCAGAACCCCACCACCTACGACCCCACGAACAACCCGAAGTACGCACGCGACCGCCGTGACGTCGTGCTCGAGCGCATGGGCCAGCTCGGGGTGATCACCCCCCAGCGCGCCGACAAGCTGGAGAAGAAGCCGCTCGGACTCCACCTCCAGTCGATCAGCAACGGCTGCGTGTCGTCGAAGGCACCGTGGTTCTGCGACTACGTCGAGAACTGGCTGCTCACCCAGTCCGCGCTCGGGACCAACCGCGAGGACCGCGAGCGGCTGCTGCTGGCCGGCGGGCTGACGATCCGCAGCACCCTCGACCTGCGGTTCCAGCGGGCGGCCAACCAGGCCGTCAAGAGCCATATCGACCCGACCAACAACGTGATCGGCGGGCTGGCGATGGTGGAGCCCGGCACCGGCGAGGTGCGGGCGATCGCGCAGTCGCGGCCGATGGGCAACAACGTCAAGCGCGGCCAGACCTACGTCAACTACACGACCCCGCCCGAGTACACCAACAGCGCAGGCTTCCAGCCTGGGTCGACGTTCAAGGCGTTCGTGCTGGCGGCCGCCCTGACCCAGGGCATCCCGCTGGACACCACGATCTACTCGCCGCCGTCGCTGACGATCAACCAGGACGACTACCAGAGCAAGACCTGCCCGCGGCGCAACCTGGCCGGCTCCTACACCGCGGAGAACTCCACCGAGTCCGGCAACATGAACCTCTACACCGGCACCCAGCTGTCGGTGAACACCTTCTACCTACAGCTCGAGCAGCGCACCGGCCTGTGCATGCCGTGGAGGATCGCGAACAAGCTGGGCCTCAACGTGCCCAACAGGTACCAGGTGCCGGTGTTCACGCTCGGCGTCGCCGACGTGTCTCCCGTCGCCATGGCCGAGGCGTACGCCACGTTCGCGGCCCGGGGCAAGCACTGTGACGCGATCCCGGTCACCCGGGTGACCGACCGCGACGGCAACGCGCTGGCGATCGACAACGCCAACTGCAAGCAGGTCCTCAAGCCGTCCGTCGCCGACGGGATCAACGACGTGCTGCAGGGCGTGACCGCCCCCGGCGGGTTCGCCGAGGCGTACTCCCTGAACCAGCCCGACGCCGGCAAGACCGGGACCACGCAGAACGCGCAGTCGGTGTGGTTCATGGGCTACACGCCGAACCTGGTCGGCGCCACGATGGTCGCCGGCGCCAACGACGTGGGCCACCCCGAGTCGCTCATCGGCAAGCAGATGGGCAACGAGATCCTGTACGACCCCTCGGGTAGCGGAACCGCGGCACCCATCTGGGGCGCAGCGATGAGCGTGGTGCAGAAGTGGCTGCCCAACAAGGCGTTCGTCCCGCCGAACGCCCACCTGATCAAGGGCGTCGAGGTCACCGTGCCGCCGACCGGTGGCATGAACCCCGAGGACGCGCGCCGCAAGCTCGACAAGCTCGGATTCAACGCCGTCATCGAGAACAGCTACAAGGTCGACTCCGACTACAGCTACGGCACGGTGGCCTACACCTCGCCGGGCTCGTACTCCACCGCTGCCAGCGGCGACACCGTGGTCATCTACGTCTCCGACGGGACGCCGTACGTCCCGCCGGCTCCCGCGCCGGAGCCGCAGCCACAGCCCCAGCCGCAGCCACAGCCCCAGCCGCAACCGCAGCCACAGCCCAAGCCGCAGCCACAGCCCAAGCCGCAGAAGCCGGCCGGGGGCGGCGGCGGTGGCGCGCAGCCGCCGGGCCACGGGAACGGCGGCCACGGGCCCGGCTGACCGACCGGCGCTAGCCGCCGAGCCGGCGCTTGACCTCGGCGGCCACGACGGAACCGTCGGCGCGGCCCTTCACCTGCGGCTGCACGACGCCCATGACCTTGCCCATGGCCTTCATGCCCTGGTCCGCCGCTCCGGTGGTCTCGATCGCGTCGGCCACGATCGCGCTGATCTCGTCGGGGGTCAGCTGCGCCGGGAGGTAGTCGGTGATCACCTCGGCCTCGGCGCGCTCCTTGTCGGCGAGCTCCCGGCGCCCCGCGTCGTCGAAGGCGGTGGCCGCCTCCCGGCGCTTCTTCATCTCGGTGGCCAGCACGTCGACGACCTGAGCGTCGTCGAGCTCGCGCGCCTGCTTGCCCGCGACCTCGGCGTTGGTGATGGCGGTGAGCACCATCCGCAGCGTCGACGAGCGCAGCGAGTCGCGGGCCTTCATCGCGGCGGTGAGGTCCGCGCGCAGACGTTCCTTGAGTTCAGCCATGGGCACAGTGTGGCAGCCTGGTGCGGTGCATCCATGGGTGAAGCGGGGCCTCAGGCCGGGCTTGCGGATCGGCGCGGGGCTGGGCGTGCTGGGCGCGGCAGCAGTCGTCTACGGCGCGGCGTACGAGGTGCGTGCGTACACGCTGCGCCGCGTCGAGGTCGGCGTGCTGCCGCCGGGAACGCGGCCGCTGAAGGTGCTGCATGTCTCCGACCTCCACCTGTCGCCGGACCAGGCCGGCAAGCGGGCGTGGGTGCGTGACCTGGCGTCGCTGCAGCCCGACCTGGTCGTCAACACCGGCGACAACCTCGGTCACCCGGATGCCGTGCCCAGCGTGGTGGAGGCGTTCGGGCCGCTGCTCGACGTGCCCGGGGTGTTCGTGCTCGGCTCCAACGACTACTTCGCGCCGATCCTGAAGAACCCGGTGCGCTACCTGCTGCCGTCGGGGCAGGACAAGACGCGAAAGGGCCGTCCGCTGCCGTGGCGCGACCTGCGCAGCGTGTTCGTGGAGCACGGCTGGACCGACCTCAGCAACCGGCGCGAGCAGCTCAAGGTGCGCGACGTGCGGCTGGCGCTGGCGGGGGTGGACGACCCGCACCTGCACTCCGACGACCTCAACGCGGTCGCGGGGCAGGCCGACGACACGGCCGACCTGCGGATGGGCGTCACGCACGCGCCGTACCTGCGGGTGCTCGACGCGTTCACCCGCGACGGCTACGACCTGCTGCTGGCCGGCCACACCCACGGCGGCCAGCTGTGCGTGCCGGGCTACGGCGCGCTGGTGACCAACTGCGACCTCGACCCGGGACGGGCCAAGGGGCTGCACCGGCACACGGTCGAGGCGGAGAGCTCGTGGGTGCACGTGTCGGCGGGACTGGGCACCTCTCCGTACGCCCCGGTGCGGTTCTGCTGCCGTCCGGAGGCGACCCTGCTGACGCTGCTGCCGGTTTCCTGAAGCCCCGGCGCCTCAGGTAGACTCACCGGGCCATCGGGCTGTGGCGCAGTTTGGTAGCGCGCGTCGTTCGGGACGACGAGGCCGCAGGTTCAAATCCTGTCAGCCCGACCATGAGGTGGAGCCTGGATCGAGAACTCGTCGAGACGGGCTTTCGTTTTGTCACCGGGCCGATGAGGCACACTTAGGCCATGTCCAGCGACGAGACCGCCGCCCAGCCTGGCCGGACACGACGCAAGCGCCGTCGGTTCAGTCGCCGGGTGGTCGGTCCGCGCAGCCCCCGGATGCCCTACGTGGTCACCGCTGCCGCGGTCGGCCTGCTGGTGGCGGTGCTCGCCCAGGTGCTCGTGCTCGGTGGCCAGCAGGCGTGCGAGGTAGTGCGGGGCACGACGAGCTGTGGCTCGGCGGGCGGGTTCATGCTGCTGGCGATCGGCGTGCTGATGATCCTCGCCGGTGCGCGCCTGCTGCGGACGCTGGCGGTGCCCGAGCCCGTCATCACCAGCGTGCTCGGTGTCGCCCTGCTGACCATCGTGGTGCTGGCGGTGCTGATCGACGTGATCTTCTCGGTGTGGATGTGGGTCGTGCTGCCGCTGGTGGCCGCGGCCGCCTACGCCTTCTCGGCCTGGGCTGCCAAGCGCCTGTCCGCCGTGGGGAGCGGCTGAGCCGCTCGGGTCGGCGTGCCGGCGATGGCTGACCTGACCGAGCCAGCCATGACCGAGCCACGTGAGTCCGAGCCACGTATGTCCGAGACGGCCGACCACCTGACTGCCAGCCCGTGGGCCTATCCCGGCACCGCCGCGCGGTGCTCCGGGCTGCTGGTCGACGGGCGGTTCACGCCACTCTCGGCCGCCGACCTGCTCGCCGGCTCCGCGGACGAGCCGCGGACGCCGGTGGTGGCCGTGGGCTCCAACGCCTCGCCGGCGGTGATGCACCGCAAGCTCGCCCGGCACGGTGTCGGCGGGCCCGTGCCACTGGTGGCCGCGACGCTGACGGGGTGCGCGGTCGGGCACAGCGCCCATGTGAGCGTCCCCGGCTTCGTGCCGGCCGCGCCGTACTTGCGTGACGACGCCCGCACGCCGGTCTACGTGACGCTGCTCGACGACGCGCAGCTACGCTGCGTCGACCGCACCGAGCCGAGCTACGTGCGCCGGCGCCTCGGCGACGGGCCGTGCCTGCTGGAGCTGGAGGACGGGTCCACGCCCGAGTCGTTCCACCTCTACGACAGCCGGTGGGGTGTGCTCACCCAGCCGATCTCCGTGTCCGGCGGCTCGGTGGTTCCCTTCGGCTCGCAGCAGGCGCTGCACGCGCTGCTGCGGGCGCAGTGGCAGCCGTATGCCGAGCTCCTGGGCCCTGCCGCTGATTCCGCCGACGCCGCCGATGCGACCCCGGACGACACCGGCGAGCACGACGACCTGGCCACGCTGCAGGCGGTGATGCGCGCGCTCGCCGCGAACGGGCGGCTACGCGACCGCGTACGCGAGGCGTTCGCCGCGACCGGATGGACGCGACCGAGCGGGCTCGGCTGAGCGCCCGCGTCAGGAGGTGGTGAGCTCCTTGGCCAGC
>CBFGZI010000180.1:0-5800 GCA_965653225.1 uncultured Propionibacteriales bacterium | reverse complement strand
ATGCTGGCCGCAACGATCTCCGCGGTCGAGGGAGTCCGATGACTCTCGGTCATGAAGACATTGTGCACGCTTGGTCACCCTGCGGAGGCGTTATGGCCGGTTAAGGTCCCTTTATGCGGCCGGATTCACGGCCTGAAAGGGCGCCGGACATACGACTGGGGCCGGCCCCCATCGGGAGTCGGCCCCAGGTGTCAGGGGTTCAGCCCCAAGAGGTACCGGCGGTCTGGACCTTTGCGGTCTGGACCTTGGCGTCCTTGCCGACCAAACCCCAAGAGGTCCCGGCGGCGGAGGCGCTGTCGGCGACACCGATGTTCACAGCAAGCAGGGCCGCGGCCGTGACGGCAGCGGCGATGATGCGGCGAGCGTTCATGGAGGGGCTCCTACGAAGAAGAGATATGGAAAGTATTGTGCGGCCAAAGAATCCCGTCAATCAGCAATATTGACAGGTTCCCTGACTAGGTATACGGGCTGTTCATATTTCGTGACGGCACGCAACAGGCCTTGTCAAGCCCGTGCTCGCCCTAGCTGTCCAGTGTATGGCGTTTCGGTGATTGTTGTACCGAAAAGGTCCGAATTTGGAAGTTAAGTCTCGGTTGCCATGGTGCCCCCACCTGTTGTCGTTACCTGGCGTGACGACGGGCGACTTCGGGTGACTTGAACCTGGTTCCGTCGTTAAGAGAGCACCCCACGCCCCCTGAACGACGGAGACCACACGATGATGGCCGCCCCCCGCCGTCCAGCCATGATACTCACCGGCACGGCTTTTGTCGTGGCTCTGAGCGCTCTGCCCGCGCTCGGCGCCACGCCCGTCACCGGCGTCACCGGCCCGGGCGGCGTCGCGGGGATCACCTCGACCGGCGCGGCCAGCGCGCCGCTGGAGCCCGCCGACGGGGTGCACCGGGCCACGATCCGCCGCACCAGCTACGGCATCCCGCACATCGTGGCCGGTGACTACGAGTCACTTGGGTTCGGCAACGGGTACGCCACGGCCCAGACGTCGCCGTGCGTGCTGGCCGACACGCTCGTGACCGCGCGCGGTGAGCGCTCCCGCTGGTTCGGGCCGGACGCCCGCTACTCCGACCAGGTGACGCTGAACGCGACCAACCTGCAGACCGACGCACTCGTCACCGACCTGCGCAACCGCCAGGTGGTCGAGCACCTGCTCGCCGACCCGGTGAACGGTCCCAGTGACCAGGCGCGGGCGCTGGTGCGCGGCTACGTCGCCGGGGTCAACAAGTACCTGCAGGACGTCGGCGGAGCAGACGGAGTCGACGACCCGGCCTGCTCGGGCGCGGCGTGGGTGCGACCCGCGACGCCCCTGGACCTCTGGTACGGCGTCTACATGGCCAACCTGCTGGCCTCCACGGGCGTCTTCGTCCCGCAGATCGTCGATGCCGAGCCTCCCACCGCCACCGACCCGGGTCTTCCGGCCTCAGACCAGGCGCACTTCGCCCAGGTCCCGGCCGACCTGCCGACCAAGCAGCAGCTGATGAAGGGCCTGGGCAAGGACCCCGACTCCGCCTTCGGTTCCAACGCGACCGCGCTCGGCTCGCAGGTGACCTCTACCGGCCGCGGCATGCTCCTCGGCAACCCGCACTTCCCGTGGCGCGGCCGCTACCGGTTCACCCAGGAGCAGCTGACGATCCCGGGGGAGTACGACGTCGCCGGCGCCAGCCTGATCGGCTCCCCGGTCGTCAACATCGGCTGGAACAACGACGTCGCGTGGAGCCATACGGTGTCGACCGCCTACCGCTTCACGCCGTACGAGTACCGCCTGGTCCCGGGCTCACCGACCACGTACCTGACCACCGACGGCCCGCGCGAGCTGGAGCGGCGCGTGGTGCACATCGACGTGCGCGGGCGGGACGGCAACGTGCACCAGGTCACCGAGGACCTCTACCGCACGGACGAGGGCTACGTGCTCGACGATCCCGACGTGCTGATGCCGTGGACACCTGCGAGCGTGTTCGCGCTGCGCGACGCCAACGCCGAGCACCTGCGCACGATCGACGTGTTCAACGACATGGCCAAGACGCACAGCGTGCAGGAGCTGCTCGCCGCGCAGGACAAGGCCGCCGGCATGCCCTGGGTCAACACCATCGCCGCCGACCGCGACGGCAACGTGCTCTACGCCGACCACTCCGTCGTGCCGAACGTGCCCGACTCGCTGGTCCAGCAGTGCGCCACGCCAACCGGCCACGTGCTGTTGCAGCTCGCCGGACTGCCGGTGCTGGACGGCACCCGCGCTTCCGGCGACTGCGCGTGGCGCGACGACCCCGACGCCTCCCGACCGGGCATCTTCGGGCCGTCGAACCTGCCGGCGACCGTGCGCCAGGACTGGGTGATGAACGCCAACGACAGCTACTGGCTGCCCAACCCCCAGCAGCGGCTGGAGGGGTTCGCGCGCATCATCGGCTGTGAGCGGTGCGAGCGTTCGCTCCGTTCACGCATGGTCTACACCTACGTGCTGGACCGACTGGCCGGCATCGACGGGCTCGGCCCGGGCGGGTCGATGAGCCCCGAACAGCTGCAGGCGATCGAGTACGAGAACCGCGTCTACGGCGCGGAGCTGGCGCGTGAGGGCAACGACCTTCAGGAGGTGTGCCAGGCCGCGGACGGCGGAGCGGCATGCCAGGCACTGGCGGACTGGGACGGTCGTACCGACATCGACAGCACCGGCTCGCAGGTGTTCACCGAGTTCTTCCTCCGGCTCCCCGAGCAGGGCAGGTGGGAGGTGCCGTTCGACCCCGCGCGACCGGTGCAGACGCCGCGGGACCTGAACGAGAAGAACCCGCAGGTCGTGCAGGCGATGCGCGACGCGATCGACTACCTGTGGTCGCAGCACGTGCCGTTCGACGCACCGCTGCGGGAACTGCAGGTAGCCGGCGACGAGGGCGCGCCGCCGATCCCGGTCGGCGGCGGCCAGGCAGAGACCGGCAACGCCAACGTCGTCGTGAGCCGCGACCCGGCCGCGAACCTCGACCGGCTCTACCCGGTCAGCTACGGCTCGTCGCACATCCAGCGGGTGGCGTTCACCGACGACGGCGTCGACGCCGCGACGATCCTCACCTACGGGCTGGCAGCCGACTCGACCTCGCCGTACTCGCACGACCAGACCGAGCTGTTCAGCCAGGAGCGTTGGGTCGACTTCCCGTTCACCGACGCCGAGATCACGGGCGACCCGGGCTACCAAAGCTACGTCGTGGACGACGCCGGCTGACCGCGTTCTCCTTGTTCTCCAGGTCCCCACGCGGCTCACCCGCCGCGTCCGTATCGAGCGGTTTGCATGGCCCGGTCGGGCTGACCCGACCGGGCCATCGCCCCCTACCGGTGCGGTCGGCGTCGACCTAGAGTTGGTGGGGCGAGTAGCCAAACGGCGCCCCGTACTCGGGGACGTCGCGCCGACTGGCTTTGAGAGCGGCCCCACAGGGAGCGGCGAGGCAACGTGGCGCGACCAGGCAACTCGTCAAGCGTCGAGCCCGATCCGCTCGCCGATGTCGCCATCGTCTCCGCGGCCGGGCGGCTCCCCTCCGACGTCGCCGGTGAGCTGGGCGACGTGCTGGCCGAGGACCACGACATCGTCGTGTGCGACCTCGACGGGATGGCCGCGCCCACCTCCGCGAGCGAGGTGCTCGCACCC
The DNA here is from genome assembly GCA_965653225.1 of uncultured Propionibacteriales bacterium. GTDB lineage: Bacteria > Actinomycetota > Actinomycetes > Propionibacteriales > Nocardioidaceae > JALZDI01. The sequence continues at coordinate 2,160 of CBFGZI010000180.1, read as the reverse complement.
TGCGCGACGTACCTGGAAGCCTGGCCGGGCACGATCGTGGTCGCCTGCGTGCCGGACGCCGCGGTCGAGCAGCGCCTGCTGTCGGTGCTCGGAGAGGACCGCCTGGTGGTCGCCCGGTCCGTCGACGACGGAGTACGTCGTGCCCGTCGGCGGATGGACGAGGTGCGCCGGGTCGGTGAACAGCTGGCGCCGCTGCCGACAGCCTCGCGTGACGCGCGTCGCTTCGTGGCGCGCACGCTGCTGGCGTGGGAGATGCCGCGCGTCGTCGCACCGGCGACGCTCGTGGCCAGCGAGCTGGTGACCAACTCGGTCGTGCACGCGGTGACCGTGGTCGACCTGACCGTCAGCCAGGCCGGGCCGTACCTTCGCGTCGCCGTGCGCGACCACGGCGGCGGGCGGCCGGCCGCGCGCCCCGAGGACCCCGCCGGTTCCGGTCTGAGCGGGCGCGGGCTGCTGATCGTGCATGCGCTGACCAGGGCGTGGGGCGTCTTCCCGGGACGCGGGTCCGGCAAGACGGTGTGGGCGGTGCTCGACACGACCGCTCCGCGGGAGCGTCAGGTCTCGTCCTGACCGCCGCCAGGCACAGCTACGCGCGCGCCTGCTCCGCGGCCACCGGGCAGTGCGTGCCCGTGTAGATCGTCGGCACGCATCGGTTGCAGTGGATGCACGCTCCCGCCTCGGCGTCGCCGCGCTGCATGCGGTTGACCAGGTCGGGCTCGCGCAGCAGCGCCCGCGCCATCGCGACGTACTCGAAGCCCTCGGCCACGGCCTGCAGCACGGTGTCGCGTCGGTTGATGCCGCCCAGCAGGATGAGCGGCATGGTCAGCGCCCTCCGGAACCTGCGGGCGTACGGGAGCAGGAAGGCCTCCTCGAAGGGGTACTCGCGCAGGAACCGCCGGCCGAGGACGCGCATCCCGAGGTTGGCCGGGAACGGCATGGCCGCGGCGAACTCGCGACGGGGGACGTCGCCGCGGAAGAGGTACATGGGGTTCAGCAGCGAGCTGCCAGCGCTCAGCTCCAGTGCGTCGAGGGCGCCGTCGGCCTCGAGCATCCGGGCGAGCGCGAGGCTCTCCTCGATGCCGACACTGCCTCGCGCGCCGTCGCTCATGCTGATCTTCGCGGTAACGGCGACGTCGTCGCCGACGGCCTCCCGTACCGCGGTGACGACCTGCCGTGAGAAGCGGGCGCGGTTGTCGAGGCTGCCGCCCCAGCGGTCCTTCCGCCGGTTGAGCAGCGGGCTGAGGAACGCGCTGAGCAGGTAGCTGTGCCCGAGGTGCACCTCGAGGCAGTCGAACCCCGCCCGCGCGGCCAGCCGCGCACCCGTGGCGTAGTCCCGCGTCACCCGCGCGATGTCGGCCTCGGTGGCCGAGCGCACCATCTGCACGCTGAGTGGGTTGGGCATGCGGCTCGCCGACAGGGCGTGCATCCGGTTGGAGCGTCCGTTGGCCACCGGGCCGGCGTGGCCGAGCTGTGCGGCTACCGCGGCGCCCTCCGCATGCACGGCCTCGGTCAGCCGCGAGAGGCCGGGGAGTGCCTCGTCGCGCAGGTAGATCTGGTGCCGGTCGGTGCGGCCTTCGGGGGCGACCGCGAGGTAGGCCACGGTGGTCATGCCGGCGCCGCCGCGGGCCACCGCCAGGTGATAGTCGACGAGTGCGTCGGTGACCAGTGCGTCGGGCGTCGCGCACTCGAACGTGGCCGCCTTGATCACCCGGTTGCGCATGTGCACCGGGCCCAGCGCGGCCGGCGCGAACGGGTTCGGTGCGGTCGGCGCGGTGGCACCCGGCATCGCTGGCGGCTCGGACACGGCGGCCCCGTTTCGGTCAACCAAACACTTGCTTGGTCGCAGTCTACTGTGCGCCGGCGCTCGGGAGCGGAGGTCTCGCGCCTGGTGGCGGCTGAGGCCCCCTGCGTCCGCGCCGGTGTTGGATCTGGTAAATCTAGTTAGGTAAGGCTGACCTAACTATGAGAGGTTCCCGATGCGCAGACCGCTGCTCCCCCTCGCCGCCGGGGTGCTGCTCGCCCTGGTCGTGTCCGGATGCGCCGATGACGGCAGCTCCACGACCGCGTCCACGGGCTCGACCGGGTCCACCGGTTCGACGGGGTCTACCGGTTCGACGGGGTCCACCGGCTCGACCGGCTCCACGGGGTCGTCGGCCTCCG
>CBFGZI010000179.1:0-5996 GCA_965653225.1 uncultured Propionibacteriales bacterium | reverse complement strand
ACCAGGTCGGTGTTGGCGAAGTCGACGTTGTTCGGGTTCGACAGGTTGTGCAGGATCACCCGCTCACCGGGACGGTACCGGGCGAAGTCGACGAGGAACTCGTAGCGTTCGGCGGTGCCCTGGCGCCACTGGGTGACGGTCTGGGGCTTCGGCATCAGTCCGCCGTCGGTGCCCACCATCACCACGGGGTCACCGTCGTTGAGCTGGAACCGCCACGACCTCGAGATCGCCGCTGCCAGCAGCCGGAACCGGTAGATCCGCCGCTTGACCCGCATCACGGGCCACGGCCGGCCGTTCGCCAGGATCACGTCGCCGAACAGGCTGAACAGGTCGTTGGTGACGAAGGCGAGATTGCCGTTCGCGCGGAAGAGCGCATCGCGCACCGTGAGAGGAATGTCGAACTCGCCCTGCGGCAGGACGCGCTGCTCGAACTTGTCGTGGATGAGGTACTGGGCCGCGAGCCCCATGTACACGTTCTCCGACGTGTGGTCGACGCCGTGGTCGTGGTACCACAAGGTCACCGCGGTCTCGGTGTTCGGGTAGTGGTAGGCCTTGAAGAATCCGGGTGGCGTCAGGTCGCTTGCGTACCCGTCGAACTGGGGCAGGGACGGCGATCCGTGCAGGTGCGTGGACGTCGTGCTCGGAGTCCCGAGGAACGGGTCGGTCGGTGGCAGGTGGTTACGCACCCGGAGGATCGACCGGTGGGCCGTCGTCGCGTGAATGGTCGGGCCCGGGACGACCGCGTTGTAGCCGAAGAGCGTGGTGGTGAGCCCGTTCGGGAGGATGTGTGCCTTGAACGGACGCTCCTCGACGCTGAAGATATGCACAGGCACGCCGTCGGGTGCGATCGTCTTCGCGATCGGCTGCAGCACCGGCGCCACAACGAACGGCACCTGGAACGGCTTCGGCATGTCGCGTGGGGCCAGCGCGCTGGTACTCGCCGCATCAACGAGTCCGCCGCTCCATGGCACAACGGTGGCTCCCGCCACCCCGGCTGCCCCGAGACCGGCAGCTTTCAACAAGTCTCGACGCGACAGGTTCATGTCCCACTACCCTTTCTTCCCCCAGGCGCACATTTCGGCCGGCAGGGTCTGGGACGGCTGCACTTACAAACTAGGTTTTTGCCGCAGCGCTCACATGACTACTCCTGCCCATATTCGTCGTCAGCACGTTCGACCCGGTTCGCGACGTCTGCATTTCGGCTGTGCTCGCCCAGTTGTGCTCGCCCAGAGGGGCTAGCCCTAACGGCGCAGATCCGACGGCGGTTGAAACACGGACGAACGAGCGCGTTTTTGGCAGGTAGTTGTGCGTTCACCGGAATTCGATCCTGGTTATGCGTGATTCTTCGAAGATTGACGCTTCACAAATTCATATCGAAGGTCGCGGACCGGCAGCTGAATTCGGATTTCAGCGCCGCCGTGGTTCGCGTGGTTGGTGGCGCTGATCTGGCCGCCGTGTGCGCGCACGATGGCAGCCGTGATCGGGAGTCCGAGGCCCGCTCCCGTGCCGTGGGTGCTGCGAACTCGGCGACGGGTCCGCGCCGGTTCCCCGCGGCTGAACCGGTCGAAGGCCGAGTGCAGGAGCTCCTCGGGGAACCCCGGGCCGTCGTCGTCGACTTCCAGCACCGCGTTGTCACCGTCCCGGGAGACGCGCACCTCGACGCGCTGGGCACCGGCCTGCGCGGCGTTGGTGACGACGTTGGTGAGCACCTGCTCCATGCGTACGACATCGATCGATGCCACCAGTGACTCACCCGAGACCTGCAGCTGTGCGGGTGTCACCGGACGCAGCCTGTTCATCGTGTGCTCGACGACGGCGAACAGGTCTGCGTCGACGCGTTCGAGCTCTAATGTGCCGGCGCGCTGACGTGCCAGCACCAGCAGGTCGACGGCCAGGTCGCTCAGATGCTCCGCCTCGGCCTGCGCGATCTCGACGGCGCGTCGCATCTGCACGGGGTCGTTGTCCAGCAGAGCGAGCTCGAGCTCTCCCCTGAGTACCGCGAGCGGTGTGCGGAGCTCGTGGCTCGCGTCGTCGACGAACGCGCGCTCACGGTCGAACGAGAGCCGCAGCCGGTTGAGCATGGCGTTGAGCGTGCTGGCCAGCTCGGCGATCTCGTCATGGCCCGGCGGCTGCGGCAGCTTCTCGTCAGACCCCGCCGTGGAGATCCGCGCTGCCTGGGTGGTGAGCGCTGACACGGGACGCAGTGACGCGCGGATGGCCCAGGCGAGTACGACGCCGAGCAGGACGAGCAGTGCGGGCAGGGCGACACCGAGGGCGATCAGCAGGCGGTCGGTGGTGGTGTGCAGGCCCGACAAGGACGTGCCGGCGACGACGATGCGGTGGGTGCCCGGCACCGCTCTGGCCGCGAGGCGCGCGGGGCCGGGCAGGCCGTCGACAGAGCGGTCCACCAGGAGCAGGCCGCGGGTGGCCGCGACGCGCTCTGCGGGCGTGAGCACCGAGGCGTCAGGGGCGGTTGCGGACGCGACGACGACGTGTCCTTGGGTGCTGAGGACCTGCGCGTACGGGTCGACCAGTGGAGCAGGGCTCTCGGCCCGAGCAGCCACCGCGAGGTCGTCGAGCCGGTCGCGCAGCCCCTGGTCGACGGCGGAGCTCAGCTGGGAGTTCAGGCCGACGTAGAGCATGCCCAGGGTGACGACGAGCAGCACGCTGGCGGCGGCGACGACGGTGACCGTCAGGCGCGCACGCAGAGTCTGGGGAAACCAGTGTCGCCACAACGGACGAGCGCCTTCCTGTGTGCCGATCCGGGGACGCGTCACGGCCAGGCCGTCGGAGCCGGGGCTCATGGTTCCGGCCTGTCCGTGCTCGGCGTGAGGGCCTGCTGTTCACGCAGCCGGTAGCCGACACCGCGAACGGTCTCGATGCTGTCGTGTCCGAACGGCCGGTCGATCTTGTCGCGCAGGTAGCCGATGTAGACATCGATGACGTTCGAGTCACCCTCGTACGCGTAGTTCCACAGGTGCTCGGTCAGGTCGGTGCGCGTCAGCACGCGTCCGGGGTGACGCATGAGCTCGTGCAGCAGCGCGAACTCCTTTGCGGACAAGGAGACGATGACATCGCCGCGGGCGACCTCATGGCGGGCGGGGTCGAGGGTGAGGTCGCCGCTGCGCAGAACCGTCGGTCGCAGCGACGACGGCCGGTGCAGCAGCCGTTCGATGCGGGCGAACAGCTCGACGACCGCGAACGGCTTGGTGAGGTAGTCGTCGGCACCGGCGTCCAGGCCCTCCACCCGGTAGCGGACGTCGTCGCGCGCCGTCAACAGCAGCACCGGCATGGCTCGCCCCGCGGCGCGCCAGGCCCCCAGCACCTCGACCCCGTCCGGGGCGGGGATCATCACGTCCAGCACGACCATGTCGTAGCGGGTCCCGAGGCCCTTGCGCAGGGCCCCGAACCCATCGACCGCGGTGTCCACCGTGTAGCCGCGGCTGGCCAGTGCTCGCCTGAGGAAGTCCAGCATCCGCTCGTCGTCCTCGACGACAAGGACTCTCGTCTGTCGAGGTTCTGGTTCGACGTCCGCGGCGGGTGCGAGGGCCGCGACCACCCGACGGCCGGCGGTTGCCATACGGGAAGCATCCTGAACGCCGGATGAGAATGTGATGAGAGCGTCCGGACCGGGGTCACCGGACCCATTCGAGGTGGGTTCGGTGGTGGGTCGGGTCGGCCTGCTCACGGCTGCCTGAGACGGGAGGATGCGCCGCCGGGGTCGAGCAGCCGGAAGCCGGCGCCTCTGACCGTCTCCAGCGTGTGTGTGTCGAAGGGGCGGTCGATCTTGTTCCGCAGGTAGCGCACGTAGACGTCCAGCGTGTTCGACCGCTCCGTGTACGCGCTGTCCCAGGCCTCCCGGATGAGCTGGGAACGGCTCACGACCTCTCCGGAGTGCCGCATCAGCTCACGCAGCAGCCCGAACTCGCGCGGGGTCAGGTCGATGGTCGCCTCCCCGCGCCACACCTGGTGGGTCTCCTCGTCCATGACCAGGTCGCCGACCCGGATGCGTTCCCCGTGCACGGCCTCGCGTCTGGTGAGTGCGCGGACCCGGGCGAACAGCTCCGCGAGCGCGAACGGCTTGGGCAGGTAGTCGTCAGCACCCGCGGTCAGTCCGGCGACGCGGTCGGCGACCTCGTCGCGGGCGCTGAGCATGAGCACCGGCACTCCCCTGCCGCGGTCCCGAAGCTCGCGGACCAGGGCGATGCCGTCGGGAGGCGGGATCATCACGTCGAGAACCACGGCGTCGTAGGTGTTCTCCGTCGCGCTCCACAGGCCGTCCTCGCCGGTCTCGGCGACATCCACCGCATATCCCTCGCGGGCCAGCGCCCGCCGCAGAAGGTCGGCCATGGCCAGGTCGTCCTCGACGACCAGGATCCGCATACCTTCCAGACTAGGGCGGACCGCCATGTCCGGTTGTGCTCTCGCAGAGACCCGAGGCGCGGCTGGAACAGCGGTCCGGCAGCAGTCGCGGACAAAGCAGTCAATCTGACCCTATGGCTCGCGCGAGCACGACCGGCTGCAGCGCACGTTCTCCTGGTCCGTGCCGCAGTCGGCATACCTGTCCGCGCTTTGCATGTCATGACTCTCATCGTCCGCAGCGGTGGATGAGGATCGGATGAGCCCGGAGCGGGCTCTGCCCCACGATCCCGAGCAGGTCGCGGAGCCTCGCGACGTGCGAGGTCGCCTCGGTAGGGTTGGTTCGAGCCAAGGAGGGGCGCATGGACGTGGGAATCGGCCTGCCGAACAGCGTGCCGGGCACCGGCGCGAACGTACTCACCGACTGGGCGGCTCAGGCGGAGAAGGCGGGCTTCTCCACCCTCGGCACCATCGGCCGGCTCGTCTACGACAGCTACGACGAGCTGGTGGCGCTGTCGGCGGTAGCCGCCGTCACCAGTCGCATCCGCCTCACGACGTCGGTGCTGCTTGCGCCGCTCCACAGCAACTACGTGCTGCTGGCCAAGCAGGCGGCGTCACTGGACCGGCTGTCCGGCGGCAGGTTCGTCCTGGGGCTGGGCCTGGGCGGACGCGGCGACGACTACGAGGTCAGTGGGATCGAGATGGCCGGTCGCGGGCGGCGGTTCGACGCGCAGCTGGAGACGATGAAGCGCGTGTGGCGGGGTGAGGAGCGCGGCGAGGCCGGTGTGGTGGGTCCGGCACCGACCCGCAGCGGTGGCCCGGAGCTGATCCTGGGCGGCAGCGCCGCGGCGACGTTCGCGCGGGTAGCCCGGTTCGGCGACGGATGGATCATGGGCGGAGGCACGCCGGACATGTTCGCGCAGGCCGCTACCGCGGTCGACGCGGCGTGGCGCGACGCGGGGCGCGAAGGACGGCCGCGCAAGCTGAGCCTGGCCTACTACGCACTCGGCGACGGCGCGCGGCAGCAGGCCGACTCCTACGTGCACCACTACTACGGCTGGCTGGGCGAGGATGTCGCCGGCCAGATCGCCTCGATGGCCGCGGTGAGCCCGGACATGGTCGCCGACTACGTCGCCGCGTTCGGCGAGGCGGGCTGCGACGAGCTGATCTTCGTTCCCACGGCGTCCGGCCCTGAGCAGCTCGACCTGCTCGCCGACGCGGTGCGCTAGCCGGTTCGGGGCCGGGCCTCTCACGACGGCGAGAACCGCCTCTGACCTGGGTGGAGCTGAGGGGATTCGAACCCCTGGCCTCCTCCATGCCATGCCGTCGTTGGGCGGGGTGCTGCGGTCGTTTCGCCGGTGTCGGGACAGTTTGGACTGGGTTGGACGACCTCTCGGTCTCTGCGGCGCCTGTACTTTCGTGCTGTACTCCGCGACCGGCGGCCTGGCACAGCACCCAGCGCGCGCATACCTCCGGCTCGCCCCAATAGCCAGCCCCTTCGGCGCGGACCGGTGCGGGTCAAGGGTCGAGCTTGCTCGATCGTGTGCGACGGCGAAGCCGCCCTTGAGGCGTGCCGGGCCGTGCCGCACGTTCATGATGGCGTGCGGGGCGAGCCGGAGTCCCCCAGCGATCGGTGG
>CBFGZI010000178.1:0-6046 GCA_965653225.1 uncultured Propionibacteriales bacterium | reverse complement strand
TGCACGTGCCGTTCTGCACGGTGCGGTGCGGCTACTGCGACTTCAACACCTACACCGCCGCCGACCTCGGCGACGTTCCCGGAGCCTCCCGTGCGTCCTACCACGACGCCGCGGTAGCCGAGGTCGACCTGGCGCGCCGCGTGCTGGGCGACGACGCGCCGCCGGTCGACACCGTGTTCTTCGGCGGCGGCACGCCGACCGTCCTGGCCCCGGACGCGCTCGGCACGATCCTGGCCGCCGTGCGCGGCCGGTTCGGCCTCACCGAGGACGCCGAGGTGACCACCGAGGCCAACCCCGACAGCGTCGACCCGGCCGGCCTGCGGCGCCTGCGCGAGGCCGGGTTCACCCGGGTCTCGTTCGGCATGCAGTCCGCCGTACCCCACGTCCTGCAGACCCTCGACCGCACGCACGACCCGGAACGGGTGCCGCAGGCAGTGCGGTGGGCGCGGGACGCGGGTTTCGAGCAGGTGAGCCTCGACCTGATCTACGGCACACCGGGGGAGTCCCTGGACGACTGGCGAGCCAGCCTCGACCAGGCGCTGCACTGCGAGCCCGACCACGTCAGTGCGTACGCGCTCATCGTCGAGGACGGCACCGCGCTCGCGCGCCGCATCCGTCGCGGCGAGCTGCCCACGCCGGACGACGACGACCTCGCCGACAAGTACGTGCTGGCCGACGAGGTGCTGTCGGCGCGCGGGCTGGGGTGGTACGAGGTGTCGAACTGGGCGCGCGACGAGGCGGCCCGCTGCCGGCACAACGAGACCTACTGGCGCGGCGGCACCTGGTGGGGCGTCGGCCCGGGCGCGCACTCACACGTCGGCGGTGTCCGCTGGTGGAACGTCAAGCACCCCGCCGCGTACGCCGAGCGGCTCGCCTCCGGCGCCAGCCCGGCGCACGCGCGCGAGCTGCTGGACGAGGAGACCCGCCGGGTGGAGCGGGTGCTGCTCGAGCTGCGCCTGGCCGACGGGCTGCCGGTGGACGTGCTGGACGAGTACGGCGTCAAGGCCGCCGGCCGGGCGGTCGACGACGGCCTGGCCGATGCCGACGCCCTTGAACGCGGCCGGGTCGTGCTCACCCGGCGCGGCCGGCTGCTCGCCGACGCCGTCGTCCGCGACCTCCTGCCCTGACGTCCCTCCTGGCGCGGCGGTCCCCTACGCCAATAGGTTCAGTGGTGGGGACCCCCGCGCCAATCCGGTTTCGTACCGGAGCGCCCCAGCGCGGCTACCGCCTCGGTCTAGTCGGCGGTGACGAAGTCGATGAGCTCCTCGACCCGGCCGAGCAGCTCGGGCTCGAGGTCGGCGTAGCTGCGTACACGCCCCAGGATCTGCTTCCACGCCCGCGCGATGTCGGCCTGGCTCCGGTGCGGCCAGCCCAGCGACTGGCAGATGCCCTGCTTCCACGGCACCGACCGCGGGATCCTCGGCCACGCCGACAGACCCAGCCGCTCCGGCTTCACCGCCTGCCAGATGTCGACGTACGGATGGCCGACGACCAGCACGTGCCCGCCGTCGCGGCCACGCGCCACGCTCTGCGCGATGCGGCTCTCCTTCGAGCCCGGCACCAGGTGGTCGACCAGCACACCGACCCGCCGACCGGGTCCCGGCGAGAAGTCGCGCACGACCGACGGCAGGTCGTCGACCCCGTCGAGGTGCTCGACCACGACGCCCTCGACGCGCAGGTCGTCGCCCCACACCTTCTCCACCAGCTCGGCGTCGTGCCGGCCCTCGACGAAGATGCGGCTCTGCCGCGCCACCCGTGCCTGCACGCCGGCGACCGCACGCGAGCCGGACGCCGTGCGCGTCGGCTTCGCCGGGCCTCGTCGGGCCGGAGGCCGCAGGACCACCGGCCGCCCCTCCAGCAGGAACCCGGGCCCGAGCGGGAACGTGCGGCGCTTGCCGAAACGGTCCTCGAGCTCCACCGTGCCGAGGTCGCGGTCCAGCCGGACGACCGCGCCGCAGAAGTCGGTGGTGACCTCCTCGAGGACCATGTCCATCTCCGCGGCGACCTCGGTTGCGCGCCCGCGCCGGGGCGCGCGCCAGTCGCCGGAGAGGACGTCGTTGCCGTAGCGGTCGGGTGGTGACACGGACGGCGAGGCTAGCCGCCGGTCGCCACCGGCTCGGGTCGGCTCGCCGACGGACCGCCGCGCTGGTCGATCTCGCGCCACTCCTTGCGTACGGCGGGCAGCATCGTGGCCAGGAAGTACGCCGCCCCGCAGGCCAGCAGCGCCGGCGCCAGCCCGGCCGCGGTGACCAGGACGCCGGCGAGCACTCCGCCGATCGGCATGCCCGCCCAGCACAGCGACGTGGTGAGCGAGGTGACGCGGCCCATCACCGGACGCGGCACCCGCTCGAAGATCACGGCGCTGAGGATCGGGTTGAGGAAGCCCGACGCGAACCCCGCCGCGACCGCCACCGCGAGCACACCCCAGACGGGGCTGTCCAGCGCGAGCACGACGAACCGGGGCGCGCCCGTGATCAGGAACGCGACCACGTAGGTCAGGTAGCGGGGGAGCCGGTGCCCGGCGGTGGCCGCCACGACGGCGCCGGTGGCGGAGGCGGCCGCGAACACCCCGAACAGCAGGCCGACCGTCTCCGCGCCGTACCCCCCGTCCCTGGCCCACACCGGCACGAGCACCGTCGTGAAGGCCTGGTCGAGCAGGTTGGTGACGGCGAGCATGACCGTGATGCCGACCAGCACCTTGTCGCGGCGCAGGTGGTCCCAGCCGCCGCGCAGGCGCCGCAGGTACGACAGCGCCGCGTCGGGGTCGGCCTCGACCGCGCGCATCCGGCGAGGCGCGGTGAGCGCGATCAGGACCGCGGCGACGCCGAAGGACGCGGCGTCGATGAGCAGGGCGTTGGCCGGCCCCGCCGCGGCGACCACCACACCGGCCAGCGCGGCTCCGGCCGTGCCGGCGAGCCGCTCGGAGGCTCCGGCCAGGCCGGTGACGCGCTCGGTGCGTACGCCGGCCGCGTCCACGATCTCGGGAACCAGCGCGTGCTTGGCCGCGTCGCTGGGGCCGCGGAACAGCCCGAGCAGCGCGACGAGAAGGAGCAGCACGGGGAAGTGCAGCGCGCCGACCGCGTGCAGCAGCGGCACGGCCGCGACGATCGCCATGCTCACGCTGTCGCAGAGCACCCCGACGCGACGGCCTCCGAACCGGTCGATCATCGGCCCGCCGAACGCCTTGGCCAGCACGTACGGCGTCATCTCGGCGAACCCCGCCAGCCCGGTCAGCGACGCGCTGCCGGTGGTGGTGAGCACCAGCCAGGGCACCGCGATCATCGACAGCCGGGTGCCGCACAGCGACACCAGCTCGGCGGTCAGCCAGCCGTACAGCGGGGTGCGGCGACGCGCCGTCGTGGGCTCGCGCGAACCTGCCGGCGCGGTGCCGGTGGTCATCGCTCGTCCCTCGTGGTGGTCGTGCCCGGTCGCGGGAAGGTGTTGAGCAGCACGCGGAAGTGGCCGGCGCCCTCGGGTGCCTCGGGCCGGTCCGGGCGCCAGGGACGGTACCGCTCGACCACGGCGTGCAGCTCGTCGTGCAGCTGCTGCGCCTCCTGCGGGGTCAGGCGCAGCGACCAGTCGCTGGACGAGGACAGCGGGCGCCACTCGTCGGGAAGCGTGGGCTGCTCCTCGACCGCCTGCTGGATCTGCCCGGCGTACGCGATCGCGACCGCCTGGCTGAACGCCTGCCGGGCGTCGCGCGCCTGGGGCTCGCCGCTGTAGTCGTCGGGCACGTGGGTGGTGCGGTGCGCCGCCTGCCACCAGCGCTCACGGCCGCTACCCCGCTCCGGGTCGTCGACGACGAACCCGTGCTCGGCCAGCTGGCGCAGGTGGTAGCTGGTCGCGCCGGAGTTGAGCCCCAGCCGGGAGGCCAGCCGGCTGGCGGTCGAGGGCCCCTCCACCCGCAGCAGCCCCAGCATGCGCAGCCGCAGCGGGTGGGCCAGCGCGCGCAGCGCTGTCGGCGACGGCGTGACCTCGTCAGCGGGCACCTGCGGCGCCGCCCCCGACGGGCGCACGGGTGACGTCGAGGGCTTCGGCTCCGCAGGCATGACGGCAAGCGTAGAACCGCAAAGAAATCTTTGCAAACACTTCTTTGCAATCTCAGTCTCCCGGTGACGCGCCAAGTTTCCTGGTGCGAGGCGTCCGCGGGCGCAGGAATTTTGGCGCGTCACCGCGGGGATTTGACGCGTCACCGCGGGGATGGGCGTGACGCGTCAATGCTTTCGCCGCGTCGCGTGTAGGGGGCGTCGATGGATTGACGCGTCACGAGAGAAGTCATGGGCCTCCCCCGGTTCTGTTCTGTGGTGAGGCGTCAATGTGTCTGCGGTGAGGCGCCAAGTTTCCTGGTGCGAGGCGTCCGCGGGCGCAGGAATTTTGGCGCGTCACCGCGGGGGTTGGGTGAGGGGGTGCGGCGGCGAACGATGGGGGCATGTGGCCGACCGACCGCGACGAGCTCATCGCGGCCCAGCGTGAGCTGGCCGGCGCGGAGCCCGCGCCGTGGCGGCTGCCCGACCACCCGCTGGCGGTCGGCGGCTGCTGGGTCTGCTTCCCCCGCGGGCTGACCGGCCCCGGGCAGGCCGGCGACCCGGCCTGGACCGCCGCGGTGACCCTGCGCCGCGGCCGTCCCGAGCGGCGGAACGTCGAGACGGGCATGGCCGAGGGCCCGTACGAGCCCGGCCTGATGGCGCTGCGCGTGGGCCAGCTGCTGGAGACCGCCGTACGCCACCTGCCCGAGCCGCCCGACGTACTCCTGCTCGACGCGACCGGCCGCGACCACCCGCGGCGGGCCGGGCTGGCCGTACATCTCGGCGCCGTGCTCGACCTGCCGACGGTCGGCGTCACCCACCGGCCCCTGGAGGCCAGCGGCGACTGGCCGCCCGACCACGCCGGCGCCACCAGCCCGCTGCGGATCGACAGCGAGATCGTCGCCTGCTGGCTACGCTCACGCGCCGGGACCCGCCCGCTGGCCGTGCACCCGGGCTGGCGCACCGACCTCGACGTCGCCCTCAGCATCGTCCGCGCGGCGCTGGCCGGTCATCGCACGCCCGAACCGCTGCGACGGGCCAGACGGCTGGCGCGTCGCGCCCGAGCCGGAAGCGAGAGCGCCGAGGGCACCCTCAGTCGCTGAGCAGCGGCAGCCGCCCGGTTGGCGGGGCCGGCGGCGGAGCGGCGTGCTCGTACCCGCGCCGGATCGCGTGCTCGAGCCGCTCGGGGTCCCACGGCCAGTCGCCCTGCGCCGCGGCCGACTCCAGCGGCACTCCGGAGTACGCCAGCCCGCCGATCGTGTTGGCCACGTGCGCGATGTCCACGCTCTGGTCGCGGACGAAGTCGAGGTCGACGACCTCGCCGTGCCCGGGCACGACCCGCGTCCGCGGCGTCAGCACGCCGATGGCGACGTCGAGGCTTCCGGGCCACTCCAGCGGGAAGCAGTCCTCGCCGTACCACGGTGGTGCCGACTGCTCCACCAGGTCGCCGGCGAACACCACGTCGGAGTCCGGCAGCCGTACGACCACGTCGCCGTCGGTGTGCCCGCGGCCGGGATAGAGCATCTCCACGTAGCGGTCGCCGAGGTCGATCGTGCCCACCGAGGAGAACGTGGCGTCCGGGTAGCGCAGCGGGGTGTCGATCACCTGCCGGTTCAGCGGGTCGTCGGGGTCCTCCTCCCGGCACCTCCGACGCACCCGCTCTGCCGCCGACTCCAGCCCCGCGACGGCGTTCTCGTGGGCGTGGATGGTCGCGTCGTCGAACGCGATGTTGCCGAAGGTGTGGTCGAAGTGCTGGTGGGTGTTGACCACCCAGCGCACCTCGACGCCCGGAACCAGCCGGCGTACGTGGTCGCGCAGCGCCTCGCCCTGCTCGCGGGTGCCGCGGGTGTCGACCACCAGGACACCGTCGGACCCGGCGACCACACCGACGTTGACGTCCCACTCGGCGTAGCGGCGCACCCAGCAGCGGTCGCCCACCTCGGTCCAGTCCGCACTCACGTCTGTGCTCACTCCGGTCTCACGTCTGGTCGTACTCCTGGTCCTGCTTCGGGTCCTGCTTC
>CBFGZI010000177.1:0-6057 GCA_965653225.1 uncultured Propionibacteriales bacterium | reverse complement strand
TCAGCCGATGGAGTAGGTGCCGGGCTCGCCCCCACCGCCCGCCGAGGGGCCACGGCCGGCCCAGGTCCAGGCGTAGACACCGTCGTCGACGGCCGCGCCGCCCTCGCCGATCTCCAGCGGCCGGAACGTGTCGACCATGACCGCGAGCTCCTCGAACCGCTCCGCGCCCAGCGACGCCTCGATCGCCGACGGCTGGGGCCCGTGCGCATAGCCCCCGGGGTGCAGCGAGATCGACCCGATGTTGATGCCGGAGCCCTTGCGTGCCTCGTAGTCGCCACCGACGTAGAACATCACCTCGTCGGAGTCGACGTTGGAGTGGTAGTACGGCACCGGGATCGACAGCGGGTGGTAGTCGACCTTGCGCGGCACGAAGTTGCACACCACGAAGTTCTGCCCCTCGAACACCTGGTGCACCGGCGGGGGCTGGTGCACCCGGCCGGTGATCGGCTCGAAGTCCTCCACGTTGAACGTGAACGGGTACAGGCACCCGTCCCAGCCGACCACGTCGAACGGATGGGTCGCGTACGTCATCCGCGTCCCCACGATCCCCTGCTGCGCCTGCGGCCCGCTCCCGCGGTGCTTGATGAGCACCTCGACGTCCTCCTCGTCGCGCACCAGCGGCTCGGCGGGTGCGTGCAGGTCGCGCTCGCAGTACGGCGAGTGCTCGAGGAACTGCCCGAACCGCGACAGGTAGCGCTTGGGCGGCGTGATGTGGCTGTTGCCCTCGATGGCGTACAGCCGCAGCGGTCCGTCCTCGGGGATCCACCGGTGCGTGGTCGCGCGGGGGATCACGACGTAGTCGCCCGTGCGCGCACTCAGCGTCCCGAACACCGTCTCCACGGTCGCGCGACCGTCCTCGACGTAGACGCACTCGTCGCCGATCGCGTTGCGGTAGTAGGGCGACGTCTCCCCCGCCACGACGTACGACAGCCGCACGTCCGCGTTGCCCAGCACCAGCCGGCGACCGGTCACCGCGTCGTGGGCCTTCCAGGCGTTCTCCTCGAACAGGTCGTGCAGGCGCAGGTGCAGCGGCTTGAGCGGATGGTTCGGCCGCGTCGTCAGGTCGGCAAGCTCCCAGACCTGCGAGTCGACGATCGCCGACGGGACGCCCCGGTGGTAGAGCAGCGAGGAGTCTGACGAGAAGCCCTCCTCGCCCATCAGCTCCTCGTAGTGCAGACCGCCCTCGGCGTTGCGGAACTGGGTGTGTCGCTTGGGGGGCACCTCGCCCACCCGCTGGTAGTGAGCCATTGGTGACGGGCCCCCTCATTCTGTACGACTATCGGACGTCAGCGTTCGCTCAACAGCACAATGCGCTAGAGTCTCGGCCATGTCAACCACGGGGCCATCGACGGGGTCAACCCCGGCCACACCTGACACACCGGACGCCTACGCGGGCCTCGTGGACGACGCCGCCATCTTCCCTCCCGGCAACGCGCCGATGGCCGAGGCGCTCCGCGCCCACGCCGAGCACCGGGCCTCCTGGTACGCCACGCTGGTGGGCGGCTTCGTCTGCGTGGACACGCGGCTTACCGAGCTGCAGTCCGCCCTCGACGACGCGCCCTTAGACGAGCCACTGCGCGTCAACCTGACGGTAAACGGCGGCGCGGGGGCCGTCGAGCCGGCGATCGTGTGGGTCGGCCGTGACGACCGACTGGCACTGAGCGCGGTCGAGGTCGCGCTGCGCGACGAGCACGACCTCGCGCACAACGCCTCCCGGATGACCACCGTGCTCGACGCACTGCCCGACGACGCGCTCGCCTACGTCGAGATGCCCCGGCTGTACGGCGACCAGATCACCGCCGGCTGGGGCGCGGCCCTCGACGAGGTCGCCGCCGCGGGGCTGCGGATGAAGTACCGCACGGGCGGGGCTGACCACGCGGCGTTCCCGTCGTCCGCAGAGCTCGCCGAGGTGATCGCGGCCGCGCTCGACCGCGAGGTGGAGCTCAAGCTCACCGCGGGCCTGCACCACGCCGTACGCCACACCGCCGCCGACACCGGCTTCGAGCACCATGGGTTCCTCAACGTGCTGCTGGCCACGCGGGCCAGCCTCGACGGCGCGACGACGTCCGAGGTCGCCGCGCTGCTCGACGAGCGCGACGCGAGCGCCGTCGCCCACCAGGTCGCCCAGCTGGGTCCCACCGGCCTGGCATCCACCCGCCGGTGGTTCACCTCGTTCGGCAGCTGCAGCATCATCGAACCTGTGGACGACCTGCTGGATCTCGGCCTGATCAGCAAGGGGTGAGCTGTGACAACCGTGAGCACGTGGGTCGAAGGGGCGGCCGGCTCCGCCTACGACGTCAGCAACCTTCCCTACGGCGTGTTCAGCCGCGGCGGCGACGCACCGCGTGTGGGCGTGCGCATCGGCGACTTCGTCGTCGACCTCGCGCGGCTCGCGGCCTCGCAGCAGGGCGACGTCGGCTCCGTGTTCGAGGAGCCTCGGCTCAACGCGTTCATGTCGCAGGGCCGTCCGGCCTGGGACAGCGTGCGCGCGTGGCTGGTCGACCTGCTCACCGACGAGGCACAGCGCCAGGTCGCCGAGACGTTCCTCGTGCCGCTCGACGAGGTGCGGCTGCACCTGCCGTTCGAGGTCGCCGACTACGTCGACTTCTACTGCTCGCTCGACCACGCCACCAACGTCGGCCGCATCTTCCGGCCGGACGCCGAGCCGCTGACGCCCAACTGGCGCCACCTGCCGATCGGCTACCACGGTCGCGCGGGCACGGTGGTCGCCTCCGGCACCCCGGTCGTACGCCCGTCGGGACAGCGCAAGCCGCGTGACCGGGAGACACCCACCTTCGGCCCCTCCACACGGCTGGACATCGAGGCCGAGATGGGCTTCGTCGTCGGGTCTGCCTCTGAGCGAGGCAGCCCGGTGGGCACGGACCGGCTCGCCGACCACGTGTTCGGGGTGGTGCTGCTCAACGACTGGTCGGCGCGCGACATCCAGGCATGGGAGTACGTCCCGCTCGGACCGTTCCTGGGCAAGTCGTTCGCGACATCGATCTCGGCCTGGGTCACCCCGCTGGCCGCGCTGGACCACGCGCGGGTCGACCTGCCCGGCCAGGACCCGGAGCCGCTGCCGTACCTGCGCGTCGACGCACCGGCGGGCTTCGACATCGACGTCGAGGTCGAGCTCAACGGCCACGTGGTGAGCCGCCCGCCGTACTCCTCGATGTACTGGTCGCCGGCCCAGATGCTCGCGCACATGACCGTCAACGGAGCCTCGCTGCGCACCGGCGACCTGTTCGCGTCCGGCACCATCAGCGGGCCCGAGCCGGACACCCGCGGATCGTTCCTCGAGCTGTCGTGGGGAGGGCGTGAGCCGTTCAAGGCCGGCACCGACGAACGCACCTTCCTCGAGGACCGCGACGAGGTCGTGTTGCGCGCGACCGCGCCCGGACCCGACGGCACCCGCCTCGCCCTGGGTGAGGTCACCGGCCGCGTCCTGCCCGCCCCCGACCAGCCGCACTGACCTTCTCGTCACCCTTACCACCTGGAGGGAGCCGCTGTGAGCACCAAGCCGTTCGCCTCGTCCGCGGACCTGACCGACAAGACCGAGACGCTGGAGGTCCTGGCCGACGGCGTCTACGCGCTGACCGCAGAGGGCGACCCGAACGTCGGCGCCGTCGAGGGCGAGGACTTCCTCGTCGCGATCGAGGCCCGCGCCACGCCGGTCGCGGCCCGCGACTGGCTCCGGCAGCTGCGTGAGCACACCGACAAGCCGGTGCGCTACCTGGTGCTGAGCCACTACCACGCCGTGCGCGTGCTGGGCGCCAGCGCGTTCGGCGCCGACGTCATCGTCGCGCACGAGAAGACCCGCGAGCTGGTGGCCGAGCGCGGCAAGCAGGACTGGGAGAGCGAGTACGGCCGGATGCCACGGCTGTTCCGCGAGCCCGACTCGATCCCCGGTCTCACCTGGCCGACCGCGACCTTCACCGACAGGGTGACGATCGACCTCGGCGGCGGTCGGGGCGACCTCGTGCTGCAGTACTGCGGCCGCGGCCATACCGAGGGCGACATCGTCGCCTGGCTCCCTCAGCAGCGTGTCCTGTTCAGCGGCGACCTGGTGGAGGCGCAGGCGGCCCTGTACACCGGCGACGCCTTCCATACCGACTGGTCGACCGACACGCTCGACCGCGTCAAGGCGTTCGGGGCCGAGGCGCTCGTCGGTGGGCGCGGCGCGGTCGCGACCGGTCGCGACGCGGTGGACGCCGCGGTGGAGCAGAGCCGCGGGTTCCTGCTGTCGATGCGACGCGAAGTCGGCGACGTGCACCGGGCCGGCGGCACGCTCAAGGAGGCGTTCGAGCGCACCCACGCCGCGCTCGCACCGCAGTTCGGCGCCTGGCCGATCTTCGAGCACTGCCTGCCGTTCAACGTGCAGCGGCTCTGGGACGAGTACGACGGGGTCGAGCGGCCACGCATCTGGACGGCCGAGCGTGACCGCGAGGTGTGGGACGCCTTGCAGGGATGAGGTCGGTGCGATGGCTCCGGTGGGTGCCCTCGACGCGGTGCGGACGCCGCCGTACACCGTGGATCCAGTGCTGGTCATCGGCAACGGACCCGTCGGCCAGACGACCGCGCTACTCCTCGCCCGCTGGGGGGTCCCGACGGTGCTGCTGGACCAGCGCCCTGGTCGCGACCTGGTCGGCTCGAAGTCGATCTGCCAGCAGCGCGACGTGCTCGACATCTGGGACAGCATCGGGGTCGGCCGCACCATCGCCGACGAGGGCCTGACCTGGACCCGCGCGCGGACGTTCTACCGCGATGAGGAGCTGTTCTGCTTCGAGCTGCCGAGCAGCGCCTGGTCGTCGTTCCCGCCGTTCGTGAACATTTCGCAGAGCCGCACCGAGCACCTCCTCGACGAGCAGATCGCCGCGACGCCGTTGGTCGACGTGCGGTGGGGCCACACCGTGGTGAAGGTGCGCGAGGACGCCGACGGGGTGCTCGCCGACTGCGAGGTCGCCGGCGAGCAGGGCACACGCACCTTGCGGGCGCCGTACGCGGTGGCATGTGCCGGCGGCCGCGCCGAGGAGGTGCGCCGGTCGCTGGGCGTCGACTTCGCCGGACGCTCCTTCGACGACCACTTCCTGATCTGCGACGTGCGCGCCGACCTGCCCGGGTGGGAGCACGAGCGCCGGTTCTACTTCGACCCGAGGTGGAACCCCGGTCGGCAGGTGCTGATCCATCCCTGTCCGGACTCGACGTTCCGGATCGACTGGCAGGTGCCGCCCGGCTTCGACCTGGACGAGGAGGAGCGCACCGGTGGCCTGGACCGGCGCATCCGGCAGATCGTCGGCGACGCCGGCTACGAGGTCGTCTGGCGCACGGTGTACCGCTTCCACTCCCGGTGCGTCGACCGGATGCGGGTCGGGCGGGTGCTGCTCGCCGGTGACTGCGCGCACCTGTACGCGCCGTTCGGCGCGCGCGGGCTCAACTCCGGGGTTCCCGACGCCGAGAACGCCGCCTGGAAGCTGGCGTTCGTGCTGCACGGCTGGGCCGGCGACTCGCTGCTGGACAGCTACGACACCGAACGGCGCGGCGCCGCCCTGGAGAACCTCGCCATCACCACGCACACGATGGACTTCCTTTGCCCGCAGACGCCCCGGGCCTGGGACCGGCGCCGTGCCCTGCTGGACCGTGCCGTCACCGACCCCACTGCCTATCCCGAGATCGACTCCGGCCGGCTCGCCGAGCCGTTCTGGTACGTCGACTCCGCGCTCACCACACCCGACCGCACGCGCACTCCCGCCAGCCGGCCGGCGCGGGGCGCGGTGCCCACACCGGGCGCCGGGGTGCTCGTCCCCGACTGCGCGCTGACCGACCCGGACACCGGTCAGCCCACGCGGCTGCGGGTGCTGGCACGGCGAGGGCTCACGCTGCTCGTGACCGGTGACGACAGCACCGCGGTGGAGTCCGTTGTCCGCGGTGCCGTCAGTGCGCCGCTGCAGGTGTACGCCACGGACGACCTCGACCCCGCCGGCGCGCTGGCGGAGACGCTCGGCGCCCGGGACGGCGAGGTGTGGCTTCTGCGCCCGGACGCGTACGTCGCCGCCGTGC
>CBFGZI010000176.1:0-6102 GCA_965653225.1 uncultured Propionibacteriales bacterium | reverse complement strand
GATCATCGTGAAGAAGGGCGGCCGCTGCCGCTACACGACCATCCAGAACTGGTCCAACAACGTCTACAACCTGGTCACCAAGCGCGCCACCTGCGAGGAGGGCGCGACCATGGAGTGGGTCGACGGCAACATCGGCTCGAAGGTGACGATGAAGTACCCCGCCATCTACCTGATGGGCGAGCACGCCAAGGGCGAGACCCTGTCGGTCGCGTTCGCCGGCGAGGGCCAGCACCAGGACGCCGGCGCGAAGATGGTGCACGCCGCGCCGCACACGTCGTCGTCGATCATCTCCAAGTCGGTGGCGCGCGGCGGCGGCCGCACGTCGTACCGCGGGCTGGTGCAGGTCGAGGACGGCGCGCACCACTCCGCCAGCACGGTGAAGTGCGACGCGCTGCTGGTCGACCAGGTCAGCCGGTCCGACACCTACCCCTACGTCGACGTGCGTGAGGACGACGTCGCGATGGGCCACGAGGCCACGGTGTCGCGCGTCAGCGACGACCAGCTCTTCTACCTGATGAGCCGCGGTCTCGACGAGGACGAGGCGATGGCGATGATCGTGCGCGGGTTCATCGAGCCGATCGCGCGTGAGCTCCCGATGGAGTACGCCCTCGAGCTCAACCGGCTGATCGAGCTGCAGATGGAAGGCGCCGTCGGCTGATGACGTTGACGTCGTCAGAACGTCCGTCCCGCAACGAACCATCCCGCCAGCCGGCGGGCAACGACGAAGGTGAACCCGTAGTGAGCAACGCGCAGTCGGCCGTCGAGGCGGTGGCCAGCCACCTGCACCCGGTCGGGTCGTTCGACCTCGAGAACCACGAGGTCCCGACCGGCCGGGAGGAGGTCTGGCGCTTCACGCCGATGAAGCGGCTGAAGGGCCTGCACAACGGCAGGTTCACCGGTGACGGCAAGGTCGTGGTCGACGTCGACGCGCCCGGCGACGTACGCGTCGAGAGCGTCGACCGCGACGACTCCCGGCTCGGCTCGGTCTACACACCCAACGACCGTGTCAGCGCGCAGGCCTGGACGTCGTTCACGCAGGCGTCGGTCGTGACGGTGCCCTCCGAGGCGGTCGTCGACGACCCGGTCGTCATCACCGTGCGCGGCGAGACCGACGGCGACCAGGCGTCCTTCGGGCACCTGCTCGTCGACGTCGAGCCGCACGCGTCCGCGACCCTGGTGCTCGACCACCAGGGCCACGCCGTCACCGCGGCCAACGTCGAGGTGCGGGTCGGCGACGGCGCGAAGCTGACGGTGGTCTCGGTGCAGGACTGGGACGACGACGCCGTGCACCTGGCCCACCAGCACGCGCGCGTCGGCCGCGACGCGACGTACAAGCACGTCGTGGTCAGCTTCGGCGGCGACGTGGTGCGGCTGAGCTCGTCGGTCGACTACGACGGGCCCGGGGGAGAGGTCGAGATGCTCGGTCTCTACTTCGCCGACGCCGGCCAACACCTCGAGCACCGGCTGTTCGTCGACCACAACGCACCGCACACCAAGAGCAACGTCGAGTACAAGGGCGCCCTGCAGGGCAAGGGCGCGCACACCGTGTGGATCGGCGACGTGCTCATCCGCAAGGTGGCCGAGGGCATCGACACCTACGAGTCCAACCGCAACCTGGTGCTCACCGACGGCTGCCAGGCCGACTCGGTGCCGAACCTGGAGATCGAGACCGGCGAGATCGAGGGCGCCGGGCACGCCTCCACCACCGGCCGCTTCGACGACGAGCAGCTGTTCTACCTGCAGAGCCGCGGCGTCGGCGAGGACGAGGCACGCCGGCTGGTCGTGCACGGCTTCTTCGCCGATGTCATCCGCCGGATCGGCGTAAAGCAGATCGAGGACCGGCTGCTCACCGCAGTCGAGGACGAGCTGGCCAAGACCGTCGGGCTGCCCCCGGCGACCGCGGTCGCGAGCACATCGAACGGGGAGGGCTGAGCATGTCCGACCTGCAGCACGCGGCGGGACTCGCCGACATCCCCGAGGGCGGCACGCTCGCGGTCGAGGTCGACGGCGTCGAGATCGCCCTCGTACGCACCGACGACGAGGTCTTCGCGATCGAGGACGAGTGCTCCCACGCCGCCATCCCGCTGAGCGAGGGCGAGGTCGAGGGCTGCGAGATCGAGTGCTGGCTGCACGGCTCGATGTTCGACCTGCGCACCGGCAAGCCGACCAACCTGCCCGCCACCGAGCCCGTGAACATCTACCCCTGCAAGGTCGACGGTGACGCCGTCTACGTCGACGTGCATCACCCGTTGAACACAGATCAGGAGTCCTGACCAACATGGCCACTCTGGAGATCCGCGACCTGCACGTCTCGGTCAGCACCGACGACGAGCCCAAGGAGATCCTCAAGGGCGTCAACCTCACCGTGAAGTCCGGCGAGACGCACGCGATCATGGGACCCAACGGCTCCGGCAAGTCCACGCTGGCGTACTCCATCGCCGGGCACCCCAAGTACACCGTCACCAGCGGCAGCGTGACGCTCGACGGCGTCGACGTGCTCTCGATGGGCGTCGACGAGCGCGCCCGCGCCGGCCTGTTCCTCGCCATGCAGTACCCCGTGGAGGTTCCCGGGGTGTCGGTGGCCAACTTCCTGCGTACGGCCAAGACCGCCATCGACGGCGAGGCGCCCAAGCTGCGCACCTGGGTGCGCGACGTCAACACGGCGATGGACCGGATGTCGATGGACACCGCGTTCGCCCAGCGCAACGTCAACGAGGGCTTCTCCGGCGGTGAGAAGAAGCGGCACGAGATCGTGCAGCTCGAGCTGCTCAACCCCCGGTTCGCGATCCTCGACGAGACCGACTCCGGTCTCGACATCGACGCGCTGAAGGTGGTCTCCAGCGGAGTCAACCGGTTCCGCGAGCAGGGTGACAGGGGTGTCCTGCTGATCACGCACTACACCCGCATCCTGCGCTACATCCAGCCCGACTTCGTGCACGTGTTCGTCGGCGGCCGGATCGCCGAGGAGGGCGGCCCGGAGCTGGCCGAGCAGCTCGAGGCCGAGGGCTACGACAAGTACGTGAAGGCGGCAGCGTCCAAGTGACCCAAACGTCCCACCTCGAGCTCGGCTACGACGTCGACAAGATCCGGGCCGACTTCCCGATCCTG
Organism: uncultured Propionibacteriales bacterium; assembly: GCA_965653225.1. Lineage (GTDB taxonomy): Bacteria > Actinomycetota > Actinomycetes > Propionibacteriales > Nocardioidaceae > JALZDI01. The sequence continues at coordinate 2,994 of CBFGZI010000176.1, read as the reverse complement.
TCGCGCCGGCTGGCCGACGACCGGCCGCTGGTCTACCTCGACAGCGCCAACACGTCGCAGAAGCCTCGGCAGGTGCTCGACGTGCTCGCCGAGCACTACAGCCAGCACAACGCCAACGTCGCACGCGCCGTGCACCAGCTCGGCGCGGAGGCCACCGAGGCGTACGAGGGTGCCCGCACCAAGATCGGCCAGTTCATCGGGGCGCCGCGCCGCGAGGAGGTGGTGTTCACCAAGAACTCCACCGAGGCGCTCAACCTGGTCGCCAACGTGCTGGCCTGGGCGCGGGGCGACCGGCGTGTGACCACCGGTGACGAGGTCGTCATCACCGAGATGGAGCACCACTCCAACATCGTTCCCTGGCAGCTGCTGACCGAGCGCACCGGTGCACGGCTGCGGTGGTTCGGCGTCACCGACGAGGGACGCCTCGACCTGTCGAACATCGACGAGCTGATCAACGAGCGCACCAAGGTGGTCTCGCTGGTGTGGGTGTCGAACATGCTCGGCACCGTCAACCCGGTCGGGGAGATCGCCCGGCGGGCGCACGAGGTGGGCGCGCTGGTGGTCGTCGACGCGTCCCAGGCGGTGCCGCAGATGCCCGTCGACGTGGTCGAGCTGGGAGCCGACCTGGTCGCGTTCACCGGCCACAAGATGGTCGGGCCGACCGGCATCGGCGTGCTGTGGGGCCGCCGCGAGGTGCTCGAGGAGCTGCCGCCGTTCCACGGTGGCGGCGAGATGATCGAGACCGTGACCATGGAGCGGTCGACCTACGCCGCGCCGCCGGCGAGGTTCGAGGCCGGCACGCCGCCGATCGCACAGGCGATCGGTCTCGGCGCCGCGGTCGACTACCTGAGCTCGATCGGCATGCCCAACATCGCCGCGCACGAGCGCGAGATCACGTCGTACGCCCTCGAGCAGCTCAACGCCGTCGACAACCTGACCATCCTCGGCCCGACCGAGGCCGTCGACCGTGGTGGCGCGATCAGCTTCGAGATCGAGGGCGTCCATCCGCACGACGTCAGCCAGGTGCTCGACTCGCTCGGTGTCGCCGTACGCGCCGGGCACCACTGCGCCAAACCGGCACACCAGCGGTTCGGCGTGCAAGCCTCGACCCGTGCGTCGGCCTACCTGTACACCACCAAGGCCGAGATCGACGCGCTGGTCGAGGGGATCCAGTACACGAAGAAGTTCTTCCGGGTGGGCTGAATGAATCTCGAGTCGCTGTACCAGGAGATCATCCTGGACCACTACAAGAACCCCCACCACGCGGGCCTGCGGGAGCCGTACGAGGCGGAGGTGCACCACGTAAACCCGACCTGCGGTGACGAGATCACCCTGCGCGTGCACATCGCCGACGACGGCGAGGAGCCCGTGGTGCAGGACGTGTCGTACGACGCCGAGGGGTGCTCGATCTCGCAGGCGTCGGCGTCGGTGATGACCGACCTGGTGATCGGCAAGCCAATGCACGAGGCGCTCGGGCTGCACCAGGAGTTCCTCGAGCTGATGCAGGGACGCGGCCAGGTCGAGCCCGACGAGGACCGCCTGGAGGACGGCATCGCGTTCGCCGGGGTGGCGAAGTTCCCCGCGCGCATCAAGTGCGCGCTGATGGCGTGGATGGCGTGGAAGGACGCGACCGCGCAGACTGTTGGACAGGACCGGATGCCGGAGCCAACCGAAGACAAGGAGAGCGTGCGATGACGGATCTACCCGACGTCGACCTCGAAACCCCGGTCAGTGGCCAAGGGGCGGTCTCCGACGAGGACGTCACCGAGGCGCTGAAGGACGTCGTCGACCCCGAGCTCGGCATCAACGTGGTCGACCTCGGCCTGGTCTACGGCGTGCAGATAGAGGACGGCAGCAACGCCGTGATCGACATGACCCTGACCTCGGCCGCGTGCCCGCTGACCGACGTGATCGAGGACCAGACGCAGGCCGCGCTGGAGGGCCTCGTATCCGACTTCCGCATCAACTGGGTGTGGATGCCGCCGTGGGGCCCCGACAAGATCACCGACGACGGGCGCGAGCAGCTGCGCGCGCTCGGCTTCAACGTCTGAGCGGTCGCTGCGCAGACGCCGGGGCTGGTCGCCAGCACCGGTCGCGACGCCGGTTGCCACACCGGTTGCCACGCCGGTTGCCACGCCGGTCGCCACGCCGGTCGCCACGCCGGTCGCCACGCCGGTCGCCACGCCGGTCGCGTGTCATGGTGGGCGACATTCGCCGCTGCGGTGATGACACGCGACTGCGGCACGGGTGGTGGCGGGCTCGGCTCGTGCGGGGGCCCGCTGGTCGTGTGTCGGTCGTGGGTACATGGCCCGCGGGCGGGATGACACGCGACTGGGGTGTCGCGGCGTGACACACGACACCCGGCGGGTCGAGGTCCCGCCCGAACGGCTTCCCGGATGGGTCGAGCGCTTCGTCGCGCGGCACGGTGAGCTGTCCGTCCGGCCCGCGCAGGACGGGCTGGAGATCCAGGCGCCCGACGGCGCGTCCGCCACGCTGACCGCCCCGTGGCCGTACGACCCCGGTTCGGGTGAGGGTGGTCTCGAGCATCTTGTCGCGGCGGTGCAGCAGCCACAGGTGGTGGGCCTTCTCCTCGTACGCCGCGGCGGGTTCGCCGTCGGCGTGGCCGAGGGCGCGGCGCTGGTGGCGAGCAAGGTCGGGACCCGGTATGTCCAGGGCAAGACCAAGGCCGGCGGCTGGTCGCAGCAGCGTTATGCGCGTCGTCGTGACGCGCAGGCGACCTCGGCCTTCGGCGCCGCTGCCGACGCCGCGGCGAGTGTCGTGCTGCCCCGCCTGGACGACCTCGACGGTCTGGTGACCGGCGGCGACCGTGCCGCGGTGCGCACCGTCCTGGCCGACCCGCGGCTGAAGCCGCTGGGCGACCTGCCGCAGGGCCGGTTCCTCGCCGTACCCGATCCGCGCAGGCGCGTCCTCGAGGACGCCGTACGCCGCAGCCGCGCCGTCGTCGTCGACGTCTACGACCCCGACCGCGACTGA
>CBFGZI010000175.1:0-6220 GCA_965653225.1 uncultured Propionibacteriales bacterium | reverse complement strand
TAGCCACACCCGCGTCGCTGCGGCACCCAGAGCCCGCAGCCCTGGGTCGACCACGGCTCACCCCCAGGCACGACGGCAGCGGGTCCGGATAGGAGGGGTCCGTCTCGTAGGCGATGCCGTCCTCGACGCACTCCTGCGCCGGCACCCAGTACTGCGGCGCCAGCTCGTAGCCGTTCATGAAGATCTCGCAGTCGCAGAATCCGCCCTTGCGTCCCAGCCGCGCCTCGAGCGCGGTCGCCCGTGGCGCCCGCAGGTCGCGATACCGGGTCGCCCACCGAAGCCCGGTGCACCCGAGCTCCAGCATCCGGTAGACGTAGCACAGCAGGCACTCGCAATCCCTGGGAGCGGTAAGGGTGGCGGAAAGGCTCCGCAGCTCGTCTTCGGCATCGGCCACCAGTGAGTTCGTGCTCATGACGCCATCGGACCACCCGCTACCGACAGTTCAGGTCCGCGCCCAAGTGACTTGGGCGTAACCACACAGGTCTGACACGATCGGGGCATGGACGCCATCACCAACGCACCGGCTCCCGTCAACGAGCCGAACCTCAGCTACGCGCCGGGCAGCCCCGAGCGGGCCGCGCTCGAGGCCGAGCTGAAGAAGCAGGAGGCCGAGCAGGTCGAGCTGACCGCGACCATCGGCGGCAAGAAGAAGATGGGCGGCGGCACCGAGATCCCGGTGGTGCAGCCGCACGACCATCAGCACGTGCTCGGCGTACTGAAGAACTCCACGCAGGCGGACGCCCGGGCGGCGATCGCCGCGGCACACGAGGCGGCCCCCGGGTGGCGCGACCTGTCCTACGACGATCGGGCTGCGGTCCTGCTGAAGGCGGCGGACCTGCTGGCCGGCCCCTGGCGCCAGCGGATCAACGCGGCGACCATGCTCGGTCAGTCGAAGACCGCCTGGCAGGCGGAGATCGACTCGGCGTGCGAGCTGATCGACTTCTGGCGCTTCAACGTGCACTACGCGAAGGGCATCCTCGCCGAGCAGCCGGTGGCGAACAGCCGGGGCGTGTGGAACCGCACGGACCACCGCCCGCTCGAGGGCTTCGTCTACGCGATAACGCCGTTCAACTTCTCTGCCATCGCCGGCAACCTGCCCACCGCGCCGGCGCTGATGGGCAACACGGTGCTGTGGAAGCCGTCCCCGACGCAGCAGCTCGCCGCGCACCTGACGATGGAGCTCCTCGAGGAGGCGGGCATGCCGCCGGGCGTGATCAACCTGCTGCCCGGTGACGGCATCGACGTGTCGTCGGTGGCGCTCGCGCACCCGGACCTGGCCGGCATCCACTTCACCGGGTCGACCGGGACCTTCCAGCATCTCTGGGGCACGGTCGGCGAGAACATCGCGAAGTACCGCTCCTACCCGCGGATCGTCGGCGAGACCGGCGGCAAGGACTTCATCGTGGCGCACCAGTCCGCCGACCCGGACGTGCTCCGGGTGGCCCTGCTGCGCGGTGCGTTCGAGTACCAGGGCCAGAAGTGCTCGGCGGCGTCCCGCGCGTACGTGCCGAAGTCGGTGTGGAAGAAGATGCGCAGCTCGTTCCTGGGTGAGGTCGAGTCCATCCCGATGGGCGACGTCACCGACTTCTCCAACTTCATGGGCGCGGTCATCGACGACCGGGCGTTCGCCAAGCACAAGAAGGCTCTCGCGCGGGCGAAGCGGTCGAAGACCCTCGACATCGTCGCCGGCGGGCAGCTCGACGACTCGGTCGGCTGGTTCGTGCGACCCACGGTCATCGAGGGCGGCGACCCCACCGACCAGATGTTCAACACCGAGTACTTCGGGCCGATCCTGGCCGTGCACGTCTACGAGGACCGGGACTTCGAGCAGGTCGTCGAGCAGATGGAGAGCTTCGCGCCGTACGCCCTGACCGGCTCGGTCATCGCCCAGGACCGGCAGGCCATCGCCTGGGCGCAGCAGGTGCTGCGGTTCGCGGCCGGCAACTTCTACGTCAACGACAAGCCGACCGGCGCGGTGGTCGGGCAGCAGCCGTTCGGCGGCTCGCGGGCCTCGGGCACCAACGACAAGGCCGGCTCGCCGTCGAACCTGATGCGCTGGACCTCGCCGCGGTCCATCAAGGAAACCTTCGACCCGCCGAAGGAGTACCGCTACCCGCACATGGACTGAGCCTGGCTGGGGCCACGAGCGGCAGCTACGAGGAGTGCGGTGGCCGGGCTCCCTGCCCCGGCTGCGGTTGCGCTCGTGACCGTTCGTATGACCTTGCACGGGACGTCATACATCCCGGTCGTCATAGGTGCGGGTTCGGATGACGTTCCGCCCAAGGTCATACGTCGCGGCAGTTATACGTGCAGATTCGGATGACGTCGCAGGGGCCGTCGTGCGGGTCGAGAGCCTCGAACCCAGCGGTTTCGCACGATCGGCACCTGGGGAGGGCCTGATCAGGTGCCGATCGTGAAGCCGGCGCCTGACTCCTCCTAGCTGCTGCTGTTCCTGGACCACAGCGCTCAACCACCGCTCAGCGGTCGCCGTCCAGCCAGGCGCGGCCGACGCGCTGCTCGGTGTCCAGGGCGGCGCCCAGCATGGTGGCGATCAGACCCTCGAGCTTGCCGCCGACCAGCGGGATGTTCACCTTGATGTCGCCGGTGACCGTCTCCACGGTGCCCGACCCGTTGCCGGTGAGCGCGATGGTGCCCTTGAGGTGGCCGGGCTTGCCGGGGATGGTGACCGACAGGTCGGCCTCGGTCGTCCCGGACCACTCCTCGGCCTGCACGATCTGGATCTCCGAGCCCACGAATTTGGTGGCGAACGACGGGACCCCCTTGGCCGGCTGCGTCTGGTCGATCACCACCGACATGGCGTCCGCGTCGCCGGTGATCGTCACCTCGTGCCGCAGCGCACGCATCGCCGCGCAGACCTTCTCGCGGAACGCCGGCTCGCCCAGCATCGCGTGCACCTCGGCGGGGCTCGCGTCGTACTTCAGGTCGTGGTTGAACCTCATGCCCGTTCTCCTGCCAGCCAGGCGACCCCGGCCTCGTGCTCGGTGTCCATGCCGGCCTTGAACAGGTCCGACATCAGCGCCTCCAGCTTGCTGCCGATCAGCGGCACCTTCGCCTTCACCTCTCCTTCGAACGTCTCCGTCGTGGTCGACCCGTCCCCGGTCAGCGTCAGTTGCCCGCTGATGTCGGTCGGTTTGCCCGGGGTGGCCACCGTGAGTGTGGCGGTCGCCTGGTCCGCCCACTCCTCGGTCTGGATCGCCCGGGTCGTCTCGCCGGCGATCTTGCGGGCGAAGGCGGGCACGCCCTGCGTCGGCTGGACCTGGTCGATCACCACGCGTGCGCCGTCGCCGTGCTCCACGATGGCGATGTCCGCGGACACCACCCCCATCGCGTCGCAGCTGCGCCGCCGGAACGCGGGGTCGGTGAGCATTGCGTACACCGCGTCCACACCGGCCTCATAGGTGACCTCGTGGCGGATCTTCATGGCCGACATCATGACGTACTGCGAAATGCCTGACTACGCTCGCCCATGTGACGGGAGACAGCACGCGGTCGAAGTGGGCAGGGGAGTGGGGACCCGAGCAGGTCGCGTTCGGTGAGCAGGGGGCCCGGCTGACCTACGGCAGCTACCTGCGGCTCCGGGACCTGCTCGCCGCCCAGCAGCTCGAGTCGGACCCGCCGGTCCACGACGAGCTGCTGTTCATCACCATCCACCAGGTCTACGAGCTGTGGTTCCAGCAGCTCCTGCACGAGGGCACCGCGGTCCGTGACGCGATGCTCGGCAGCACCGGCGGGGAGCACGGCCACACCAACCGGCTGTGGTGGGCCCAGCACCTGCTCCAGCGGATGCACGTGATCGAGCGGGTCTTGGTCCAGCAGATCGACGTGCTGGAGACGATGACCCCGCAGGACTTCCTGCAGTTCCGGCAGACCCTGGCCCCGGCCAGCGGCTTCCAGTCCGTGCAGTACCGCGAGCTGGAGTTCCTGTCCGGCGCGAAGGACCCCTCGTTCGTCGAGCGGTTCAAGGGGCTCACCGACGAGGAACGCGGCCGGCTCCGGCGCCGGCTCGCCGAGCCGACCCTCTGGGACGCGTTCGTGCACGTGCTGGACGCCCGCGGCCTCCCCGTCGACGACGACGAGGCGATCACCGAGTCGGTACGGCGCGCGGCGCACGACCGCTCGGCGTACGCCGACGTGTGGGCGCTCGCCGAGGGACTGCTCGAGCACGACGAGCTCGCCGCCGCCTGGCGGGCCCGGCACGTGGTCATGGTGGAGCGGATGATCGGCACCAAGACCGGCACCGGCGGCTCCACCGGCGGAGAGTACCTGCGCAGCCGGCTCGACCTGCGCTACTACCCGCAGCTCTGGGGGCTGCGGTCCCGGCTCTGAGCGGCCGCCGGCGAGGACCCCCGCGGCCCGCGCGGGACACGCCGGGGGGCCTGTGTTGTCGGAGCAACTTCCACGATCTAGGGTCAGAGCGACGGCACAAGGGCGTGCCGCCCCTGGGAGCTACAGAGGTTGGATTTACGCGTGCGTACGACGCTGGAAGAAACGAAGGACGACCTCATCGAGAAGGCGGCGAAGCTAGCCGCCGGCCGCAAGGGGCACGGCGGCCCACCCGCCGACAGGGCCTCCCAGCTGCTCAACGCCTTCTATCGGCACGTCGCCCCCGAAGACATCGCCGACCGCAGCGAGGTCGACCTGTACGGCGCAGCGATGAGCCAGTACAAGCTCGCGGCCAACCGCCCGCAGGGCACCGCGAACATCAGCGTCTACACCCCGACGGTCTCCGAGCACGGCTGGTCCGCGAACGGGCACACCCTCGTCGAGGTGGTCACCGACGACATGCCGTTCCTCGTCGACTCGGTGACCATGGAGCTGAACGCCCAGAACCACAGCGTGCACATGGTGGTGCACCCCCAGGTCATGGTCCGGCGGGACATGACCGGCGAGCTGCTCGAGGTGTTCACCGAGGACGACCGGCCGACCGCCGGCGCGGAAGCCGCCCATGACGTGTTCCGCGAGTCGTGGATGCACATCGAGATCGACCGGGAGACCGAGCCCGCTGACCTCGAGCAGATCCGGCAGGGGCTGGCCAAGGTGCTCCTCGACGTCCGGGAGGCGGTCGAGGACTGGGAAAAGATGCACAACCAGGCGCTGTCGATCGTCGCGGACCTGGAGGAGCACCCGCCGCCGCTGCCGGACGAGGAGATCGAGGAGGGCAAGGCGCTGCTGACGTGGCTCGCCGACGACCACTTCACGTTCCTCGGCTACCGGGAGTACCGCCTCGAGCGGGAGGGGCAGGATGAGGTGCTGCGGGCGATCCCGGGCACCGGGTTCGGGATCCTGCGCTCCGACCAGGACATGTCCTCCTCGTTCGGCAAGCTCCCGCCGCTGGTCAAGGCGAAGGCCCGGGAGAAGGCGCTGCTGGTGCTGGCCAAGGCGAACTCGCTGGCCACCGTGCACCGGCCGGTCTACCTCGACTACGTCGGCGTGAAGACCTTCGACGAGTCCGGCGAGGTGTGCGGCGAGCGCCGGTTCCTCGGGCTGTTCTCCTCGGCCGCCTACACCGAGTCGCTGACCCGGATCCCGGTGATCCGCAAGAAGGCGCAGCAGGTCATCGACCGGGCCGGGTTCGACCCGCTGAGCCACACCGGCAAGGCGCTCATGGACGTGCTGGAGACCTACCCGCGCGACGAGCTGTTCCAGACCCCGATCGAAGAGCTCGTGCCGATCGCCGACGCGGTCATGCACACCAGGGAGCGGCGCCAGCTGCGGCTGTTCATCCGCCGCGACACCTACGGGCGCTACCTGTCCTGCCTGGTCTACCTGCCCCGCGACCGCTACACGACCGCGGTCCGCGAGCGGATCGCCTCCATCCTCAAGCACCAGCTGCACGGCGACTCGGTCGAGTACACCGCCCGGGTCAGCGAGTCGCTGCTGGCCCGGCTGCACTTCGTGGTGCGCCCGAAGCGGGGCGAGGTGATGGGCGACTTCGACGCCGCCGACCTCGAGCGGCGGCTCGCCGAGGCGGCCCGGTCCTGGCGCGACGACCTCATCACCGCGGTGCACAACGAGCTGGGCGAGGAGGAGGGGTCGCGGCTCGCGCGGGCGTACGCCGACTCGTTCCCCGAGGCCTACAAGGAGGACTACCCGGCGCGCACCGGCGCGGTCGACCTGAGCCGTCTCGAGGGCATCGAGGGCGAGGAGGGCATGGCGCTGTCCTTCTACCAGACCGTGGACAGCGGCGCGGACGAGGCGC
>CBFGZI010000174.1:0-6376 GCA_965653225.1 uncultured Propionibacteriales bacterium | reverse complement strand
GCACGCACGGGGCAGGACGAAGCCCTAGTGGTACTGGACCGGCTCGGTCTGCAGCAGGTCGTCGTACTCCGACGGCAGCTGGGTGGCGACATGCTCGAACTCCCGGCCGCCGAGGTTGGTCTTCAGCGCCGCGGCCACCGCCCGGGCATGGCTGCGCGCCCGCTGCTCGTCGTCCGGCCAGCCCTCGTACCGGGCTACCCGCTGGTAGAACTCGGCGAGGTCGAAGCGCTCTCCCGGTCCCTCGTCGGGCAGCTCACGAGCCAGGTCCGGCTGTAGCTGCTCGGCGAGGTTGCGAGTCTCGTCTCCGGCCAGGCGCTGGCCGAGTACGCGCAGCGTGGCGCGTACGGCTGCCTGGGCCTCCTCGCGCGTGGCAATCTGCGCGGTCTCCTGTACAGCCGCGATGATCTCGGGTTTCTTCACGGGACGTCCCCTCCCCATGGGCGTTCACGTGGTCGGATCCTGGTCCCCTGTACCCAGCACTGCGACCGGGATGCACACACCGTGGCGGCGCAGGAGTGCCCGTGTCGCCGCCCGCATCACCGCGTGCCTGCTCTCATCAGCCTGCCCTAGAGTTCGGGCTGGGTGCGCAGCGACCGACACGCCCGGGAGAGGGAGACATTTGTGGCAGATGCCCGAAGCGGTGAGCCGGGCCTGCTAGGCGAGCGGTACGAGCTGCAGGGCCTGATCGGCCGCGGCGGCATGGCCGAGGTGCACCGGGCCCATGACCGCGTGCTCGACCGCCCGGTGGCGGTGAAGCTGCTGCTCAGCATGTCCGGGGACGATGCCGCACGGGCCAGGTTCGCCGACGAGGCACGCACGCTGGCCGGGCTGAGCCACCCGGGCCTGGTCACGGTCCTCGACGCCTCCGTCACCGGCGACCAGCCGTACCTGGTGATGGAGCTCGTCCGCGGCCCCAGCCTGGCCGAGTGCTGCCGCGGGGTGCCGCTGGAGCCTGCGCGCGTCGCCTCGATCGGAGCGCAGCTGGCGGACGCGCTGACCTACGCGCACGCGTGCGGCATCGTGCACCGCGACCTCAAGCCGGGCAACGTGCTTCTGGCCGACGACGACCGGGCGCTGCTGACCGACTTCGGCATCGCCCGGCTGCTGACGGAGGCCGCGCGGCACACCGCCACCGGGGTCACGGTCGGCACCGCGGCCTACCTGGCGCCGGAGCAGGTTCGCGGCGAGGACGTCACGCCGGCGGCGGACGTGTACTCGCTGGGTCTGGTGCTGCTGGAGGCGCTGACCGGTGAGCGCGCGTATGGCGGGTCGCCCACCGAGGCGGCACTTGCGCGGCTGACGGCTCCGCCGCCGATACCGTGGACCGTCCCTACGGCGTGGGTCGATCTGCTCACGCGCATGACCGCGCTGGCGCCGGATGACCGGCCGTCGACGGAGCAGGTGGCGGACGCGCTGCGTCAGCTGGGCGCCGAGGCGGAGCGGGCGGGAACCAGGGACCCGGAGTCGACGCGGATGCTGACGGGCGCGGTACCGCCGGTGCAGGCCGATGAGCCCGCTGCGGACACGCTGGCTCTGCGCCGTCGACCGAGTAGGCGCTCCGCCGAGACCGGGCGCGCGTCGGAGTTCGTACGCCGGCACCTGCACGGCTTCGTCGCGGTTGCGGCCGCCTGTGTCGTGCTGCTCGCGGTACTCGTCGCAGTCGCGATCGGCAATCGCGGCGAGACGCCGACCCCGACACAGATCCCGTCGGGCGTGCCGGCGAAGCTGCAGCAGCCCCTGCAGAACCTGCACGACGCGGTGGAGGGACAGCCGTGAGTCGGAACGATCTGCAGGTCGGTGCCGGTCGGCGACTGGCCACTGCAGTCGGCGTGCTGCTGCTCAGCGCGGGCTGTGCCAATACGGATGCGCCCGTGCAGGCGGTGCCCGAGCTGCACACCTCGCTGTCCCAGGTCGACCGAGCGATCGTCCAACACCGACCCGGCCAGGCCCGCCGACAGCTGAAGCAGCTGATCCGGACCACGGTCCAGGCCCAGGACGCGGGGCGACTCGACTCCGCGCAGGCCGACGCCGTCCTCGCCGCGGCCGCCGGCCTGCTCAACGCTCTGCCGCGACCCGAGCCCCGGCCGCAGCCCGTGCCGACCACGCCGGCGCCGCAACCGAGTACGCCGGCGCCGGAGGGCAACCACGAGGGCCACGGCCATGGTCACGGCGAGGGGCACGGCAACCAGGGCGAGGGGCACGGCAACCACGGCGGGGAGTCCGACGAGAGCGACTGACCGCTCGAGTCGCTGGTTGGTGTCGCTGGCTGGTCCCGGAGCGGGACGTCAGGTCGTGCGCGATGTCATGGACGCCAGCGCGTCGTCCACCGAGGCGTCGACCGCCACCACCTGGTCGAGCCGCGTGAGGGTGATGACCCGGCCGACCGTGCCGGTCACACCGACCAGGTGCACCATCTCGCCGGCGGCTCGTACCCGCCGGACGACGCTCGCCAGCGCCGACAGACCGGCGCAGTCGAGAAAGGTCACCGAGGACAGGTCGACCACGAGCCGTTCGGACCGTTCGACCGCGTCCAACAGCGCGGCCCGGAAGGCCGGAGCGCTCGACACGTCGATCTCGCCCACGGCGCCGACGACCGCGCACCCGTCGACGTCGCGGCGGTCGAAGGTCGCCACCTTGAACAGGCCGGGCCGGGGCTTGGCAGGACTCGCTGCCGCGTCCACGCCTCCACCGGCCGCCGGCACGCTCGGATCGAGCACCGCGTTGTCGTACGTGCCCTTCATGGCGAGGCCCTCCGGTCACGTCAGCGAGGTGGCCCTGCACATGGCTGAACAGGAGGGGGATTGCTGCGTGCCACTACCAGTGAAGCGCGGTTTCCGCTCCGTTGCTATGGCCAAACAGCACTTTTGCGGTCGTGGGTCCGAGATGCGCCCGGTGAGCAGGTTGGCACGCAATGCGAGCGACGAAGTCGCTGTCGGTGCTCACCAGGTCGCTCATGTGGCCTCTCGGGCCGAGGTCTGCGGTGGGCGTGCGAACACACTGCGTGAATGACCTGGACGGACTACTCGCCGGCGACCGCCGTGGACGGCCTTGCGGCAGCGGCCCGTGACGGAGCGACCGCGCGGCGTTCCGGTTCCGGTCGAACAACCGTCGGGAAGTGGGTCTGACGTGCGGAAAAGAGCACTCCTGCGGCGCTGCGTGTCCGGCCGGGCACGCTCGGACGATTAGCCGCTTCGGGTCATTGCCTCGGCCTACGTTCGAGGCGATCGTCATTCACGAAGCGCACGCCATCGCCGGGAAGGTTGCGCAGCGTCCCCGGCCGGCGATGACGACGGATCCGTGGGGGATCTCACTGCGACGTACGCGAGGGCCGTCGAGGTCCCGCGGTGGGCTTCGTACGCCCGAAGTCCAGGGAGGGGAACCAACCGTGCGCAGCTTCTTCGTCGGCCTCGCCGTTGCCGCGGCGGCCGCAACCTTGGTGGTGGCTCCGGCCCAGGCCGTGCCCGCGACCGCGTGCGCCAGTCCGCTGGCGAGTACGACGGTCGGCTCGCTGGTGGTCCCGGCGGGCGAGACCTGCAACCTCACCGATGTCGTCGTGGACGGCAACATCCGCATCATGTCCGGGGGTGCGCTGCTGACCCACGGTTCGACCCTGCAGGGCAACGTGATGGGCAACGGCGCGCGTACCGTGCAGCTGATCGACACCGATGTGGTCGGCAACGGTACGACCGGCAACATCAACCTGAGCGGGACCAAGCGCCGCATCACCATCGGCAGCGACGGTTGCGCCGTCGACCCGGGCACCGGGAACAACATCAGCCTGTTCGGCAACCACGGTCTGATCGCGATCTGCTACATGACCGTTGGCGAGACGATCGACCTCAAGAACAACGACGGCCGGATCGGGGTCTTCCACAACACCGTCGGCAACCCGCTCATCGTGCAGAACAACGTCGCGCCGTTCATCCGGCTGCGCGACAACGAGGTCGGGACCACCGGCGGCGGCTCGCTGCTGGTGCAGAACAACACCACGACCGGGAACGCGGTGAACCCGAACGGTCTGCTCCTGCTGCGCAACTACGCGCACAACCGGCTGAGCTGCATCGGCAACGACGTCGCGCCCGTCGGCAGCGGGAACATCGCCGACAACGGCAAGGACGGCCAGTGCGTCGACCTGTGAGCCGCCCGAGCCACCACTCCGCCGGTGCCGCGCGCGGGGTGAAGCGGACCCGGTAGCCGCCCACGCGTGGCGGTTGCGCGGAACCGCGTTCGGAGTGCTCTCGACGAGGTTGCACTGGACCGGTGGTGGGAGTCCAACCAGGCGGGTCGGCAGCGGGCGAGGCGGTCCTGCCCGTCGGGGGTCGGAGCTGGGCAGCCGCTCGTACAGTGCTGACCATGGTCGACGGCATGCCCTGGTTGATATTCGTGCGGGACGCGGCGTGAGGCGGATCGCGGTGTTTGCGGGCTCGTCGTCCGGCAACGACCCTCGCTACGTGGAGCTGGCCGGCCACGTGGGCAGTGAGCTCGGCCGCCGCGGGCTGGGCGTTGTGTACGGCGGCGGGCGCGCGGGACTGATGGGCGCGATGGCCCAGGCAGCGCTGGCCGAGGGCGGCGAGGTGATCGGGGTGATCCCGCGGTCGATGGTCGACCGCGAGCTGGCGCACCTCGAGGTGACCGAGCTACACGTGTGCGAGACGATGCACCAGCGCAAAGCGATCATGGCCGACCGCGTCGACGCGTTCCTCGCGCTGCCGGGTGGCCTGGGGACGCTGGAGGAGATCTTCGAGGTCTGGACCTGGCGGCAGCTCGGGTTCCACCACAAACCGGTCGGCTTCCTCAACGCCGACGGGTTCTGGACTCCCCTGCTCGAGACACTGCGCGGCATCGCCGCGGCGGGCTTCCTGCCCGTCGACGCGCTGCACGACGTGGTGGTCGGCGACGACCTCGAGTCCGCGCTGGAGGGGCTGTCGCGCCGGGCGCCGTCCGGTGTGGAACACCTCCGACCGGGTACATGACCCAAGGTGGTGTCCCGCGTGACGGGGCCCACACGGTTTCCCACGATCTGAAACCGGCCGGTACAGTCGTGGGGCTCCAAGATCTAACCGAGAGGAAGACTCATGGGCACCGGTTCCGGCGTAGGCCTGATCATCGCCGGCGCGATCCTCACCTGGGCTGTCGACCTCGACGTGCCCTACCTGTACGAGGGTGCGCTCGGCGTGATCGCGATGCTCGCCGGGCTGGCCGTGATCGCCGTGGCCCTCACCGTGCACCCGCGCGCGTACAGCAGCGTGGGGACCGGGCTGGGCCTGGCCACCGCCGGCGCGATCCTCACCTGGGCTGTCGACATCGACCTGCCCTACGTGTACGACGGCGCGCTCGGCCTGATCCTGCTGGCCGCCGGCGTCATCGGCGCCATCGCCGCGATCGCCATGGACTACCAGCGCCAGCGCAGCCACCGCGTCGTGGAGTACCGCTACCCGGACCGCTCGCACTACCGCGACGACGCCCGCTACTCGGACGGTTCCGCCTACGCGGAGGGGTCGCAGTACTCGGACAACTCGCGCTACGCCGGCCGTTCGCGCTTCTTCGGCCGTTCGCGCCGTGACGGCTGGCTGACCAAGCGCGGCTGACCGAGCGCGGCTCACTGCCGCACGGACGATATTGTCGACGGTGACGCACGAGCTGAGTGCGTCGGCGGGAGCCGGGCGGCTTCTGTCCCATGAAGTCTTCGAAGGAGAACGGCGATGAAGAAGCTCCTGCTCCTCGTGATTGCCGGCATCGCCGGGTACATCGCGTACACCAAGCAGCAGAAGCAGCACGCGACGCAGGACCTGTGGTCCGAGGCGACCGACAGCGTCAACCGGTCGCACTGACGTCTTTGGTGTTCGGGTCGGTGCCGTCGCGCGCCGGCCGCATGGGGACGTAGCTCAACTGGCAGAGCACCGCCTTTGCAAGGCGGGGGTTGGGAGTTCGAGTCTCCTCGTCTCCACCGCTTCTGACCTGCACAAACGTGGGTCCGACGGTCATCCGAATCGCTGCCATGGCTACACCGCTGCCTAATCCGCTGCCTAGGACCCGGACTCGCTGCCAAGCACGCCGTCGATGACCGACGCCGCGTTGAACATCCGCTCGGGCAGCGCATGCCCGTATGTGTCCATCGTCAGCCGAATCGTCGTGTGGCCGAGGACGTCCATAACGGTGCGCGGGTCCACGCCGTTGGCCAACAGGAACGTGGCGCACGCGTGGCGCAGGTCGTGGAACCGAAGCCAGTCCAGGCCTAAGCCCGTGCGGAGCTGGCAGAACCAGTGGTGCACGTTCCGCGGCTCTAACGGGGTGCCGATCACTGACGTAAAGATGAGCCCGTGGTCCTGCCACGCCGGACCCGCCGCAAGACGCTCCTTCGCCTGGCGAGCCTTGT
>CBFGZI010000173.1:0-6438 GCA_965653225.1 uncultured Propionibacteriales bacterium | reverse complement strand
ACCCGGCGCCTCGTAGACCACACGGCTCTTGATGCCGACCAGCCGGTCCTCGACCATGTCGAGCCGGCCGATGCCCTGGGCGCCGCCGCGGCGGTTCAGCTGCTGGATGGCCTGCAGCATCGTGACGTGCTTGCCGTCGATCGCCACGGGGACGCCGCGCTCGAACGAGATCGTGACCTCGTCGGCCTCGCGCGGCACGGACGGGTCGTCGGTGTAGTCGTAGAGGTCCTCGATCGGCGCGTTCCAGATGTCCTCGAGGAACCCGGTCTCGACCGCACGGCCCCAGACGTTCTGGTCGATGGAGTACGGCGACTTCTTCGTCACGTCGATGGGCAGCTGGTGCTCCTCGGCGTAGGCGATCGCCTTCTCGCGTGTCCACGCGTAGTCGCGCACCGGCGCGATGACCTTCAGGTCCGGCGCCAGCGCACCGACACCGACCTCGAACCGCACCTGGTCGTTGCCCTTGCCCGTGCAGCCGTGGCTCACCGTGCTCGCGCCGTGGTAGCGCGCCGCCTCCACCAGGTGCTGCACGATCAGCGGACGCGAGAGCGCCGACACCAGCGGGTAGCGGTCCATGTAGAGCGCGTTGGCCTGCAGCGCCGGCAGGCAGTACTCCTCGGCGAACTGGTCCTTCGCGTCCACCACGACCGCCTCGACCGCGCCGCAGGCAAGGGCTCGCTTGCGGACGGTCTCCATGTCCTCGCCGCCCTGTCCGACGTCGACGGCGACGGCGACCACCTCGGCGCCGGTCTGGTCGGTCAGCCAGCCGATCGCCACCGAGGTGTCGAGGCCGCCGGAGTACGCGAGTACAACACGTTCGGTCATGGTTTCTCCTTGCTCTGCTGCCGCATGGGTGCGGATACGTCGTCTGTGTGGTGCTGTGCCGACAGCTGGGCCGACTGCGCCATCGCGAGGAAGCGCTGCGCCAGCGCCGTGCCCCCGCGGGGGTCGCGGGCGATCACCATCACGGTGTCGTCGCCCGCGATCGTGCCGAGCACGGCGCCGAGCTCGGCGTGGTCGATGGCCGAGGCGAAGAACTGCGCGGCGCCCGGTGGCGTGCGCAGCACCACCAGGTTGGCCGAGGCCTCGGCGGAGGCGAGCAGCTCTCCGCACAGCCGGGCCAGCCGTGCCTCTGCGGCGACCGACTCGACGGCCGGCCGGGGGCTGCGGTCGCCGCCCTCGGCGGGTACGGCGTAGACCAGGCCGCCTGCGGGATGGCGGACCTTGACCGCGTCGAGCTCGACCAGGTCGCGCGACAGCGTGGCCTGGGTGACCGCGACGCCGGCCTCGGCGAGCAGGGTCGCCAGCTCCGGCTGCGACCGCACCGGGTTCCGGCCGAGCAGCTCGACGATCAGCTGCTGCCGGGCCGCCTTGGTCGCCGGGATCATCGCGGTCATCGTCGGTTCCCCGGTGTCTGCCGCAGCAGCCACGCGAGCAGCGCCTTCTGCGCGTGCAGCCGGTTCTCCGCCTCGTCCCAGACCATCGCCTGCGGGCCGTCGAGCACGTCCGCGGCGATCTCCTTGCCCCGGTAGGCGGGCAGGCAGTGCAGCACGCCTGCGTCGTGGGCCGCGTGCTTCAGCAGGTCGGAGGTGACGGCGTACGGCACGAACGGCTTCTCGCGTTCCTCCTTCTCGTCTTCCTGACCCATCGACACCCAGGTGTCGGTGGCAACCACGTCGGCGCCCTTGACCGCCTCGACGGGGTCGTCGGTGACGGTGACCGAGCCGCCGGTGTGCGAAGCCACGTCGGTGGCCCGGTTGAGCACGTTCTGTGCCGGCCGGTAGTCGGCCGGGCTGCCGATGCGCACGTGCATTCCCGCGGTGGCGCCGGCCAGCAGGTAGGAGTGCGCCATGTTGTTTGCGCCGTCGCCGAGGTAGGCCAGGCTCACGCCGGCGAGCCCACCGCGCTGCTGACGGACCGTCATGAGGTCGGCGAGGAGCTGGCACGGGTGGAACTGGTCGGTCAGCGCGTTGACGACCGGGACACCGGCGTAGCGCGCCATCTCCTCGATGCGTGACTGGTCGTGCGTACGCCACACGATCGCCGCCACCTGGCGGCCGAGCACGCGCGCGGTGTCGGCGACGGACTCGCGTTCGCCGATCTGCGCCAGCCGGGCGTCGACCACCAGCGGGTGCCCTCCGAGCTCGGCGATGCCGGCGCTGAAGGAGACCTGGGTCCGCAGCGTCGGCTTGTCGAACAGCACGGCCACCGCGCGTGGCCCGGAGAGCGGTTGCTCGCCGAACCGGTTGTGCTTGAGCCGTACGGCGAGCTCGAGCACCTCGGCCTGCTCCTGGGGAGTCAGGTCGTCGTCGCGCAGGAAGTGCCGGATCATCGGGTCACCTCGTCCAGGAGTGGGGGCAGGGCGGAGAGCCAAGTGTCTGCCTGGTCGAGTGTGAGCACGAGCGGAGGGGCCAGCCGGACCCGTGACGGGGAGCAGTCGTTGACGATGAAACCGGCGGTCTGCGCGGACTGCGTGAGAGGCTTCGCCACCTCGCCCGCGAGGTCGACGCCGATGAGCAGCCCCGCTCCGTGCACGTCCGTGACCGCGGCATGCTCGAGGTCGCGGGTGCCCTGTGCCAGCCGCCGGCCGACCTCGGCGGCGTTGGACAGCAGGCCGTCGCGCTCGATCACGCGCAGGGTCGCCAGCGCGGCCGCCGCCGACACCGGGTTGCCGCCGAAGGTGGTGCCGTGGTTGCCGGGGCCGAACAGGCCGCCCGCTTCGCCGACGGCGATGGTCGCGCCGACCGGGATGCCGCCGCCGAGCCCCTTGGCGAGCGTCACCACGTCGGGCACCGCATCCTCCGCCTGGTGGGCGAACCACCGTCCGGTGCGCCCGACGCCCGACTGCACCTCGTCGAACCACAGCAGCGCGCCGTGCCGCGAGGTGGCCTCTCGGGCAGCGGTCAGGTAGCCGGTCGGAGGCACGACGGCGCCGGCCTCGCCCTGCACCGGCTCCAGCACCACGGCCGCGGTGTCGTCGTCGACGGCGGCGCGCAGCGCGTCGGCGTCGCCGTACTCGACGAACACGACCTCGCCCGGCAGCGGCTCGAACGGCTCGCGGTAGGCCGCCTTGGACGTCAGCGCCAGCGAGCCCATGGTGCGCCCGTGGAAACCGCCGGTGGCCGCGACCATCTTGGTGCGTCCGGTGCGGCGGGCCAGCTTGAACGCCGCCTCGTTGGCCTCGGTGCCCGAGCTGGTCAGGAACACCCGGCCGTCGGCGCCGAGCAGCTGCAGCAGCCGTTCGCACAGCTGCACCTGCGCGGGCGTGGTGAAGAAGTTGGACACGTGGCCGAGCTCGGACAGCTGCGTCGTCACCGCCTGCACGACGTCGGGGTGCGCGTGGCCGAGCGCGTTGACCGCGATACCGGCCAGCAGGTCGAGGTAGCGGTTGCCGTCGGCGTCCCACACGTAGCAGCCCTCACCGCGCACCAGAGTCGTGCGCGGGGTGCCGAAGGTGTTCATGTGTACGTGGGCGTAGCGGTCCTGCCACGCGGTCACCGTGTCGGACGTGGTGGAGACGCTCATCGGTCCTCCTCCGGTTCGGTGTCGGGAAGCACCATGGTGCCGATCCCGTCGTCGGTGAACACCTCGAGCAGCAACGCGTGCGGCACCCGGCCGTCGAGCACGTGCGCACGCGCCACACCCCCGCGTACGGCGCGCAGGCAGGCCTGCATCTTCGGGATCATGCCCGCGGACAGGTCGGGCAGCATCTCCTCCAGCTCCTTGGCGCGGATCTCCGAGACGACCTCGTCGCTGGCCGGCCAGTCTGCGTACAACCCCTCGACGTCGGTCAGCACGACGAGCTTCTCCGCGCCCAACGCGACGGCCAGCGAGGATGCTGCGGTGTCGGCGTTGACGTTGTGCACCTGGCCGGACTCGTCGGGCGCGACGCCTGAGACGACCGGGATGCGCCCTGCCTCGATCAGGTCGAGCACGGCCTCGGGGCGTACGCCCACCACGTCGCCGACGAGCCCGAGGTCGACCGTCTCGCCGTCGACGACGGCGCCGGTGCGCTCGGCGGTGAACAGGCCGGCGTCCTCCCCCGACAGTCCGACTGCCAGCGGTCCGTGCTGGTTGAGGAGGCCGACGAGCTCGCGTCCGACCTGGCCGACCAGCACCATGCGGACGACGTCCATGGCCTCGGCCGTGGTGACCCGCAGGCCGCCCTTGAACTCGCTCTGGATGTCCAGTCGCCGCAGCATGTGCGAGATCTGCGGTCCGCCGCCGTGCACCACGACGGGCCGTAGGCCCGCGTAGCGCAGGAACACGATGTCCTTGGCGAACGCGAGCCGCAGGTCGTCGTCGACCATGGCGTTGCCGCCGTACTTGATCACGACGGTGCGGTCGTGCAGCCGTTCCAGCCAGGGCAGCGCCTCGGTGAGGGTCGCTGCCTTGGCCAGGGCGGCCTGCCGGTCGCGGCTCATGTCCGGTCCTTCACGGTGATCTGCATGTCAGGTGGAGTAGGCGGAGTTCTCGTGCACGTAGGCGTGCGTCAGGTCGTTGGTCCACACGGTCGCAGCCGCGTCTCCAGCCTTGAGGTCCACGGTCACGTCGACCCAGCGACTCGTCAGGTCGACGCGATCGGGCGGCTCGCCGATACCGCTGTTGCGGCAGACCCACACGCCGTTCAGCGCGACGTCGAGGTCGGTCGGGTCGAAGGCCGCGTCGGTCGTGCCGACGGCGGCGAGGATCCGGCCCCAGTTGGGGTCGCGACCGAACACCGCGCACTTGAACAGGTTGCTGCGCGCGACCGCGCGGGCGACGTCGACCGCCTCGTCCTCCGAGGCTGCGTTGCGGACCTCGATCGCGATGTCGTGGTCGGCGCCCTCGGCGTCGCCGAGCATCTTCATGGTGAGGTCGTGGCAGGCCTGCTGCACCGCCTCGGCGAAGTCGTCGTACGCCGGCCGCACGCCCGCGGCCCCGCTGGCCAGCAGCAGCACGGTGTCGTTGGTGGACATGCACCCGTCGGAGTCGAGCCGGTCGAACGTCACCCGCGTGGCCGCGCGCAGCGCGCGGTCACAGGTGTCCGCGTCGACGTCGGCGTCGGTCGTCAGGTAGACGAGCATGGTGGCCAGCCCGGGCGCGAGCATCCCCGCGCCCTTGGCGATGCCGCCGACCGTGAAGCCGTCACCACCGACAGCCACCTGCTTGGCGACCGTGTCGGTGGTCATGATGGCCTGCGCCGCCTCGGCTCCCCCGTCAGCGACCAGTGCCTCGACCGCGGCGCGCGCGCCGGCCAGCACCTGGTCACGGTCGTTGAGCATGCCGATCAGGCCGGTCGACCCGACCTGCACGTCGATCGCACCGATGCCCAGCGCCTCGGCAACGGTCTCGGCGGTGGCGTGCGTGCTCTGGAACCCCTCGGCGCCGGTGTAGCAGTTCGCGCCGCCGGAGTTGACCACGACGGCACGCACGGTGCCGTCCTTGATCGCCTGCTCGCTCCACAGCACCGGGTTGGCCTTGCACCTGTTGCGGGTGAACACGCCGGCGGCCGCGTGGACGGGCCCGTCGTTGACGATCACCGCCATATCGGGCCTGCCGCTGGGCTTGAGGCCGGCGGTGACCCCGGCCGCGCGGAAGCCGGCGGGAGTGGTGATGCTCATTCGGGGCCCCCGCGGAAGGTCGGGGTCCCTGCGGAAGCGTGAGCGAACCGAGCGCTTTCGTGGGGTGGCAAACGTGAGCGAAGCGAGCGCTTTCGTGGGGTGAGGTTCATGGGGCGACGCCGAACATGGGAAGGCCGGTGGTCTCGGGGAGCCCGAGTGCGATGTTCATCGACTGCACGGCCCCGCCGGCGGTGCCCTTGGTCAGGTTGTCCTCGGCGCCGACGGCGACCAGTCGGCCGGCGCGCTCGTCCGCGGCCGCCTGCAGGTGCACGGTGTTGGCGCCCAGGGTCGCCTGGGTCTGCGGCCACACGCCCTCGGGAAGCAGGTGCAGGAACGGCTCGTCGGCACACACCTTCTCGTACGCCGCGCGCACGTCGGCGCCGCCCACCCCGTCACGCATAGGTGCGGTGCAGGTGGCCAGGATGCCCCGCGACATCGGCACCAGCAGCGGGGTGAACGACACCCGGACGTCGGCCCCGTCGCCCAGCAGGGCGAGGTTCTGCTCGATCTCGGGGGTGTGCCGGTGCGCACCACCCGCGCCGTAGGTGGTGACCGAGCCCATCACCTCCGACCCCACCAGGTGCGGCTTCGGCGCCTTGCCCGCGCCAGAGGCTCCGGACGCCGCGACGACCACCACGTCGTCGACGTCGACCAGTCCCGCGGTCACGGCCGGCAGCAGCGTCAGCGTGGCGACGGTCGGGTAGCAGCCCGGCACGGCGATGCGTTTCGCGCCGTGCAGCCGGGCACGCTGTCCGGGCAGCTCGGGCAGGCCGTACGGCCAGGCGCCGGCGTGCTGCCCGCCGTAGAACCGCTCCCACGCGGCGGGGTCGGTGAG
>CBFGZI010000172.1:0-6514 GCA_965653225.1 uncultured Propionibacteriales bacterium | reverse complement strand
ACGCCGGTGGTGATGCTCTTCAGCAGCGACCCCATGGTGGCGGTGCGCTGCTCACGACGGCCGGCGACCAGCGCCGAGGGAGTCGGTTCAGGCCGCCGACCTCGGCGGCCGATGAAGCCCGGCATCGAGCCGCGCCCGGCGTGCGACATGGCCCGGTCGATCAACCGGTGCAGGACCCAGCGCAGCAGCCCGGCGAGCAGGAGCAGGCAGAGGATGTTGAGTGGCTTCGCCACCAGCCAGTCCGACGCCGAGGCGACCCACGCGTTGCCGCCCGTCCACTCGAACACGGCCTTGCACAGCGGGTTGTCCGCCCCGTCCGTCCAGCAGCCGCTCGCCGAGACCGAGCCGCTCGCAGTCACGATAGCCATTCGACGTGCCCCCAGATGAAACTCGCGACGACGGGAGTCGACGCTAGCGACCTCTGCCCGGGGCTCTCAACGTATTGCCGAGTGGTGTTCGCAACGACAAAATCTTGTAACGCCCGCCCGGCGTCTCGCGATAGGCGACGGCCCGCCGGGTACACCCGGCAGGCCGTCAGGTTCTCGTCAGCTTCCGTCAGGGTCGACTCCTCAGTCTCGACCCCTCAGGAGCGGGTCACTCGACGTCCGAGCCCGGCAGAGCCGCACCCGGCACCTGGTCGGGGAGGTAGATCTTCGGGTCACCCGGGTAGGGCAGCTCCCAGTGGTGTGCGTCGTACCACGTGTAGCGGTTCATCTGCTCGGGGTTGGCGAAGTCGGGCTGGGGTTGCTTGCCGCTGAGGTGCTGCTTCCTGGCCCACTTCTCCCAGGCCGCCGAGTAGGAGACGAACTTGTCCGGGACGGGCACCGGCTGGGCTGTCGCCGGGCCGGGCGGGTTGTCAAGACCACACGCAGGAGGGGTCGCGATGTTCTCGGTGAGCGAGACGCGGTTCGGCACCGCGTCGTACGGCGTGTAGTCCGGGGTCGCCTGGAACGCGTCGTACATCGGCGTCGCCGCGGCGACCTTCTGGTTCAGCGGCTCCGCGCCGAGGATCTGCTCGATCGTGCGCACCATCGAGATCTGCGAGTAGTAGGTCGAGATGGTCTTGCCGTGCACGGCCCAGGGGCTGATGACCTGGATCGGGGCGCGGTGGCCGTCGACGTGGTCGGCACCGTTCTGGCTGTCGTCCTCGACCACGAAGATCGCGGAGCTCCTCCAGTACGGGCTGTGCGAGATCGTCTGGACGATCTTGCCGAGCGCGAGGTCACCACCGGCCACCTCCGACCGCGCCGACACCGGGCCACCGGTGTGGTCGTCGGACAGCCACATCATGTTGAAGTCGGCCGGGCCGTTCTTCAGGAAGTCCTGCTTCCAGATCTGGTAGCGGTACAGGTCCGGGATCTGCGCGTCGAACATCGGAGCGTCGTGGTCGGAGATCCCGTCCAGCGACGGGATCGGCGACCGGGTGTTCAGACGGATCGCGGGGTCGTACAGCTGGGCGGGGTCACCGCCGTCGTCGACGCTCCTGGCGGCGCAGTAGTACTGCTGCCAGGTGGCGCCGGCCGGCTTGTTCTCGAAGGCCATGAACTCCCCGAAGTTCTCCGCGGTGTTGCCGGCCGACTGGATGGCGGTCCACAGGAAGCCCGAGCGCTGGTGGCCCAGGACGTCGTTCTCCGTGTCGTACGAGCGCGTGTACTCACCCGCACTCGACTCGGTGTACTCCGGGTCGTCGCCCTGCATCAGCCAGTTGTGGCCCTCGGCCGAGTTGGTACCGACGTCGTAGGTGTTGTCGTAGAGCCCGAACTGGCGAGACAGCGCGTGGATGTTGGGGGTGACGTTCTCGCCGAACTGGGCCAGTGACGGGTCACCGTTGCCGGCGGGCATGTCGCCGTGGACCTGGTCGTAGGTCCGGTTCTCCTTGACCAGCATGAAGACGTGCTTGATGGTCGAGGGGTCACCGATGCTGCGGGGCACCGGTACGGGGTTGGCCCGCTTGCCCGTGGCGTGCTTGACGTCCGTGTCCCCGGCGCCCCAGCCGTTCTGGGTGAAGACCATCGGAGTGTAAATGTCCTTGATCTGGCCGTCGGAGGGCAGCGTGAAGCGGGTCAGCGAGGCCGTCGTGCCGTGCGTACCGTGGCCGGTCGCCGGATTGGTACCGGTGCCCTGGTTGAACGTGAGAAGCGGGCCCCGGGCGTCGATGCCGCGGCGGTTCGCCACGACGATCCGGTTCCCGACGGGGAAGACGTCCTCCGGGTAGAAGTCGGTCGGGACGAGACCGACGTAGCTGACCGGGTCGAGCGGGCTGGCGCCGAGCTTGTAGACCGCGATCGCGTTGGCGCGGCCGAGGCTGACGAGCAGCCGACCGTTGTGGACCGTGACCGCGTCAGGCGCGTAGCCGATCGCGGAGCCCTTGTACGGCTGGGTGGCGATCGTCTGGACGACCTTGTCGGTGGAGGTGTCGACCACGGAGACGGTGTCGTCGAAGGTGTTGGCGACGTAGAGCGCACCGTCCTCGACGTGCATCGCGGTCGGGTGCAGGCCGACCTCGATCTGGCCGACGGCCGCGGTGGCGTCGGCGGTGTCGATGACGCTGAGCACACCGGTCGTCGACGTGCCGAGGTAGGGGTCGGCCGGAACCTGGGTGCCATAGGAGTTGATGGTGGGCTCACCGGGCTTGGCCATGCGGCCGCCCTCGTCGCTGACGTAGAGCTTGGTGCCCACGAACTTCAGCTGGCGCGGGGCGATGCCGACGTCCCAGGCCTGCTTGATCGCGCCCGTGGCCGGGTCGATCGCGACGACCCGGTTCTGGCCGTTCACGGCGGCGTACAGGGTCGAGCCGTCGGGGGAGTAGGCCATGCCGGCGGTCAGCGCCTGCTGACCACCCACGGTCGGGATCGTGACCTTGGTGCCTGTCCCCAGGCTGCCGTCGGCGTTGACCGGGAAACGGGTGACGCCGGTCGCGTTCGGCATCCAGAGGAACTGGCCGTCGGGAGAGTAGAGCGGGCTCTCCTGGCCGACGGTGTTGTCAGACAGCCGCATGTTGACGCCGGACGCGGTGCCGCCGCGCCAGATCAGCTTGTACGACTGCAGGTCGAAGATCTGCAGCGAGACCGAACGGTCGTTGGACGTGGTGGCCAGGAAGCGGCCGTCGGGGCTGACGGTGGAGCCCATGAACTTGCCGTAGGGCGTCATGAGCCGCTCGCCCAGCGGCTTCAGAGTCTGGTTGGAGGAGATCTGAAGACCGTCGGCGTACTCGTTGCCGACCTGCTGCTGGCCGAACCCGACGGTCGTGCCGTAGGCGACGCCGCCACCAAGGACGGCGAGAGCGGTGGCGCCGGCCGTGACGATGCGGGCGCGGCTGCCGGTGCGTGCCCCGAGGAGTCTCTGGACCCCCGGGTCGCGGCGACGGTTGCGTGTGACGTGCATGTGTCATCCCTTCGGTGGGTTGGCGAGCAGGTCGACGGTTCCGTCGAGCTGCCAGAGTGGGTTGGGGGCGTCCCCGGTCTGTGTCCGCACCTGGAAGTAGCCGTTCACCTCCTTCGGACCGTCGCCGTCGGCGACGTAGCGTCCGTCCGGTGTGATGGCGAGCTGGTAGATGGCATTGCCGGTCGCGGTCGTGCCCGGCAGGTGCCACGTGACGACACACCGCCAGTCGTTGCCCGGGCCCGCGTCGAAGACCCGGTCGCCGCCCTTGTCGCAGCCGGCGGTGGCGCGCAGCTGCGCCTCGGTGACATGGGGTCGGTTCAGCTGCTCGGTCTGAAGCCGGTAGAGATGGGCGAACGTGGTCGCGAGCGACTGCTGCACCTTCGCCTTCTGTATCCCCGAGCCTTGAGCCGGTGTCATGGAGACGAGAACGACGACCGTGAGTCCGACGAGACCGGCCATCGGCAGCGCCGCGGACATGAGGACCCGGCCACCCGACCCCTCGTACGTCAGGTCGGTGAAGTCGCGGCGAACGAACAGCCAGTACGCCAGCACGGTCGCGACGATCGCCCATGCCAGGCTCACGGCCAGGCCGACGAGGAGAGGGCCCGTCTGCGCGGGACTGGTGAAGAGCCCGCGCCAGGCGAGGAAGGCGTGGCTCGGCAGCGCCATCCGGACACCCACGGGTATCGGGAGCAGCTGGGCCAGCTGCAGCACCAACGCGAGGATCGCCGGCATCAGCAGCCCCATGGGGGAGCGGCCCAGGGCCACCGAGCCGAGCAGGCCGACGGCGGCGAAGGCGAGGGTCGGCATCAGCACGCAGGCCCAGGCGAGCAGGACCGTCCTGGCGGCGTCCCCGGGGGCCAGAAGATGACCGTCCAGGCCGACCAGTGGGTGGTCACCGACCGAGGCCAGCCCGCCGACGATGCCCGAGACGGTCAGCGCGGCCACCAGCAGCAGGAGGACGGTCAGGCTGGCCAGCGTCTTCACCACGAAGATGCGCCGTGGTGAGCGGACCGCCATCAGCAGATGGCGCCACGTGCCGAGCCGGTCCTCGACCGCGAAGACGTCACCCGCGACCACGGCCGTCAGCAGCGGCAGCGCCCACACGCCCGAGAAGCCGAGCACGACCAGCGACCCCGCCCAGCCGGTCGCGTGCATCCACCGGCCGAAGACCGTGTCGGCGGGCAGCGCGCTCTGCTGGCTCACCACGGCAACGAAGACGGCGGGCCCGATCGTGCACGCGAGCAGCAGCAGGCGGATCCGCCACTGGGCGAGCAGCTTGACCAGCTCGAACCGGTAGCCCCGCAGCGCGGGTGCCGGCCGGGCTTCGGTCTGTGGCAGCGCGACGGTCGCGGTCATCGTGGGTCCTCCTCGGCGGGCCGGCCGGAGACCGTGCCGGTCTCGGTGAGGGCGAGGTAGGCCATTTCGAGCGGCGGCACCACCGGGGCGAGCTCGCGTACGGCCACCCCGGCGTGCACCAGACGCCCGACCAGGTCCTCGAGGGCCGGCACCGGCCCACGGACGAGCAGCTCGTCGGGATCCGGCGGTGCCACGGGGTCGCGCGCCGGCAGCACGTGCAGCGCGGGTGCCTCCGCGGCCACTCGGTGGGCAGCGGCCGGGTCGGAGGTGAGCAGCCGGTAGTCGAGCTCGCCGCTCTCGGCGGCCAGCTTGTTCACCGGGCCGGTGAAGAGCACCCGTCCGGTCGCGAGGATGGTGACCTCGGTGCACAGGGCCGCGATGTCGTCCATCCGGTGGCTGGAGATGAGCACCGCGGCTCCGTCTCTGGCCAGCCGGGTGATGACACGGTGCATGTGGTGCCTGCCGGCGGGATCCAGGCCGTTGACCGGCTCGTCGAGCACCAGCAGCCGGGGCCTGGTGAGCAGGCAGGCGGCGAGCCCGAGTCGCTGGCGCATGCCCAGCGAGAAACCTCGCACGCGGTCGTCGGCGACATCGGTGAGCCCGACCTGCTCCAGCGCGTCGGCGACGCCGGAGTCGCGCCCGGAGTCGTACCCGCGCAGGGAGGCCAGTGCGGACAGGTTCCGCCGCGCGGTGAGCGAGGGGTACAGGCCGGGCCCGTCCACGAAGCCCGCGACGCCGTCGGGTACGGCGAGCTTCCGTCCGACCGGCGAACCCAGAATCTCCAGACGGCCTTGGTCCGCGACCGCGAGCCCGAGCAGCAGTCCCAGAAGGGTGGTCTTGCCGGCACCGTTGGGGCCGACCAGGCCGTGGACCTGCCCGTCGGCCACATCCAGGTCCAGCTCGTCGAGCGCGACCACGTCCCCGAAGCACTTGGTGATCCCGCGAGCCGTGACAGTCGAGCTGCTCCCCATGCGACGACCTCTTTACTTAGGCGGCAGCACGGGAACCTAGGGAGCGCACCTTGCCGGGGCAGGCGAGTTTGCCGAACAGCGCGTGAACGGGAGTCGACGCCCGATTCACACCGTTTGGATCGGTCGGGCCTCGCGCTCCCGTCGGTTGCGGGCCGGTGCGGGGCCGCCCCCGAGTCGGCGTGTCACCGCCGTCGCCGCCCTGCCCGGGGGTGTTGACGCAGTAATGTGCCGGGGCTCTCACCAGGGCGACCGCCGAGGGGCCCACCTCCCTGCTGGCCGTACTCGACGACCAGGACGAGACCGTGGCGCGGGTCGCCGTACAGGGGCCCCTCACCGTCGAAGGCGGGAAGGACGGCGGCAGGCACGTCGGGGTGCGAGCCCGGGTGGAGCCCCTTCGTGGCTATGCCAAGGCCGCGCGCCGGGTCGAGCGTCAGCTGGCCTCCACGCCCGGGCTGATGCCCGCGGACTGCTCGATGTTCGACGAGGTCACCAGAGCACGCGGACTGCTGCCCGGGTTCTACCGCTCCAAGCCCGACCTCGCGTTCGCGCCCGGCATGCCAGCGGCGGAGGCGTTCGCCAGCGCCTTCGGGCAGCTGCTCGAGATTGTGCGCGACAACCTCGACGGGACCATCCGCCAGCTCGACACCGAGTTCCTGCACGACCTGCGGGTCGCCGTACGCCGCAGTCGCTCCGTTCTGAAGATGGCCCACACGGTGATCGACGAGGACACCCGCGAGCACTACGCCCAGGAGCTCAAGTGGCTGGCGGACGCGACCTCCGCCAGCCGGGACCTCGACGTC
>CBFGZI010000171.1:0-6666 GCA_965653225.1 uncultured Propionibacteriales bacterium | reverse complement strand
GCCAGCACCAGCAGGGCAAGCCGACCTCGACCAACCCGATCGCGTCGATCTTCGCGTGGACGCGCGGTCTCGAGCACCGCGGCAAGCTCGACAACACCCCCGACGTGTCCGACTTCGCCGAGAAGCTCGAGCAGGTCTGCGTCGAGGCGGTCGAGAACGGCCAGATGACCAAGGACCTGGCCCTGCTGATCAAGAACGAGACCGGCAAGGAGCAGGACTTCCTGACCACCGAGGAGTTCCTGGCCGTGCTCGACGAGGGCCTGGCCAAGAAGATCGGCGTCTGACGGGGTAGTTAGCGGAACACCACGGTGCGGTTGCCGTTGAGCAGCACCCGGTTCTGCGCGTGCCAGCCGACGGCACGGGCCAGCACCTGACGCTCCACGTCGCGTCCGGCGCTGGCCAGCTGCTCGGCGTTGAGGCTGTGGTCGACGCGTACGACGTCCTGCTCGATGATCGGGCCCTCGTCCAGCTCGCTGGTGACGAAGTGCGCGGTGGCGCCGACCAGCTTGACCCCGCGCTGGAACGCCTGGTGGTAGGGCCGCGCCCCCTTGAAGCTCGGCAGGAACGAGTGGTGGATGTTGATCGCCCGGCCCTGCAGCCGCGTGCACGTCTCGTCGGAGAGCACCTGCATGTAGCGGGCGAGCACGACGAGGTCGATGTCGAGCTCGTCGACCAGCGCCAGCAGCCGTGACTCCGCCTCGGCCTTGGTGTCAGCGGTGACGGGGACGTGGTGGAACGGCACGTCGTGCGTGGCCGCGAGCGGCTCGAGGTCGGGGTGGTTGGACACGACCGCCGGGATCTCGATCTGCAGGGCGCCGATGCTCCACCGGTACAGCAGCTCGTGCAGGCAGTGGCCGGCGCGGGAGACCAGGATCAGCGTGCGGTGCGGTGCGTGGGCGTCCCACATCCCCCACTCCATGTTGTGCGACTGGGCCACCCACCCGAACGCTTCGCGCAGCACCTCCAGCGTCGAGCCGGGCCGGTAGGCCTCGAAGTGCACGCGCATGAAGAACCGGTCGTGCTCGCGGTCGTCGAACTGCTGGCTCTCCAGGATGTTGCAGGAGTGCTGCACCAAGAAGCTCGAAACGGCGTAGACGATGCCGGGTCGGTCGGGGCAGGCCATGGTGAGGACGAACTCGGGGCGCTCCGGCGCCATCGCACCTCCTGAGGTCGGTCGCAAGAATCGTGCAGGACCGCTATCGTGCGGGACCGCGTCGGAGCACCACAAAACGCGCCGGCGGCAGGACGTCCGTCCTGAGCAAGCATAGGGTGATTTGTTCGTCGCGCGGAGTCACCGCTGGGCGATGGTTGCCCAAACGTGACCCTAGTGCGATGCGCGCTGGCTTGACGCCCAAGTAACCGTTTCAGAATGATTGAACAGGAGAGCGCCGGGAAACCTCTGTGTCACCGGCAGCGCCGCGGTGACAGGGCGGGGCCGTTTGTGTGTGCCCGCCGCCCAACGTCACCGAGAGGAGCGCAGTGCCCGATTTGTTCGTGCAGGGTCGCTGGGAGAGCGCCCGAGACGGCAGGACGCGGCAGATCCGGTGCCCCGCCGACGGGTCCCTGGTAGCCGAGGTCGACGAGGCCGGTTCCGCCGACACCGAGCGTGCCGTCGCGGCCGCGCGCCAGGCCTTCGACGAGGGTGAGTGGCCGAGTACGCCCGCGGCCGAGCGCGGGCGGATCCTGCTCAGCGTCGCCGACGCGCTCGAGGCCGACAAGGACGCCATCGCACGCGCGGAGTCGCTCGACACCGGCAAGCGGTTCGTCGAGAGCCGGCTCGACGTCGACGACGTGGTGGGCGTCTTCCGCCACTACGGGCGGATCGCGGCCGAGGACGCCGGGCGTGTGGTCGACACCGGCATGGCGCACGTGCGCAGCCGGGTGGTGCACGAGCCCGTCGGGGTGTGCGGGCTGATCACGCCGTGGAACTTCCCGCTGCTGCAGACGGCCTGGAAGGTCGCGCCGGCGCTGGCCGCCGGCAACACGTTCGTGCTCAAGCCCAGCGAGCTCACCCCGTCCACCTCGATCCTGCTGATGAGGCACCTCACCGACGCCGGCGTCCCGGCCGGGGTCGCCAACCTGGTGCTCGGCAGCGGGCCGGAGGCGGGGGCGCCGCTGTCGCACGACCCGCGCGTCGACCTGGTCTCGTTCACCGGCGGGGTGCAGACCGGCCGCACGATCATGGCCGCGGCCGCGGCGACGGTGAAGAAGGTCGCGCTCGAGCTCGGCGGCAAGAACCCCAACATCGTCTTCGCCGACGCCGACCGGGAGGTCGCGCTCGACTTCGCGCTCACCGCGGTCTTCCTGCACTCCGGGCAGGTGTGCTCCGCGGGCGCGCGGCTGGTCATCGAGGAGTCGATCCGCGACGAGTTCGTCGACGAGCTGGTGGCCCGGGCGCAGCGGATCCGGATGGGCGGCCCGTTCGACGACGAGGCCGAGACCGGCCCGCTCGTGTCCGCCGCCCACCGAGACAAGGTCGAGGCGTACGTGGCGAAGGGCGTCGAGGAGGGCGCGGTGCTCCGCTGCGGCGGCGAGCGTCCCGACGACCCCGCCCTCAAGGCCGGGTTCTACTACCCGCCGACACTGCTCGACCGCTGCGACTCGTCGATGAGCGTGACGCAGGAGGAGTCGTTCGGCCCGGTGCTGACGGTCGAGACGTTCCGCGACGAGGACGAGGCGGTGGCCATCGCCAACGACAGCGAGTACGGCCTGGCCGGTGCGGTGTGGACCGACAACGCGGGGCGTGCCGAGCGGGTGGCGGCGCGGCTGCGCATGGGCACGGTGTGGGTCAACGACTTCCATCCCTACGTCCCGCAGGCCGAGTGGGGCGGCTACAAGCAGTCCGGGCTCGGCCGCGAGCTCGGCTACGCCGGGCTGGACGAGTACCGCGAGACCAAGCACATCTGGCACAACGTGCAGCCAGAGGTACAGCGGTGGTTCCGCGGATGACTTATGTAGCCACGCACGACCGAGGGGGCCGGCACAGAAAGGAGCAGAATGGCCGACTTTGACTTCGTCATCGTCGGAGGCGGGTCTGCCGGCAGCGCGCTGGCCAACCGCCTCAGCGCCGACCCCGGCACACGGGTACTGGTGCTGGAAGCCGGACGCCCCGACTTCATCTGGGACCCGTTCATCCAGATGCCCGCGGCGCTGCCCATCCCGATCGGCAACTCCCTCTACGACTGGAAGTACGAGTCCGAGCCCGAGCCGCACATGCACGGCCGTCGCATCTTCCACGCCCGCGGCAAGGTGCTCGGCGGCTCCAGCAGCATCAACGGGATGATCTTCCAGCGCGGCAACCCGATGGACTACGAGCGGTGGGCGTCCGAGTCCGGCATGAAGGAGTGGGACTACGCCCACTGCCTGCCGTACTTCAAGCGGATGGAGACCTGCCTGGCCGGCGCCGACCGGTGGCGTGGCGGCAGCGGCCCGCTGGTGCTCGAGCGCGGGCCCGCGACCAACCCGCTGTTCGGCGCGTTCTTCGAGGCGGTGCAGGAGGCCGGCCACCCCCTGACGCCCGACGTCAACGGCTACCGCCAGGAGGGCTTCGCCAAGTTCGACCGCAACGTGCACCGCGGCCGTCGTCTCAGCGCGGCGCGCGCTTACCTGCACCCTGTGATGGACCGCAAGAACCTGCGGGTCGAGACGCTCGCGCTCACCACCAGGATCCTGTTCCAGGGCAAGCGCGCCGTCGGCGTCGAGTACTCCCGTGCCGGCCGCAGGCCGCGGCGCGCCTATGCCGGCGAGGTCATCCTCTGCGGCGGCGCCATCAACAGCCCCCAGCTGCTGCAGCTGTCGGGCGTCGGAAACGCCGCCGAGCTGCGCGCCCTGGGCGTCGACGTGGTCGCCGACCTGCCAGGTGTCGGTGAGAACCTCCAGGACCACCTGGAGGTCTACATCCAGTACGCCTCCAAGCTGCCGGTGTCGATCGCTCCCGGGCTCAGATGGCGCAACCGCCCGCGGGTCGGGTTCGAGTGGCTGTTCCAGCGCAAGGGCCTGGGCGCAACCAACCACTTCGAGGGCGGCGGCTTCGTGCGCAGCAACGACGACGTCGACTACCCCAACCTGATGTTCCACTTCCTGCCGATCGCGATCCGCTACGACGGAAGCGCGCCGACGGAGGGCCACGGCTACCAGGTGCACATCGGCCCGATGACCTCCGACGCCCGCGGGTCGGTGAAGCTGAAGTCGACCGACCCGCACGAGCATCCCGCGCTTCGGTTCAACTACCTGTCCACCGAGCAGGACCGGCGCGAGTGGGTCGAGGCGGTGCGGGTGTCGCGCGACATCCTCAACCAGCCCGCGTTCGACCCGTTCAACGCCGGCGAGCTGTCGCCGGGGTCTTCGGTGCAGACCGACGAGGAGATCCTCGACTGGGTCGCACGTGACGCCGAGACCGCCTTGCACCCCTCGTGCAGCGCGAAGATGGGCGTCGGCGACGACGCGGTCGTCGACCCGTCCAGCATGCGCGTCCACGGGCTCGACGGCCTGCGGGTCGTCGACGCCTCGGTGTTCCCGTACGTGCCCAACGGCAACATCTACGCGCCGGTGATGATGGTCGCCGAGAAGTCGGCCGACCTCATCCTGGGCCACACGCCGCTGCCGCCGTCAGACGCGCCGTACTACCGCTACCGCGACAACAGCCCGCTGTACCCGCCCGAGCAAGCAGGCCCGACCGAGGGAGGCCGAGCATGACCATGACCAGTGACAAGACAGCGCCCGCGGGACGACCCGAGGGCGGTGGCGGGGCCGACCTGGCGCTGAGCGTGCGCGACCTCTGGAAGATCTTCGGGCCCAAAGCAGACAAGGTCATGGGCACCCCCGACGCCCAGCTCCCGCGTTCGGAGCTGCTGGCCAAGACCGGCTGCGTGGCCGCAGTGAAGGACGTCTCGTTCGACGTCGCGCCCGGCGAGGTCTTCGTGGTGATGGGCCTGTCCGGGTCCGGCAAGTCGACGCTGGTGCGCTGCCTCACCCGGCTGATCGAGCCCACCCACGGCGACGTGCTCATCGACGGGCAGGACGTACGCCAGATGTCCGACGCCGACCTGCGCGAGCTGCGCCGCAAGCACGTGGCCATGGTGTTCCAGCACTTCGGGCTGCTGCCGCACCGCCCGGTGCTCGACAACGTGGCGTTCGGGCTGGAGATCCGCGGCGTCGGCAAGGGCGAGCGGCACCAGAAGGCCCGCGAGATGATCGAGATGGTGGGGCTGTCCGGCAACGAGTACTCCTACCCCGACCAGCTCTCCGGCGGCATGCAGCAGCGCGTCGGCCTCGCCAGGGCGCTGGCCGTCGACCCCCAGCTGATGCTGTTCGACGAGCCGTTCTCGGCACTCGACCCGCTGATCCGCCGTGACATGCAGAACGAGGTCATCCGGCTGCACCAGGAGGTCGGCAAGACCATGGTGTTCATCACCCACGACCTCCAGGAGGCGCTGAAGCTCGGCGACCGGATCCTGATCATGCGCGACGGCGAGATCGTGCAGATGGGCACTCCCGACGAGGTGGTGGCAGCGCCCGCCGACGACTACGTGAAGGACTTCGTCAGCGACGTGCCGCGCTCCCACGTGGTCACGCTGCGCTGGGTGATGCGCGACCCGAAGCCGGACGAGCCGCTCGACGGGCCGAAGATGTCTCCGGACACCGTCGTCAAGCAGGCCGCGCGCGACGCTCTCGGCAGCGACCACCCGATCCGCGTGATGGACGGAGACCGGGTTCTCGGTGTCGTCGACCACGACGACCTGCTGCGCGTGATCGTCGCCGAGGAGGCGACGGTATGAGCGTGTCCACCGCACCTCGGCCGGGGAAGGCCCCGGCCAAGGCGCCCGCAACCACAGACGAGAGGGAGAAGGCGCAGCGGCGGCGGCTGCTGGGGATCGGTGGCGTCCTGGTCGCGTGGCTGGCCGGGTGGGCGGTCTTCCGGGGCACCGACACGCTGTTCCTGGCGCCGCAGGAGAACAACGGCTTCCACACCTACCTGCTCAAGCTGCGCGACAGCGTCGAGCTCGCGATCTCCACGAACGGCTTCCTTGACGGGTTCATCGGCGGGATCAGCGACGGACTGGAGTGGCTGGTCGACACGAGCATCGACCTGTTCGCCGAGCCGGTGTTCCCCCGCCCGGTGCCGATCATCGGCTGGGTCGGTGTTGTGGCGATCCTGGCGTTCGCCGCGTATGCGCTCGCCGGTGTGCGGATGGCCGTCCTGGTCACCGCCTCCCTGCTGGCCTGCGGCTTCCTCGGCTACTGGGCCGAGAGCATCGACACCCTCATCGTCACCCTTGTCGCGGTCGGGTTCTGCGTGCTTCTGGGTCTCCCGCTGGCGATCCTGATGGCCCGCAGCAAACGGGTGACCACGCTCGTCACGCCGATCCTCGACGCCATGCAGACGACACCGCCGTTCGCCTACCTGGCACCGCTGGCGCTGCTGTTCGCCATCGGCCCGCCCGCCGCGGTGGTCGTCACCGTCATCTTCGCCTTCCCGCCGGTGGTGCGGATCGCCGCACACGGCATGCGGACGGTGTCACCCACGAGCATGGAGGCGGCCGGCTCGATGGGTTCGACCACCGTGCAGACGCTGCGCAAGGTGCAGCTGCCGATGGCTCGCCGGACCATCGTCGTGGGCATCAACCAGACCACGATGGCCGCGCTGTCGATGGTCACGATCGCCGC
>CBFGZI010000170.1:0-6672 GCA_965653225.1 uncultured Propionibacteriales bacterium | reverse complement strand
CGACAAGGTGACCGACAGCGTGAGCGAGCCCGCGGTCATCCGTCCCTACGGCGACACGACCGGCGACGGCATGGTGCAGGTGTCCTTCACGCTGCCGATCGCCCACGACCGCCGTGCCGAGGGCGCGGCGGCGCAGCTGGCCCGCAAGATGGGCATCGACCCGGCCATGGTCGTGCACGCCAAGCCGGTCGGGCCCGCGCACACGTTCTTCGTCGTCTACGGGCAGGTCAACCACCTGGTCGACCTCGGCAAGGTCGAGGTGGTCAGCCGCGACTACCCGCTGCTGTCGCCGAAGGAGGTCAACCTCGCCGTCCGCAAGGCCCTGCGGCGCCGTCTGGTGGTCGTCGGCGCCTGCATCGGCACCGACGCCCACACCGTCGGGATCGACGCGATCCTGAACATCAAGGGGTTCGCGGGGGAGAAGGGCCTGGAGTACTACCGCGAGCTGCGGGTGGTCAACCTCGGTGCGCAGGTGTCCGTCCCGCACCTGGTCGAGCGTGCGCAGCAGGAGCGCGCCGACGCGGTACTGGTCAGCCAGGTGGTGACCCAGCGCGACGCACACATCCACGGCGTCAAGGAGATGTCCGCCGCCTTCCGCGAGGCCTACCCCAGCGACCGGGTACCGCTGCTGGTCGTGGGCGGCCCGCGGTTCGACGAGGCGATGGCCGCCGACCTCGGTGTGGACCGCGTGTTCGTGCGTGGCACGACGCCGGGTGAGGTCGCCAGCTATCTCGTGGACGCGGTCGTCACCTCCGGCCGCGGGCGTCGTACGGACAGCAAGGACCACAAGCCGCAGGCGCTGCAGGGGAGTGAGGCATGAGCACCGACGACACCCGGCTGGGACTCGGCGTCACGCACCGGCGGTACGTGCCGTACTCGCACGCCCACTACGCCGGCAACCTCGTCGACGGCGCCTACGTGCTCGGCCTGTTCGGCGATGTGGCCACCGAGCTGTGCATCCGCACCGACGGCGACGAGGGCCTGTTCGCGTCGTACTCCGACGTGCAGTTCGTCGCACCGGTACGCGCGGGCGACGTCCTGGAGATCAGCGCCACCGTCGCGCGCGTGGGCACCCGCAGCCGCGACCTCGACCTCGTCGCGCGGGTGGTCTGCCGAGGGCGTCCGGATGTTTCGGAGTCGGCCGCGGCCGTGCTCGACCCGCCGGAGGTCGTGGTGACCGCACGAGGCACTGTCGTCGTACCGCCGGCGGAGCGGCGGGTGTGACTACCCGCATCGTCGGCGTGTCAACCAACGACACGCCGAAGGTTGCGCAAAGACTGAGAAAACTGCGGGCGTGGAACGGTCTACGTGACCTGCGTAAATGACACATCACCGCAGGTCAGCGACCGGTTGACACAGACCTCAGATCGAGGACAAAGTGCACGTGTCCACCGAGCAGGCCGCAACTGCGGGCGAGCGTCGAGAGCGACCGAGCAGGCTGGAGCCGAGCACCAGGTTTCATGCCCTGGCGAGTCGCCCGACGTGCACCCGCTGGGGTGGGTGCGACTCGGACTGAGCTCGGCGCCCAGTAGACAACGGACACGTCGCGCATCGCCAGTGTGCGGGTGTTCGGTCCGAAGGGCCCGGGCTCTTTCCGTGCCCTGCCCCCGGCCCTCGGGGGCGCGGCAGATGCGAGCGGCATAGGTTGGGACGGTGCGTTCCGGCAGTGCCCTCCTCCTCGGTGGCGTTCTCGCACTGTCATTCCCGCCGTTCTCCTGGTGGCCGCTGGCGTTCGTCGCCGTAGCCGGGCTGGCCCTGGTCTGCCGCGAGCTCTCGCTGCCGAGGGCTGCGCTGGCGGGGGCACTGTTCGGCTTCGGCTTCATCGTCGTGTCGATGTGGTGGCTGCACGTCATCGTCCCCGGCGTACAGGCCGCCATCGCGGTCGCCGAGATGCCGTTCTTCGCCCTGCTGGGCCTCGGGCTGTCCGCGTCGTCGCGACTGCCCGGATGGCCGTTGTGGGGGGCGTGCTGCTGGGTCGGCATGGAGCTGCTGCGTGGCAACGTCCCGTTCGGTGGCATGCCGTGGGGCCGCCTCGGGACCGCCGTCGTCGACGGGCCGGTGGTCGCCTGGGTGAGGTACGGCGGCGAGGCCGGCCTGACCCTTGTCGTCGCCCTGGTGGGAATGCTGCTGGCGGCCGCCGTGACGTGCCTGCCCCAACGCCGCCTCGCCGCTCTCGCGAGCCTCGGCGGCGCCGTTCTGCTGGTCGGCGGCTCGGTGCTGCTGCCCGTGGGGCTGCAGGGGCCGGGCGGTCGAGACGTCACCGTGGCGGTGGTGCAGGGCAACGTGCCGGGCTCGGGCCTGCAGTCGTTCTCGATCCCGCGGGTGACGCTGGAGAACCACGTGCGGGCGACGCTCCACCTCGCCGACGAGGTCCGGGCCGGGCGGGCGCCCGCGCCCGACGTGGTGGTGTGGCCGGAGAACGCCAGCGACGTAGACCCCCTGCGCGACCCCGCGGCCCACGCCGAGATCCAGCAGGCCGTCGACGCGGTCGGGGTCCCGGTGCTCGTGGGCGCGGTGACCGAGGGCCGCGGTCCGGACCAGGTGCACGGCACCGGGATCGTGTGGATGCCGCACACCGGACCCGCGGACCGGTACTCCAAGCGGCGGCTGGTGCCCTTCGGGGAGTGGGTGCCGTTCCGGTCGCTGGCGACCCGGCTGGTGCCGCTGCTGGCCGCCGAGACACCGCGTGACTTCGTCCCGGGACACCGGCCGGGCGTGCTCGACGCCGGCCCGGTCACCCTCGGCGCGGTGATGTGCTTCGAGGTCGCCTACGACGCCGCGGTGCGAGACGTGGCAACCGACAACGTCGACGTGCTCGCCGTGCAGACCAACAACGCCTTCTACCTCGGCACCTCACAGCTGGAGCAGCAGTGGGCGATCACCCGGATGCGGGCCGTCGAGACGGGCCGCGCCGTCGCTGTCGCCGCCACCACCGGCATCAGTGGCGTCATCGCCCCCGACGGCCACGTGCTCGCCCGCAGCAAGGGACGCACCCAGCAGGTGCTGGTCGCCCGTGTGCCGGCCGGGGAGGGCCGCACGCCCGGTGTCCGGTGGGGCGCTTGGGTCGAGGTGGTTGTATCGGCAGTAGCCGCGGCAGCGATCGTGGTGTCGTGGTCGAGCCGAGCGCGAGGAGGAAGACGGCATGGCTGAGCCGGTTGCCGAGCCCCTCGACCGCGTGCTGGTGGTGGTACCCACGTACAACGAGGCCACCAACCTCGCGGGCATCGTCGGCCGCGTGCGCGGCGCGGTGCCGCACGCGCACCTGCTGGTGGTCGACGACGCGTCGCCGGACGGTCCCGGGCAGGTGGCCGAGCATCTGGCCGCCGCGGACGACCAGGTGCACGTGCTGCACCGCAGCGGCAAGCGGGGCCTGGGCCCCGCCTACGTGGCCGGATTCTCGTGGGGGCTCGAGCGCGGCTACGAGCGGTTCGTGCAGATGGACGCGGACGGCTCGCACCTGCCCGAGCAGATCCCCATGCTGCTCAGCGGACTGACCGACGCCGACCTGGTCATCGGCTCACGGTGGACGCCCGGCGGCTCGGTGCACAACTGGTCTCGTCGGCGCGAGGCTCTCTCGCGCGGCGGCAACCTGTACGCCCGGCTGGCCACGGGGGTCGCGGTGCGCGACTCCACCGGCGGCTTCCGCGCCTGGCGCCGGCAGGCGCTCCAGACGGTCGCGCTGGCGACGGTCGCGTCGACCGGCTACTGCTTCCAGGTCGACCTGACCCGGCGCGCCGTGCGGGCGGATCTACGGGTGCGTGAGCTGCCGATCCGCTTCGTCGAGCGGACCGCGGGGGAGTCGAAGATGGGTGGCGCTGTCGTGCGTGAGGCCATGTGGCGCGTCACCGTCTGGGGTGTGCAGGACCGGTGGCAGGCCGTGGCGCGGACGGGCCGCGGACGCCGATCGCCGGTGTGGGAACACGAGGAGGCCTGACATGCCCTGGAGCTGGCTGGCGGCCGCCCTGCTGGTGGTGCCGATCATGGAGATCTACGTGATCATCCAGGTCGGGCAGGTGATCGGCGGGTGGCAGACCGTGGCCCTGCTCATCTTCGAGAGCGCGCTGGGTGCCTGGATCATGAAACGAGAGGGCCGACGCGCGTGGGAGGCGCTGTCCACGGCCTTCGGTACCGGACGGCTCCCGACCCGCGAGCTTTCCGACGCCGCGCTGGTGCTGGTAGGGGGCACGCTGCTGCTGACGCCGGGATTCATCACCGACGTGTTCGGATTCTTCTTCGTACTGCCGGTCACGCGGCCGCTGGCCCGGCGGGCGCTCTCGCGGCTGGTCGCACGCCAAGTGCGCCGGAGCGGCGCCACGTGGTCGGTCGGCATGCGAGGTCAGCCCGGAGGATGGCCTGGTGGCCGGCCCGGTGAACGCCAGGGCGACGGGGACACAGGTGGGTCCGGCTACCGGCGGGGCGCCGACGGCTACGGCAGCGGCCACGACGGGCGCGTGGTCCCCGGCGAGGTCGTCGAGGACGACGAGTAAGACGCCGGAGCCGACTCCGAGCGGCTCACGGTCTGCTCAAGCCGGCTCACAGCTGGCTCGCTGACTCGCCCTGAGGGCGGTCAGGCGCTGTTCTTGGCCTTGGCCTTGCCCGAGCTCCTGGGCTTGGTGGCGCGGTGCAGATGCACGGGACCGATCTCGCCGGCGCGGAGCATCGTCAGGCGCTCGGACAGGATCTCCTCGAGCTCGGGGATCGACCGGCGCTCACGCAGCATGTCCCAGTGCGTGCGCACCGGCTTCTCCTGCTTGGCCTCGGGCTCGGCGCCGTCGACCAGACGGGCCTCCGCGCCGCAGCGGGCGCACTCCCAGACCGGCGGGACCTCGGCGTCCTCGGCCATGGGAATCTCGAAGGCGTGACCCTTCGGACAGATGTAGGCGACCTGCTGGCGGGGGGCGAACTCGATGCCGCGCTCGTCCTCGAAGCTCTGCCCCCCCAGGCGTGCGCCACGAAGCACTCGATCCGACATATGGTGTCGACCTCCCGATAGCCCGGCTCGTGATCCCCTGCAGGCACGCTGATACGTGCGTGTCTGCACACGACTAACTCAACGAGCCTTTACCCCGAATGATTCCCCGCACACGTGCCCGTCCCGTGCGAGATGTCACACCCGTGTCATTTCTGGGTCATACGACGGCCGGGATCTTGTTACCTGCGTCACTAATGGCCTGCCGCGGCGAGACCCGGGCCAGCAGCCACAGCCCAACGGCGAAGAAGACCACGAGGGCCACGATCGCCGGACGGTACGAGTCCGTGAGCTGGTGCACCATGCCGAACACCAGCGTGCCCAGCCACGACGTCCCCCGCTCGCAGGCCTGGTAGAGGCTGAAGTACTCCGCCTCCTTGCCGCGCGGGATCAGCAGGCTGAAGAACGACCGCGAGAGTGCCTGGGTGCCACCCATCACCAGGCCGATGGCCGCACCGAGCAGCAGGAAGGGTACGAGCTGTCCGGCCGGGAGGAAGAAACCCACGCAGACGACGCCCATCCACACCACGAGACCGCCCATGATCGTGCGCCGGCTGCCCAGCGACCGGGCCAGGTGGCCGAACAGCAGCGCACCGAAGAAGGCCACGAACTGCACCATCAGGATGGTTGCGATCAGCACGGAGGTGCTGAACCCGAGCTCCTTCTCGCCGTACACCGAGGCCGAGGCGATCACGGTCTGGATGCCGTCGTTGTAGAACAGGTAGGCGAGCAGGAACGTGAGCGTCATCGGGTACGCCCGTGCCTCCCGCAGGG
The DNA here is from genome assembly GCA_965653225.1 of uncultured Propionibacteriales bacterium. Classification (GTDB taxonomy): domain Bacteria; phylum Actinomycetota; class Actinomycetes; order Propionibacteriales; family Nocardioidaceae; genus JALZDI01. The sequence continues at coordinate 929 of CBFGZI010000170.1, read as the reverse complement.
TGGCGAACAGCTGGCCGAAGCTCTGCTTCAGCAGCCCACCCGACACCGGCTCGACGCGGGTGACAGAGCGGTTGCGCAGCCCGAGGTAGGGGACCAGCGTGAAGCCGGCCCACCAGCAGGCGGCGCTGAGCAGGCTCAGCCGTACCGCGAGGGCGGTGTCCAGGCCGAGCGGTTCGGCGAAGGTGACCAGCGCCAGGTTCGCCGCCAGCAGCAGCCCCCCGCCGAGGTAGCCCAGGGCCCACCCGCGCGACGACACCCGGTCGCGCTCGTCGGGAGTGGCGATCTGGCACAGGATCGCGTCGTAGACGACGAGCGAGGAGCCCAGGGCCAGGTTGGCCACGAACAGCAGCACCGCGCCGAGGAGCCAGTCGGCACCCTGCACGAAGAACATCAGCGCGGTGCAGGCACTGCCCAGCCAGGCGAACGCCGCCATGAGCTGCTTCTTGCGCTCCGTGCGGTCGGCCAGGGCGCCCACGACCGGCAGGACCAACGCGGAGAACACGGTCGCGAGCGTGACGACGTAGAACACCAGCGAGCCGGGGGAGACCGGCAGCCCGAGCACGACCAGGTCGGTCTTGCAGGGGTTGTCGACGGTGCCGGGTGCGCCGCAGGCGGCGGTCTCGGCGACGCTCACCAGGTACGGCGCGAACAGCACGGTGCCGACCGTGGTGACGTAGGCCGAGTTGGCCCAGTCGTACCAGTACCAGGCGCGCTGCTCGCGCCGACGCCGCCGCTCGTCGTCGGGGGTCGCGTCGCCGCCGTCGCCGCCGGTTCCGATGGTGTCGGTCACGCTGCCGCCGCCTTCCACTGGCCCCGCTCGATCAGCACCTCGCGCAGGACGGCGATGCGGTCGCGGATGATCCCGGCGACGCCGCGGTCGAGCCGCGCGCGGATGTCGCCGGGGGCGTCGATCGTCCAGACGTGGACGT
>CBFGZI010000169.1:0-6698 GCA_965653225.1 uncultured Propionibacteriales bacterium | reverse complement strand
CTCGTCGACGGGGGTCGCGTCGCCCCCGACGCCGCCGGTTCCGATGGTGTCGGACACGCTGCCGCCGCCTTCCACTGGCCCCGCTCGATCAGCACGTCGCGCAGGACGTCGATGCGGTCGCTGATGATCCCGTCGACGCCGCGGTCGAGCAGCGCGCGGATGTCGCCGGGGTCGTCGATCGTCCAGACGTGGACGTGCTTGCCCAGGTCGTGCGCGCGCTGGACGAACGCGGGGGTCACCACCTCGAAGCGCCGGAAGCGCCACGGCACCTGCAGGCAGGGGACGGGCGCGGCGAGCAGCTGCCGGCGCAGGCCGTCCAGCGGCAGCGTGCGCAGGGCGGCCACGCCGAGCGGGCCGTATGCGGTGGCGACGCGTGGACCGAGCAGCCGGCGCACCCGGCGGATGCGGCGCTCGCTGAACGCGGCGATGCACACGCGGTCCTCGGCCGCGTTGCGACGGATCACCCGCACCACCGGGTCGATGGCGCCGTCCACCTTGACGTCGATGTTGACCCTCGCGTGCGGCCAGGTCTGCAGGACGTCCTCGAGCAGCGGGATGGCCTCGCGCCCGCCGATCAGGTGGTTGCCGAGGGCGTCGTAGGTCAGGTCGGCGATCCTGCCCGCGGCCCCGGTCATGCGCTCCAGCGAGTCGTCGTGGAACGCGACGACGGCGCCGTCGGCGGTGACGTGCACGTCGGTCTCCAGGTAGGTGTACCCGAGGTCGACGGCCGCCTGGAACGCCGCCATCGAGTTCTCCAGCCCGACGTTGCCGGCGAGCCCGGTGCCGCCGCGGTGCGCGAACGCGAGCGGTCCCGGGAAGTCCAGGAACGGGTAGTCGGCGGCGACCAGGGCGGAGCGCGTACGGGTGCGCATGGTGGAAGTATCCCCGCTCACGTGCGCGGGGCGGGTGGCTTTGGCACGCGAGTCGAGGCCGTTAGGTAGATTCCCCCCATGGCGCAGATGACGTGTCCGCAGTGTCAGGGTGCAATGACCGAGGTCCGGCGTGGTGGCGTCGAGCTGGCCCAGTGCGACTCGTGCAAGGGGATCTTCCTGGAACGCAGCGAGCTGGCCGGTCTGATCGAGCACGAGAACGAGTGGCACCTGTCCAGTGGGCCGCGCACCGAGCCGCTGCCGCGCATCACCGCCGACATGGCGGCACCGCCTGCCCGTTCGTCCCGGCCGCGGCGCCAGTCCTTCATCGACGAGCTGTTCGGCTGACGCGTCCACCTCTGCGGCGCGCGCCCGGGACCACCCGCCATGTAACCGGGTCCGGTGGGCGCTTACCTCGGGTCATGCGCCTCGGGAGGCGACCACCCGCCATGTAACCGGGTCCGGTGGGCGCTCGAGCCGGGGTGTGTGGTCGCGGCGCTGCGTCAGGCGTCGGCGGTGTCGCGGAACATCTCGATCTGCGCCCCGAGCGCGTTGAGCCGCTCGGCGAGGTCCTCGTAGCCGCGGTTGATCACGTAGACGTTGCGCAGCACCGACGTGCCACGCGCGGCCAGCATCGCCAGCAACATGACCACCGCCGGACGCAGCGCCGGCGGGCACATCATCTCCGCCGCCCGCCAGCGGGTCGGGCCCTCGACCATCACCCGGTGCGGGTCGAGCAGCTTGACCGACGCACCGAGCTTGTTGAGCTCGGTGAGGTAGATGGCGCGGTTCTCGTAGACCCAGTCATGGATCAGGGTCTGGCCCTGCGCAGCGGCCGCGATCACCGCGAAGAACGGCAGGTTGTCGATGTTGAGACCCGGGAACGGCATCGGGTGGACCTTGTCCAGCGGCGCGTGCAGGGTGGACGGCTTGGTGGTCAGGTCGACCAGCCGGGTCATGCCGTTGTCGGCGACGTACTCCTCGCTGCGTTCGTAGACGAAGCCCATCTCCTCCAGCAGCGCCAGCTCGATCTCGAGGAACTCGATCGGTGCGCGCCGGATGGTGATCTCGGAGCCGGTCACGATGGCGGCGGCCAGCAGGCTCATCGCCTCGATCGGGTCCTCGGACGGCGCGTAGTCGACGTCGACGTCGATCTCGGTCACGCCCTGCACGGTGAGCGTGGTGCTGCCGACGCCCTCGATCTTGACGCCGAGCCGCTCCAGGAAGAAGCACAGGTCCTGGACCATGTAGTTGGAGCTGGCGTTGCGGATCACCGTGGTGCCGTCGTAGCGGGCGGCTGCCAGCAAGGCGTTCTCGGTGACGGTGTCGCCGCGCTCGGTCAGCACGATCGGGCGGCCGGGAGTGACGTTGCCGTTGACGTAGGCGTGGTAGTTGCCCTCGGTGGCCTTGACCTCCAGCCCGAACGGTCGCAGCGCCGACATGTGCGGCTCGACGGTACGGGTGCCGAGGTCGCAGCCGCCGGCGTAGGGGAGCGCGAAGCTGGTCTCGCGGTGCATCAGCGGGCCGAGGAACATGATCACCGAACGGGTGCGGCGCGCGGCCTCGGCGTCCATGTGGGCCAGGTCGAGCTTCTCCGGAGGTACGAGCTCGAGGTCGTTGTCGGCATTGAGCCAGCGGCACTGCACACCGATGCTCTGCAGCACCTCGAGGATGCGGTTGACCTCCTCGATGCGGGCCACCTTGCGCAGCACGGTGCGGCCCTTGTTGAGCAGCGACGCGCACAGCAGCGCCACACCGGCGTTCTTGCTGGACTTGACCGCGATGCTGCCCGCCAGCCGGGTGCCGCCGACCACGCGCAGGTGGACCGGGCCGCTGCCGCCGAGGGAGACCAGCTCGCTGTCGAGCGCCTCGCCGATCCTGGCCAGCATCTCCAGGCTGAGGTTCTGGTGGCCACGCTCGATGCGGTTGACCGCGCTCTGGCTGGTCTTGAGCACCTCTGCCAGCTCGGCCTGGGTCCAGCCCCGGTGCTTGCGAGCGTCGCGGATCAGGAAGCCGATACGCGCGAGGTAGTCGTTGCTCATGGTGGGGACGTTATCTCAAATATGAGATAACGCAAATCCGACACGCGGGAAAGAAGGGGAGACGTTCACTGTAGATGAGGTGAGCGCGTGCGGTCACCTTCGTCCGCCTCGGCATGTCCTGTGGCTTTCGTCACCCGTGACGGGATCGCCGCGATCGCGACGCCTACGAGGGTCAGCGCGGCACCGAGGACGGTGAGGACGCCGATGTGGGTGTCGGTCAGCGCCAGGTCGACCGCCAGCGAGGCGATCACCTGCCCGGCGATCGCGCACAGGCCGAACAGCAGTACGCCGAGGTACCGGACCAGTGCCGCCGCGGCGCTGATGAAGATGACGCCCATCGCGCCGCCCAGGTACAGCCACCAGTCGGTGGGCGGTGTCGACGGCAGCCCCCAGACGGCCACCGCGAAGAGGGCGAACAGGCACAGCAGCACGGTGCCGACGACGAAGTTGATCGCACCCGCGGCCAGCGGCCCGCCGGCCACCGACACCTGGCCGTTGACCGCCTGCTGCCAGGCGATCGCGGACCCGGCCACCATCGGCACCAGGGCCAGCAGCAGCACGACAGGCTCGATGCCGGCGTCCACGCCGAGGTGGTCGGACACCGCCAGGGCGACGGCAGCGACCGCCAGGCCGGCACCGACCGCACGGTTGGGGGTCACCGGATGGCGGCCGGAGGGTCCGACGCCGATCTTGTCCACGAGCATCGCGCTGCTGGTCTGGCCGGCGACCACGGCGACGGTGAACAGGGCGACCCCGATCGTGGCCACGGTGATGCCCTGGGCGGTGACCAGCATCGCCCCGCCGGCCCCTCCGGCGAGATGCCAGAGGCGCAGCCGGTCCTCTCGTACGGCCATGGCGACCCGGCGCAGGCCCCGGCGGGCGCGAGGGTTCGGGGCGCAGATCAGGCACAGCAGCACGAAGCCGCTGCCGAAGCTCATCAGCGCGGCGACCGCGGCGCCCGCGAGCCCGCTGCCGAGGTCGTGGGCGAGCAGGCCGTTGAGGTGTGCCTGTACCGCGACCATCCCGCCGACGCCGGCCGCGCCGAGCATGAAGCCGGCGGTGGAGAGACGGTCGTGGGAGGGCACCCGGCCATCATGCCGGGTCCCGAAAGCGGGACGGCCGCCGTGGGAGCCCTGGCAGGGACATCGGCGCCGTTGGGAAACCCCCGCGCGCCATGGGACTATCTGACGTGTGACCAGCACCCCCGCCGAGGCCCAGCGCCTGCGCGACCTCGCGCTTTTGCGCCGGGTGCGGGACCGGATCGACCGGGAGTACGCGCAGCCGCTCGACGTCGAGGCGCTCGCCCGCGGCGTGCACATGTCGGCCGGGCACCTCAGCCGCCAGTTCCGGCTGGCCTACGGCGAGTCGCCGTACAGCTACCTCATGACGCGGCGTATCGAGCGCGCGATGGCGCTGCTGCGACGGGGCGACCTCAGCGTCACCGAGGTCTGCTTCGCGGTCGGCTGCCAGTCGCTGGGCACGTTCAGCACGCGCTTCACCGAGCTCGTGGGGATGCCGCCGAGCACCTACCGAAGCGAGGCGGCACAGGGAACGGCGGGGCTGCCGCCGTGCGTGGCGAAACAGGTCACCAGACCGATCAGGAATCGAGAAGCGCCGCTCACGCCGGCGAACCTAGCCTGAGGCCATGGACATCACCATTCACTCGAGCTTCCTCCCGACCGACGACCCGGAGGCCTCCCTGGCCTTCTACCGCGACATCCTCGGCTTCGAGGTCAGGCTCGACGTAGGAAAAGACAAGATGCGCTGGATCACGGTCGGTCCGGTCGGCCAGCCCGACACGTCCATCGTGCTGCACCCGCCGGGTGTCGACCCCGGCATCACCGACGAGGAGCGCCACACCATCGCCGAGATGATGGCCAAGGGCACCTACGCGACCCTGCTGCTGGCCACCAAGGACCTCGACGGCGCATTCGACCGCGTGCAGGCCAGCGACGCCGAGATCGTGCAGGAGCCGACCGAACAGCCGTACGGCGTTCGTGACTGCGCGCTGCGCGACCCGGCGGGCAACCTGGTCCGCATCCAGCAGCTGCGCTGAGCCGGACGGCCACCGCAGGGATGAGTGACGACGATCCGCGCTCGGGCGCACAGCGCCGCCGCGACACCGAGCATCGCCTCGCCAACGACATCGACATCTGGGTGGCCAGTGCGTCGGCGGACGGTGCGCCGTACCTGGTGCCGCTGTCCTTCGACTGGGACGGCGAGGCGTTGCTCGTGGCCACGCCGACGGACAGCCCGACCGGCAGGAACATGGCGGCGTCCGGGGTCGTGCGGCTGGGCCTGGGCCACACGCGCGACGTGTCCATGATCGAGGGCGACGTCGAGGTGCTCGAGCTCGACGCGCTGCCGCGCGAGCGGGGTGACCGGTTCGTCGCGCACACCGGCTTCGACCCGCGCACGCTGGCCACGCCGTACCGCTGGTTCCGTATCGTCCCGCGCCGCGTGCAGGCGTGGCGCGAGGTGGACGAGCTGCCCGACCGCGAGCTGATGCGCGACGGCCGTTGGCTAGTCTGACGCGTGCCTGACACAGCAGGGGGGACGATGCCAAGCGCCACGAGGAAGAGCATGCCGCCGGCCGCGCAGCCGGTTATGCAGCACGACGCCGACAGCCACGACCTGATCCGCGTGCACGGTGCACGCGTGAACAACCTCAAGGACGTCAGCGTCGAGATCCCGAAGCGCCGGCTGACGGTGTTCACCGGCGTCTCCGGCTCGGGCAAGAGCTCGCTGGTGTTCGACACGATCGCGGCGGAGTCGCAGCGGCTGATCAACGAGACCTACAGCGCCTTCCTGCAGGGCTTCATGCCGAACCTGTCCCGGCCGGAGGTCGACCGGCTGGAGGGGCTGACGACGGCGATCCTGGTCGACCAGGAGCGGATGGGCTCCAACCCTCGCTCCACGGTCGGCACCGCGACCGACGCCAACGCGATGCTGCGAATCCTCTTCAGCCGGCTCGGGGAGCCGCACATCGGCTCGCCCAACGCGTACTCGTTCAACATCCCGACCGTCAGGGCCAGCGGTGCGATCACGGTCGAACGCGGCGACAAGACGATCGCGCAGAAGGCGTCCTTCAACCGGCTCGGCGGCATGTGCCCACGTTGCGAGGGCATGGGCAACGTCAACGACTTCGACCTGACCGCGCTGTACGACGACTCGAAGTCGTTGGCCGAGGGGGCGCTGACCGTCCCCGGGTACAGCATGGACGGCTGGTACGGCCGCATCTTCAGGGGCGCCGGCCTCCCGATGGACAAGCCGATCGCCAAGTTCACCAAGCGGGACAAGCACAAGCTCCTCTACGCCGAGCCCACCAAGATCAAGGTGGAAGGCATCAACCTCACCTACGAGGGCCTGATCCCGAGGATCCAGAAGTCGATGCTGTCCAAGGACGTCGACGCTCTTCAGCCGCACGTACGCCGGTTCGTGGAGCGGGCCATCACGTTCACGACGTGCCCCGACTGTGAGGGCACGCGGCTGGGTCCGGAGGCCAGGTCGTCGAAGATCAAGGGCAAGAACATCGCCGACCTCTGCACGATGCAGATCACCGACCTGGCCGAATGGATCCGAGAGCTCGACGAGCCGTCGGTGAGTCCGCTGCTCGGCGGGCTGCAGCACCTGCTCGACTCGTTCGCGGAGATCGGGCTGGGCTACCTCTCGCTCGACCGGCCGTCGGGCACGCTGTCCGGGGGAGAGGCGCAGCGTACGAAGATGATCCGGCACCTCGGCTCCTCGCTCACCGACGTCACCTACGTCTTCGACGAGCCGACCATCG
>CBFGZI010000168.1:0-6729 GCA_965653225.1 uncultured Propionibacteriales bacterium | reverse complement strand
GTGGCGCTGGCCCGCGCGGCGTGCCGCGAGGCCGGGACCGCTCGCGCGCAGAACCTGCTGCTCGCGGTCGAAGTGCTCGACGCCTTGCGCGGGTGCCTCGTCCAGGAACAGTCCGCCGCCCTGACCAGCGTGCGAGCGGCCGAGCGATACCTGGCCGCGTGTGGGCCCGAACGGCTCGGCAGGCACCCCGAGCTCGGTGCGCTGGTGAAGGCCAGCGAGGGCGTGGCGCTGCTCCGCTGCGGTGACCTACGGGAGGCGCACCAGGCGATGCTCGCGGGTGCGGGCGTGGTTCGCGCACGCGGCTGCGAACCCCTTGCGGTCAGCTGCCTGGGCTACCTGGCGCTGCTGGCCGCGTTGCAGGGCCACCTGCGGCGCGGCCGCGAGTGGGCGAACAAGGCCATCGCCGGAGCGGAGTCCTCGCACCTGCCCGCGGCCGAGCGGCCGGCCGCCGCCCACGTGGCCCTGGCGTGGGTGAGCACCGAGCAGTACGAGCTGGCCGAGGCTCGCTCCCATGTTCGCGCGGCCATGCACTGCCGGACGCTGCACACCGGCACGCCGCCGCGGGTGCTGCTGGCGATCGTGCAGTCGAGACTCGCGCGCGCGCACGACGACCTCCGTGGCGCCCTCGCCGCGCTCGACGAGGCTCTCCAGGACGACCCGGCTGTGCGCGACTGGGTCACCGACCAGCTCTGCGTGGAGCAGGCGGTGGTGCGGCTCGCCCTCGGCGAGGCCGAGCGCGCCGTCGACAGGCTGGACGCACTCGCCCGGCCCATCGACCTGCGCGGGGAGCTGGTGCTGGCGCAGGCACGGATGGACCGTGACCCCGGGCTGAGCCTGGACGGGCAGCTGTCCGGGTTGCTCGTACCCACACAGCCGCTGCACGCCCTGGTCACCGGCTGGCTGCTGGAGGCCGCGAACCGGCTGCGCGAGGGCGATGCCGACCGAGCCCGGGTCGCCCTGGAACGGTCACTGCGGCTGGCTGCGCCTGAGCGGCTGCGCCGGCCCTTCCACGAGGCGCCGGCCGAGGTCGCGGACCTGCTCGCCGACGAGCTGCGGCGCGCGGGGCACGCACGCTGGCTGGCGACTGCGCAGCGGGCGGCGCCCGCGCGCGTGGGTGAGCCGCTCACCGCGAGGGAGCTGGAGGTGCTCGGCTACCTCGCCGACCTGATGTCGACCGACGAGATCGCCAGCACGATGTACGTCTCGGTGAACACCGTGCGCACCCACGTGCGCAGCATCCTGCGCAAGCTGGGGGTGTCGCGGCGCAACGAGGCGGTGCGCCGTGCGCGCGATCTCAGCCTGATCGGGTCAAACGTGTCGAGCCCGAACGGGTCGAGCCAGATCGGGTCGGGCCCGAACGGGTCGGACCAGATCGGGTCGAGCCAGAACGGTCGCTAGTCGATCTCCTTGATCTCGGACCCGTGCACGGTCAGGGCGAGGATGACGAACACGTCGAGCGCGATCATGATCAGCGACCACACCGGGTACGCCGCCAGGAACGCGATGTTGATGATCGCGCTGATCACCGCAACCGCGACACCGACCACCCGGGCCCACATCTGGCCGGTGAACAGGCAGATGCCCGCCGCGGCCACCACGATGCCGCCGATGACGTGCGTCCACCCCCACGCCGTGTAGTTCATCGACACGACCAGCCCGGACGGGCCGACCAGGAAGTAGTTGGAGTTGAACAGCGCGACGAGTCCCTGCACGACATGGAACATGCCGAGCAGAACCATCATGATCGCCGCGAACACGATCCAGCCGACCCATGCGGTCGGTTCCCTGCGTGCGGGCGCGGCCCCGCCCTCGGGGTGAGCTTGTGCAGTCATGGAGCCTCCTCGTGGCCGCTCACCACGAGGATCGGTCAGTACCAGCCGGCTCGGCATCCTCCGTTCCGGATGAACACCGCCGGCCGTCCCCGCCGTCCCGGGCGCACCGCCGACGGGCCACGGCCGGCGGCCGGGGCGCGGGTCACCCGTGGAGGACGATGACAGCGCTGTGCACGGGGGTGATGTTCGACGTACCTGTCGACATCGCCTGAGAGGAAACGGCTGTGCACGACTACCCCGCGATCGAGGACCACGGGCTGATCGGTGACCTGCAGACGGCCGCCCTGGTCAGCAAGGACGGAACCATCGACTGGTTCTGCTGTCCACGCTTCGACTCCCCGAGCCTGTTCGGGAGCCTGCTCGACCGAGAACGGGGCGGAGCCTGCCGGATCAGCCCGAACGTGTCCTTGTACACGACCAAGCAGCTGTACTTCCCGGACACCGCGATCCTGATCACCCGGTTCATGACCGAGGCCGGCGTCGGCGAGCTGATCGACTTCATGCCGCCGATCGTGAGCGGGAAACCCTCCGCGCGGCACCGGATCGTCCGCCTGGTCAAGTGCGTCCGCGGGGAGATGGAGTTCTCGGTGGAGCTGGCGCCGCGGTTCGACTACGGGCGGGCGGGCCACGAGGTGCACGTGACCGAGCACGGCGGGGTGTTCAGCGGACCCGGCATCGACCTGACCCTGCACCCGGTGCGCAACGCCGACGACGAGCGGCTGGCGCAGCTGCGGAGCGACGGACGCGACGGGATCGTCGGCTCGGTCCGGCTCAGTGCCGGAATGACCCGCGGGGTGGTGATCGAGTCGGCCGCCGACGGGCCGCCACGCGAGATCCCGGTCGAGGAGGCCGAGGGTCTCCTCGACGAGACGGTCCGGTTCTGGCGGCACTGGATCCATCAGTCGACGTACCACGGTCGCTGGCGCGAGGCGCTGCTGCGGTCCGCGATCACGCTGAAGCTCATGACGTACGCCCCGAGCGGAGGGCTGGTGGCCGCGCCCACGGCCGGGCTGCCCGAGCAGGTCGGCGGCGAGCGCAACTGGGACTACCGCTATACCTGGGTGCGCGACGGCTCGTTCTCGGTGTACGCACTGCTGGCCATGGGCTTCTACGAGGAGGCGGCCGCGTTCGGCGGCTGGCTGGGCGACCGGGTGCTGGAGCGGACCGGGAGCGCCGGGGGGCCGCTGAGCATCATGTACCGGGTCGACGGCTCCTCGGACCTCAAGGAGGAGTCGCTCGACCACTGGGAGGGCTACCGCGGGTCACGGCCGGTGCGCATCGGCAACGGCGCCGCCGACCAGCGGCAGATGGACATCTACGGCGAGGCCCTCGACAGCATCTACTTCAGCGACGAGCGCGGCATCGAAATCGGCCACCAGGGCTGGATCGCCCTGCGCGACATCGTCGACTGGCTGGTCGACCACTGGGACCAGCCAGACGAAGGGATCTGGGAGACGCGCGGGGGTCAGAAGGACTTCACCTACGGCCGGCTGATGAGCTGGGTCGCGTTCGACCGCGCCATCCGGATGGCGACCCAGCGCGGCCGCCCGGCGGCGCTGGACCGGTGGGTCGAGTCGCGGGACGCCATCTACGAGCAGATCATGACCCGCGGCTGGAGCAAGGAGCGTGGCGCGTTCGTGCAGCACTACGACGACAAGGTCCTGGACTCCTCGCTGCTGCGCATGTCCACGGTCGGCTTCATCGCGCCGAAGGACCCCCTGTGGATGTCGACTCTCCGGGCGATGGACGACGAGCTGGTCACCGACAGCCTGGTGTACCGCTACGACCCGTCGGCGACACCGGACGGCCTGCGCGGGTCGGAGGGCACGTTCTCGATGTGCACGTTCAACTACGTCGACGCGCTGGCGCGGGCCGGCCGGCTCGAGGACGCCCGGCTGACCTTCGAGAAGATGCTCACGTACGCCAACCACCTCGGCCTGTACTCGGAGGAGATCGGGCTCACCGGTGAGCAGCTGGGAAACTTCCCGCAGGCGTTCACCCACCTGGCCCTGATCGACGCCGCCGCCACCCTCGACTCCGCGCTCGACCGGGCGGCGGGGCGTCGGTGACACCTGCCCTGCCCTGGCAGGGCGGACGGGCGCTTCCCTGGTGCGGCAGTCCTTCCCTCGGCGCATGGTCCCTTCCCTCGGTTCATGCGCCGAGGAAAGTGTCCATAACCCCGGTTACATCGCCCGCGCGCGTTCGAGCCGCCTTCCATCGTCAACTACGGGTGAGGACACCGGCCCGAGGAAGGGGTTTGCTGCATGAGAGCGAGCCCAGGGAGGGAGACCACCATGACCACCGCAGGTGGGCGCACGCCCGACGCGCAGGCACCGGCAGCAGACGTGTTCGTGATCTTCGGCATCACCGGAGACCTTGCCCGTGTGATGACGTTCCGGTCGCTGTACCGGCTGGAGGGCCGCGGGCTGCTGAGCTGCCCCATCGTCGGCGTCGCCGTCGACGACTGGGGCCTGGACGACCTGGTCGCGCGAGCGCGCGAGTCGATCATCGAGACCGGTGAGGCGCTCGACCCCGCCGTTTTCGAGCGCCTTGCGCAGCGTTTGTCCTATGTGCAGGGCGACTTCGGAGACCCCAAGGTCTACGAGCGCGTCGGCGACACCATCAAGAACGCCGAGCACCCGGTGTTCTACCTGGAGATACCTCCGTTCCTGTTCAGCACCGTGGTCAAGGGGCTGGCTGCGGAGGGCCTCACCAGGGGAGCGCGGGTGGTGGTGGAGAAGCCGTTCGGGCACGACCTCGCGTCCGCGCGAGCGCTGGCCGAGGAGCTGCACCGGTACGTGGACGAGTCGCAGCTGTGCCGGATCGACCACTACCTGGGCAAGATGGGGCTGGAGGAGATCCTGTTCCTGCGGTTCGCCAACACGGTCATGGAGCCGCTCTGGAACCGCAACTACGTCTCCTGCGTCGAGATCACGATGGCCGAGAGCTTCGGGGTCGAGACCCGCGGCCACTTCTACGACCCCGTCGGCGCGCTGCGCGACGTCGTCGTCAACCACCTGATGCAGGTGCTCGCCGCCGCGGCCATGGAGCCTCCCGGCGGTCCGGGCAGGGGAGCGCTGGCCCAGTCGCAGATCACCGCCCTGCGCTCCATCGCCACCGCCGACCCGGCCCACTACGTGCGCGGACAGCACGACGGCTACCGCGCCATCGACGGCGTGGCCGGCGACTCGACGACCGAGACCTACGCCGCCCTCCGGCTGGACATCGACAACTGGCGGTGGGCCGGCGTGCCGTTCTTCATCCGCACCGGGAAGCACCTGCCGGTGACCCAGACCGAGCTGCGGGTCGTCTTCCGCGAGCCGCCGTCCGCCGCGTACGCGGCCGGCACGTTCTTCGACCAGGCGCCCGCCACGGACCAGTTCGTGGTCAGGCTCGACCCCACGACCGGGCTGCGCCTGGTCGTCGACGCACGCCGCGCCGACGCACCACGAGGTGGCGGCGCGGTGACCCTGGACGCCGAGTTCGCGCAGGAGGGCGGCGAGGGGCCCACGCCGTACGAGGTGCTGCTGCACGCGGCGATGGTCGGCCAGACCATGCGGTTCCCCAGCCAGGACATCGTCGAGGAGTGCTGGCGCATCATGCAGCCGCTGCTCGACGCCCCGCCGCCGGCGCACGGCTACGAGCCCGGGTCCTGGGGGCCACCCGAGGCCGACGCGATCGTCGCCGCCACCGGGGGATGGCACGGACCCTGGGTGGAGTGACCTCACCCGGGATGGGTGAGGGGCGGCCCCGCGGGTGGCGGCTCGCCCGGAGACGGTCTGCCCGCGGGAGCGGTTCCTGGAGCCGGCTCGTGAGGTGTCGCGAGCCGGTGGCGGAACACCACATAGGTCCAGCCCTGGTACAGCAGCACCAGTGGGAGCAGGACCAGCGCGGTCACGGACATGACCTGCAGGGCGTACGTCCCGGACGCGGTGTCCGCCACGGTTAGGGAGAACGCCGGATTCGTCGTGGAGACGAGAACGTTCGGGTAGAGCGCGGTGAACAGCGACACCACGGTGAACCCGATCGCGGCCGCGGTGGCGGCGAACGCGAGACCGTCACGCCGACCCAGCGCGACCGCGGCCAGGACCACGCCAAGGGGCACGAGCACGAGCGTCGTGGTGGTGGCAGCGTCCACCTCGGCCACGACCGCCATCGAGACGCCGTACGCGACGGCCGCGACGGCCGCCACCAGCGACAGCGGCCTGGCTACTCGCAGGGCCCGGTCGCGCAGCCCCCCGGTCGTCCGTAGCGCGAGGAAGCCCGCACCGTGCAGCAGGCACAGCAGCAGCAGGGTGAGACCGGTCAGCAGGCCGAACGGTGTGAGCAGGTCGACGAACGACCCGGTGAACTCCTCGTCCGCGCCGACCGGTAGCCCCGCGAGCAGGTCTCCGAGCGCCACCCCGATCAGCAGCGGTGCCAGCAGGCTGCCCACGGTCAGTGTCGTGCTCCAGGTGCGGCGCCAGCGGGGCGTGTCGACCTTGCCCCGGAACTCGAAGGACACGCCGCGCGCGATGAGTGCGGCGAGGATGAGCACCAGCGCCAGGTAGCCCGCGGAGAACCAGGTCGCGTACCACGACGGGAAGGCCGCGAAGATCGCCGCGCCACCGACGATCAGCCATACCTCGTTGCCGTCCCAGAACGGCCCGATCGTGTTGATGGCCACCCGCCGCTCGTGCTCGCTCCTTCCGACGACGCCGTGCAGCGCGCCCACGCCGAAGTCGAAGCCCTCGAGCACGAAGAAGCCGGTCCACAGCACCGCCACGATGGCGAACCACAGGTCGGGGAGTGTCATGTCCGCCTCCTCAGGAGCCCATCAGTAGGCCAGCGCCGGTGTGCCGCCGGCGGCCGGCTCCTCGTCGTGCGGCTCGAGCTCGAGGCCGCGCCGGGCGTAGCG
>CBFGZI010000167.1:0-6735 GCA_965653225.1 uncultured Propionibacteriales bacterium | reverse complement strand
CGGCGCCGACGTCGGCGGCCTTGGTGAAGATGCCGCCGCCGACACGCATGAACATCGCCAGCAGGGCGGCGCCGAAGCCGAAGCCCTCGAGCACCGCAGGCGCGTCGCCCTGGTAGATCAGCACGACCACGGAGGCGCCGAGCAGGCCGAGGCCGACGGTGGCCATGCCCACGGTGCCGCCGGTGCGGAAGGCGATCCGCATGGCGGGGTCCCGTCCCGCGTCGCGGGCAGCGGCCGCGACCCGCACGTTGGCGCGTACGGCCAGCCACATGCCGAGGTACCCGATGCTGGCGGAGAAGCCGGCCCCGAGAAGGAAGAAGATCGACCGGCCGATGCGTACGCCGGTGTCACCGGGCAGCACGAACAGCAGCGCGAAAGCGAGGACCGCGAAGATCGCGAGCGTCCTGAACTGCCGTGTCAGATAGGCCGAGGCGCCCTCCTGGACGGCGCGGCCGATCGTTTGCATGTTCTCGGTACCTTCGTTGGCGGCCAGGACCTCGCCACGGAACACCATCGCCATCGCGATCGCGATGAGCGCGATCACGGCTACGACGGCGACAAACGCGAAGTTGCCACCGGACAAAGACACATCCGCGCCACTTGAGGCGAGGGTGAGCCCCGACATCCGTCCTCCTCTGGTGGGGGCCCCGAGGCCCCGGTCAACGACACCGTGCCGGCCCGTGCAGGCCGGGCCCTTCAATGACAGGGACGATTAATCGTTCAAGACGCGCGGGAGTCTACTGACCCGTGAAGCAGGTCACCCCTTGGGGGCGGTGCCGTTGGTGGCTTTCCAGCGCATGGTGACCGAGGATCCACCCGGGCCGGAGTCGACGTCGACGTCGTCGATCAGCCCCTCGATCAGGGCCAGCCGGTCCAGCAGCACGTGCGCGACGTTCGGCGAGTCCTCCAGAGCGGGGTCGGCGGGGACCGGGACCTGGTGCCGCGCCGGGAGCGCGGCAGGTGTCCGTACCGTCACCTTCAGGCCGGTGGCGTCGTCGAACTCCAGTGACATCGGCGCGTCGCTCCCCGCGGCGTCGAGCGCGTCGATGGCCAGACCGCAGGCCTCGCTCACGCCGAGACGGACCTCGTCGAGGGCCTCGTCCCCCAGCCCGGCCATGCGGGCCACCGCTGCCGACACCAGGCGCACCAGACGGACCTGGGCCGGGTCCTGTCCTACCTCCAGCTGGACCTTCGCCATTCAGGAGGGCTGGTCGCTCACAGCCGCGTCGACCGTGTCGTAGATCGCGAAGACCTTGGTGAGTCCGGTGATCCGGAAGATCTTGAGCAGCCGCTCCTGGGTGCACACCAGGCGCAGGGAACCGTCGTGCGCGCGTACGCGCTTGAGCCCGCCGACGAGTACGCCGAGCCCGGTGGAGTCGAGGAACTCCACGTCCTCCATGTCCACGACGAGGTGGTAGTTGCCCCGGTTCACGAGGTCGACGATGCATTCACGCAGCTTGGGCGCTGTGTAGACGTCGATCTCGCCACCAACCTCGATGACCGTGCAACCGCCTTGCTCGCGGGTGTCCAGCGACAGGTCCACCGAAGCTCCCTTCGTCCCCTTGGAGAGTGATTACTTGGCATTCAACCACGACCGGAGCGTCGAGGTTAGGTGCAAGACTGAGACCAACCATGACGACCACCGATTCCGCGTCCCCGCCCGAGGCCACGACGCCCACGACCCCAGCGATGGCCAGGTCGCACACGGAGCGTGACCCCGCGACGATCATGCATCGTCTCACGCAGACGTCCGGGCGCGCGGAACGCCTTACCCACGTGGAAAAGGTGCCTGCTCGCGAGGCGTGCACCCGGCCGTGGCCGGCGTGGGTGCATCCCGACGTCCGGGACGCGTTCGGTCGACGCGGAGTGACGGAGCTGTGGTCGCACCAGGTATGCGCTGCCGAGCACGCCCGGGCCGGGCGCAACGTGGTGCTCTCGACCGGCACCGCGTCGGGCAAGACCCTGGGCTACCTGCTGCCGGCGCTCACCGCGTTGTCGGAGTCCGCGCAGGCCTCGTGCGGGCGTTCGGCGACCCGCCGGTCGGCGACGGTCCTCTACCTGTCGCCGACCAAGGCGCTGGCGCAGGACCAGCTGACGTTGCTGTGCGAGCTGGAGCTTCCCGGGCTGCGGGTCACGACGTACGACGGAGACTGCGGCCGCGAGGAGCGCGACTGGGCGCGCGAGCACGCGCACTACGTGCTCACCAACCCCGACATGCTGCACCGCACCCTGCTGCCCGGACACGCGCGGTGGGCGCAGTTCCTGTCCGCGCTGCAGTTCGTGGTGGTCGACGAGTGTCACCACTACCGCGGGGTGTTCGGCTCGCACGTCGCCCAGGTGCTGCGCCGGCTGCGGCGGCTGTGCCGTCACTACGGGTCCGACCCGACGTTCGTGCTGTCGTCGGCGACCGTCGCCGAGCCGGAGAAGGCGGCGGCCCGCCTGGTGGGCGCCCCGGTCGAGGCGGTGACCGAGGACGGTTCGCCGCGCGGCGAGACCGCGCTCGCCCTCTGGGAGCCGCCGCTGACCCGGCTCTCGGGCGAGAACGGCGCGCCCGTACGCCGAACCGCCACGGCGGAGGTCGCCGACCTGCTCGCCGACCTGGTGGTCGACGACGTACGCACGCTGGCGTTCGTGCGGTCCCGGCGGGGCTCGGAGACGGTCGCGCTGACCACGAAGGACCACGTCGCGCGCGTCGACCCGGAGCTGTCGCGCAGGGTGGCGGCGTACCGGGGCGGCTACCTGCCCGAGGAGCGCCGCGAGCTCGAGCGCAGGCTGAAGAACGGCTCGCTGCTCGCGCTGTCGGCCACCAACGCGCTCGAGCTGGGGATCGACATCTCCGGCCTCGACGCGGTGCTGATGGCCGGGTTCCCCGGTACGCGCGCGGCGATGTGGCAGCAGGTGGGACGCGCCGGCCGTGACCGGCAGGGCGCGGTCGGTGTGCTGGTGGCGCGCGACGACCCGCTGGACACCTATCTGGTGCACCATCCGCAGGCGCTGCTCGGCCGTCCGGTCGAGGCGACGGTGTTCGACCCGGCCAACCCCTACGTGCTCGGCCCGCACCTGTGCTCGGCGGCCGCTGAGCTGCCGTTGACCGAGGACGACTTCGCCCTGTTCGGCGAGGGGACCGCGGAGGCGGTCGAGGCGCTCACCGAGGCCGGCATGCTGCGGCGGCGTCCGCGCGGGTGGTTCTGGACCCGCCGCGAACGGGCCAGCGACCTCGCCGACATCCGGTCGAGCGGCGGCACGCAGGTGCGGGTCGTCGAGCAGGGAACGGGGCGCATGCTCGGCACCGTCGACGAGGCCGCCAGCCACTCGACGGTGCATCCCGGTGCGGTCTACGTGCACCAGGGTGTGTCCTACCTGGTGCGCGAGCTGGACCTGGAGGAGAGCGCGGCACTGGTCGAGCGCGCCGAGCCCGACTTCAGCACGACCGCCCGCGAGCAGACCGACATCCGCATCCTGAGCACCGACAGCGAGCAGCAGTGGGGCTCGGCGCGACTGTGCTTCGGCTCGGTCGAGGTGACCAGCCACGTGGTGGCCTTCCTGCGCCGGCGGCTCGTCACCGGTGAGGTGCTCGGCGAGGAGCCGCTCGACCTGCCGCCGAGGAACCTGCAGACCAAGGCGGTCTGGTGGACGTTGAGTGATCGTCAGTTGGACGAGACCGGTCTCGCACCGGCCGACGTCCCCGGGGCGGCGCACGCCGCCGAGCACGCCTCGATCGGTCTGCTGCCGCTGGTCGCCACCTGCGACCGCTGGGACATCGGCGGTGTGTCCACCGCAGTGCACGAGGACACCGGGGCGATGACGGTGTTCGTGTACGACGGTCATCCCGGTGGTGCCGGCTTCGCCGAACGCGGGTTCACCGACGCGGTCGAGTGGCTGACGATGACACGTGACGCGATCGCCTCGTGTGACTGTGACGACGGCTGCCCGTCGTGCGTACAGTCGCCCAAGTGCGGGAACGCCAACAACCCGCTCGACAAGCGAGGTGCGGTGCTCGTGCTCGATGCGCTGCTGGCCGGAAAGGGAACCCAATGACCGTCATCGGCGTGCTGCTGATCATCGTCGCCGTCGTGCTGCTGCTGATCGGCCTGCTGGCGGGCGCGGACGCGGACACGACACTGGCCATAGGCGGTGCCCACATCTCGATGTCGGCGATGGGCGTCTTCCTCATGGGTGCCGCGACCGTGCTGATCTTCGTCTCCGGCCTGGAGATGCTGCGGTCGGGCCTGCGCCGGTCGCTGCGGCACCGCCGCGAGCTCAAGGAGGCTCGCGCGGTGGTGGCCGAGCAGGAGCGCCGCGGCCGCGAGGGCGGTGCCGAGCCCGCGGCTGCGGGCACCACCGCGCCGGGAGCGACCGGGGAGACCACCGGTGACACCACCGGGACGGCCGCGGCCGGGACCGGTGAGCCGCCGCCGGCCACAGCTCCCAGCGCCACACCCGGCACCGCACCCGGAGCCACACCCAGCACCACACCCAGCACGGCAGGTGGGGCCGGGACCTCGGGGACCACGGACACCACCACCGACGTCGGCGGCACCGGCGACACGACGGACGACCCCGGCCGGCACAGCCGCTGACGCAGCCGGCCTGATGACCGGCGCATCCTTACCGAGGCCCGGCACGCGCCATGGCCGTGACCGTCGGCCGCAGGCCGAACGGTGCGCGGGCGACGATGGCCACCGTCACCGTCACGTCATGGCCCTCCCGGCGGCACGACGTCAGCCGGGCACCGTTGTGCTCGGCGGTCTCGGTGGCCGCCGAGCACCCGTCGGCGGGCGTGGACGCCGCCGCCAGCGCCGCCAGGTCGGCGGCAGTGGTCGCGCGGTGCTTGGCCGTGGCCAGCCCGGCGAACCCGGCCACCCCCACAGTGCCTGCGAGCAGCAGCACGACCAGCGACAGCACGTAGATCGTGGCGCTGCCGCCCTGGCCGCGTCGCCTACGGCAGGCCGCCATCGGTGACCTCCGCCGGGGTCGAGGCGGTGGCCCGCAGGTCGAGAGCGCCGACGGTGTCGAGCAACGCTCCCGGTGGTGTCGCCCGGTAGGTGACCTCCACCTGCACCAGGCCTCCGTCCTGCGCGACGCTCACGTGTGCACCGTCCGGCGCGGACTGCCGCGCAAGCTCGGTCGCGATCGCGGTCGGCTCGGCGCGGGCGAGCGCCCGGGCCGCGTCGCGGGCGGCGTCGACGCACTGCACCTGTGCCACGCCCAGACCGACCAGCCACGCCAGGGCGGCGGCGACGACCACCAGCGCGGGCAGGAGCACCGCTGTCTCCGCGGTGACCGAACCCCTGCTGCCACGACGTCGCGTCACCACCACAGCTCCAGCGCGTTGCGCACCAGGGTGAGGAGCAGCTCGCGCATCCAGGGCGAGGTGAGGATGGGGTACAGGCAGACCCCGGCGATGCTGCAGGCGGCGATGGTGCCCACGGCGTACTCCGCCGTGACCATGCCGCGCTCGGACCGGCGGCCCTGAGGGACGGCCATGCGGGTGTCCTTTCGCTGGTTCTGGTCTTGCTGTGTCGCTTCGCTGGTTTCGGTTTGCTGGGCCGGGCCCGGGAGTCGCGGTCGACCGGGCCCGGCCCTAGTCGTCGGTCAGTCGGTCGAGGGGCCGGTCAGAAGTAGCGGCCGATCGTGGACTCGAACAGGTTCTTCAGCAGGTCCTGCACCCAGGGCTCGGTCAGCAGCTTCACCAGCACGCCGGCGAACCCGCAGCTGGCCACCGTGCCGACGGCGTACTCCGCCGTGGTCATCCCGCGCTCGTCGCGGGTCCTGCGCAGCTTCGACAGCTTGGACAGCTTCGACTGCTTCGTCATTGGCCGTCACCTTTCGTTCGGCGCCCCGTGCGGGGCTGTGGGATTCGAAGAGCAGCCTGGCCCGGCGGCGGACGTGTGGGCAGCGCCGAGAAGGGCGCTGGGGACAGCCGGCGGATGCCGGTCACCTGGGGACGCAAACCGGCTCGGGGAGCCGGACCTGAGCGGCTGCAAGCCGGTCACCACAGCGACATCGCGGTGAACGCGCTGACCACCGAGGGCACGATGCCGACCAGCACGAAGGCGGGCAGGAAGCACAGTCCGAGCGGGGCGGCGGCGCGAACGCCGACGCCGCGGGCCTTCCGTTCGACGGCGGCCCGGTGCGCGCGCCGGAGGTCGGCCGCAAGCAGCCGCAGGCCGTCGGCCATCGGCGCGCCGGTGTCGAGTGAGCGGGCCATGGTGCGGGCGAGCGCTGCGAGCGGACCTGTCTGGCAGCCGAGGTCTCGCCACACCGTCACCGGGTCGGCTCCGAGGTGCAGGCGCACCGCGACGACGCCGAGCTCGCCGGCTAGCGGACCGCCCACGGCTTCGACGACCGCTGTGAGCGCTGCAGCCGGCGGACGTCCGGACGCCAGGCAGGCGGCGAGCAGGTCGACTGCGGTGGGCAGGTCGGCCACGAGCCGCTCGCGGTGCACTCGCAGTGCGCGTGGCTCGAGCCGTCGCAGCACCGCGACCGCGGCTGCCGCCGCCACGAGGCCTGCGACCGCTCCGGCCGGCCCGCCCACCAGGACCGCCACGCCGAGTCCGGCGAACGCCGAGGCGAGCAGCAACGAGGGCGTCGCCGTGGCCCGGCCGCTCGTGGGCACGGAGCCGCTGGCCCGGGGCGCCGTGGCTCCCGGAGGCGCGGCGTCGAGCACGGCCCCGAGCCGGGAGCCCGCCGGCCCGGGCACCCGCAGCGCGGCCGCGCCTCCCGCCAGCGCCG